>QBUM01000251.1 GCA_013180585.1 Candidatus Methanophagaceae archaeon GoMg2
AAAAAAGACATCTAAAACCATCACACAAAAACATATTCCTAAAAATGGTCGAAGTTACGGATTAACACAAGAAGATGGTACGTGACGCAGGATATCGGTTAGTTTTGCATTTTATACCTTACAGCGTCATATTTTATCGTGAAAATCTGCGAAATCTTGTGGTTAGCTAAACAATTACCTTTTTGTATTTTATTCTGTCACCGAATGCTGCACCCGCAACCATTCCAAAATATACTCGGGTAGCATGAATCCCCTTTGATACAGCCTTTCGACTAAATGCAATGGAAGTGGGCTAAGAGCAAACGCTGCACGCTCGTAGAACGTGTCAGGTGTGCTCTCTATGGTGAAACTATCTGATTTTTTCGATAGGGTAGATTCCCTGCCCACGATAGAATAAACATGCCCTCCAAATTTCTTCTGCTCCTTGCACCAGCCCAAAAGGGGTTCGGTCTCTCCCGACAACGAAATCAGAAATAAAATATCACCAGCACGTGGTCTTGGTGCAAAAGTCCCGGATAAATAAGCCTCATCGCCAAGCGCTCTCTTAACATGCTGCAAACGTATCGCCGCCATCTTCGCAACGTGCCTCGCAGGTCCCACCCCGCCCATAGTTATTCGACTTCTCGTCTCCAGATTGTCAATTGCATCTTCGTAAATATCAGAACTGATAAACTTATTCACAATCTTGCCGACGACCTTTGATTCCGTCTCTATCTTCCTAAATACGATTTTATAATCTTTATTTCCGTTTATTGCTTCCTTCATTTTCTGAAATAGCAATAGAGAACCTAATTCATAGACATCGTTCATTATGCCGTGTTTGAGAAAGCCATTAGTGGTCTCAGATTTTGTATCACGCCCTGTCAGTTCGACTACGTGACCATAATCTCGCTCTCCTATCTGTCCTATCGAGGATTTCGTGTTCGATACAAGAGCGTTTATAGTGAATTTATCGCTCTTCGTACGCTCGATATAATCCGCAAGTTGTCTAACCATTATTTTAGGAGTTGAGGTCTCGCCACTGCCGGAATTGACGAGCAGTGCTATCTTATCGTACTTCTTCTCCAAGACCGGCGCTGCATCCCGTATGTTGCTACCCGGAAAATCAATGTCAACCACCGTTCTCACATCCTTATCCATTTGCCCTAGCCCTATATACAATGCGCTTTGTGACCTTCCCTCCCCAGCGAGAATGATACAGTCTGCTTCGTGGAGGGCATTGTAAAAGGGCTTAAGCTCCCTCCTCTTAATATTACGGACGTTTCTTATAACGCCATTGATATACCGGGTCCCTCCTGTGACTATATTACTTCGTGCCATAAGCTACGCGAACAAAGAACGACACCGACAACCTTGCTTTCGAAAAGAAAGCGTAACCAAAGATTTATTATTTCCCATCCCTTCTCGTCTTTCACCCCCTCTTCTTTCAGTGAAGATTTTTAGTGGAATGCTAAGTTAAACCTTTCGCTTTTAACGTCAATGTGAACAACCAAAAACGTTATAAGGTGAAAAAACAGGCAAGGGAACCGGTTTTTCGTTATGAAAGGGGCATTAGATGTGTTCAATATGCCCTTGCAACATATACCCTTCTGGCTTTGCTCGAACAAATAATGCATTTGCCTTCGCTTTTCTCTTGCACTTCATATATTGGCTCGCCTAACACACTCGCTTCAAGACGTTCCTCTAAATCCTTACCGCATCTTTCGCTATCACACAGGAATAAAGAAACGATGCCTTGTTCTACCTTCTTTTTCAGCGTTATCATCTCCTCCTCGCTTCCTGCATCGTTACCTTTACTTTCATAAATATTGGCGAATAAAGTCTTGGATGCTCGTTCTTGGATACAAGACTGGATTTCTTCCAGTGTTCTCTTCGCTTCTTGTGTGACATCGCGAAGAGGAACTTGCGCCTTATTGGAGTCATCTCTTCTTACGAATACACAGCTATTGTTTCTCAAATCACGAGGGCCTATCTCTATCCTCAAGGGTACACCTTTCATCTCCCACCGGTAATACTTTGCACCCGGCCTTTCTTCAGAATCATCCAAAAGCGCTCTTATTCCTGCCTTTTCCAATTCTTCATAGACTGCAGCACAAGCCTTGTTTACTTCGCCGCCCCCTTCCTGACTCGAAAATACAATAGGCACGATAACGACCTGAATGGGCGCGACTTTCGGGGGTAGCACCAAACCATGCTCATCACCGTGAATAGAAATCACGGAGGCAACGCACCTTTCCGAGATGCCATAGCAGGTCTGATTCACGTACTGTAACGAGCCATCTTTATCCTCATATTTTATATCAAAAGTTCTCGCAAAGCTCTCGCCAAGTAGGTGAATAGTCCCGATTTGCATCGTCCTACCATCAGGCATGAGTGTATCAAAGGCAAGCGTATAGTCAGCACCGGGGAATTTGTCCCATGCCGGTCTTCTCGTGATTATATAGGGTACGTCAAGCAGGTCAAAGAAGTTTTGGTATATTGCCATAGCAGTTCTTACCTGCTCCTCGGCATCCGTACGATTTGCATGTGCCGTATGCGCCTCTTTAAACGAGGTTATCTCACGCAGGCGAATGAGCGGTCTTGTATGCTTCGTTTCGTATCGAAAGGTATTTACAATCTGGTATATCCGAAGAGGCAGGTCGCGATGCGATCTTATCCAGACTTTAAATACGGGGTATATCGCGGTCTCTGAAGTGGGGCGTAAAGCAAGAGGAATATCCAGGTCTGTGCAGCCCCCCTTTGTCACCCAGAAAACTTCCGCCTCAAACCCTTTTATGTGCTGCTCCTCCTTCATCAACTCGTCTTTCGGTATCAACATGGGGAACAGCACCTCTTCGTGCTCCTTATCCATAAGAGACCTTAAAATCGTGTAGATAATATTCCTCAGTCTGAATCCATACGGGTACCATACATATACTCCTTTTACAGGATACCTGATGTCTAATATCTCGGCACGCTTCAGTATCTCGCTATACCACTCGCTGAAGTTGCCTTCCTTCGGTAAGGTGGTCTTGCTTTCTGTTTTGGTCTGCATCATCAAAGCCGCTGGTGGGATTTGAACCCACGATCTGCTGATTACGAATCAGCCGCTTTACCCCTAAGCCACAGCGGCCTATACTGATGTCTATTTGGGGATATTAATACTTAAGCATTTGTAGAAAAACAGAAAACATGGTGACCTGTTGTCAACACATGTTGACGCTACATAAACATTTAAATAGGTATAATGTATAGGTATATGTAACCATGAAAAAAGAAGAGTTGGTACATCTACATTTGTTATTGGCTCAATTAAAGAAGTATTGTGAGGAAAACGAGTTGTCTTGTAATTTCGCGAAGTACAATGAGTTGGGCATTTCCCCTTTTCAGGTGCATCGAAGTAAAGAAGAGCACAAACAAGCTGTTTTCGTTCTCGGCACCGAGCTTGCGTCGTTAATGGTGAGGTCAAACAACCATTTGGTGTCAACCAGATAGATATCAGCAGGGGAGACAAAAGAGGAAGCTTTTTTCCTTAGTACAGCTCTTATTGTAGCTTGGTTCATGTATGTAGCAAAAACCGAAATCGCTGTTGCGTTTTGTGTTGGCAATGATAGGATAAATATAACTATTTAGAGAACGGAGACCTACTTGTAGCGAAGAGATCGAATGGACTGATATGCTTCTACTATCTCTTTCCCTTCAATGAAAACGGTGTCTCGCTCTGATGCAAAGGTTATTGCATCTGCCTTTGAGAGTGCAGCTCCAGATTCGGTGTCCAGCATTTCACAGATTACCATTGCAGGAGATATGCCCGCAAGCAACGCCAGAACTACGGAAAGCTCTGTCTGACCTCTTCTTTCATCAAGCAGACCATCTGCAGCTTTCAATATTGAGACATGCCCCGGTGTTCGGAATTCCGTGTGAAAATCGCAGAATTTACCGTTCAGTACATTCTCCACCGCTTCTCCAGTCTTCTTTATCGTTAAAGCTCTGTCCATATCTGTTATCCCCGTGAAGGTGTCTCGATGATTCACCCAGAGGGAAAAGGAAGAGCGTTTATCATATGAAAGGTCGCCCTTTTCTTCCACCATTCTTCTTAGAGGAAAGAACTCTCCAGTCGCATTTCTCAAAATATCACTTATCAGTGGTAGCCCAAGCTTATCAGCCGCAAGGGGATGAATAGCAACGCATATAAGCCCTCCTCCTTCATTTCTATAATAAGCAATGTCTTTGGGCGTCACTGCAGAAGCGTGCATTACAAAGTCAGTCTCGCCTTCTCTATCCGCTGCATCGTATATTAATACGATTTTACCCCTTTTTACGTATTCTATACCCTGTTCTACCGACTCTGGAATCTTCATATCGCCACCTTCGTCTTTATCTCATCCCCGTCAATTAATTTGAGTTCACATCTCAGGAAAATAGGTGATATTATCTCCAAGACATCTTCTGGATAATGCGTGCGGTCGGGAATGATAACCGCGCTTTTGATCCCTTCCGCTTGGCCACTCAATATCTTACACGGGAAGCACTTGCCACCGCCAAATGTTCTATCTGCGGCTTCAAAACTTTCTATTTTCACGCCTCTTTGCCCATCCAGCTTCTTCCTCGTTTCTATACTCTGTGAGTCCAGCCGTAGATTTAAGGTACCAGGAAAAGGATTAAAGCCCAACTTAGACGCGAATTGTTTCTTATAGCCCATAAGAGTCGTATAATATTGCCCTTCTCCAAGACCTGTAATCAAGCGACCCGTGATTTCCACCTCGGCGATAGGCGAGGAAAAAAATATCTCCTGATATTCATAGCATTCACTCCTCAGTCGTTCTATTCCGTTGTTCGTCAGTATTATCCACTGACCATCCGCGATTATTCTTCTATGCACAAGTCCCGCTCTATCAAGCTCTTGGAGTCGCCTCGCAGCGGTCTGTACACTCGATTTAATCGCCCCTGCGAACTGCCCGGAAGATAACTTAATTGGTTGTGCAATCGCACCTAACAAAGCGAGCTTTTTTAACGAAACTATTATGTCCCCAGTCATATTTACTCTTCACCTCTACAACATCAATTTTGAGATACACCTCATACATAGGAAAGATGAATATAAAAAGGTTGAGTATTCACTCTCGTTTTAAACTCAACCCGGCAAGAAAACCGAATAGAATGCCGGATAGATGTGCTATATGTGCTATCCCGTCTGGAGAACCCATTAGAACCGGTAATACGTCAAAGAATAGTGGTAAAAGAAAAACTACCATCCATATCTCCAGCGGTATAAAAAAGAATAGATAAACTCGCAGCTTGGGCATCAGCACCGCAAGCGTAGCCAATATCCCGTATATTGCGCCACTTGCTCCCACTATGGGAACAACAGAGGCTAAACACCAGCCAAGCCCTGCAAAAATGCCAGAAAGGAAAAATATGAGTAGAAATTTGGTACTTCCTACTTTACGCTCTAACACCGGAGCGAAGAAGACAAATACGAGCATATTGAAAATGAAGTGTTCGAAGCCGCCATGAAGGAAGATATGCGTTATCAACGTCCAGGGCCTTTCTATTAGATCTGGCGGATATAATATAAAAAACTTAGTATAACCCGGAATGAGCAATTGCAAAAAGAAAGAGAGAGAAATGATGAACAAGATCAAATAGGAATAATTATGAGAGAAAAGGCTGAAGATGTTAGCATCAATGTTCTTTAGCCGCTCCACTGTAGGCATCGCGGTGGGTCGTCCCTTCTCAAGGTCGCTTTTATATTTTTCTGATCCAACGCACCAGTGCATTCCTGGTGGAAGATGCTCCTTGCAAAGGGTATCCCCGCAGTAGTTGCATCTATACAATGCTTGTTTGCCGCAGATTGTGCATCGTGCACGTGTCATGTAAGTGAAAGGAGAAGATACAAACTTAAAGGTTATAGGTGCCCTCGCATCCGGAAGTGGCTTAAAGCATATTCCATCAGGCACTCATGTTTCTCATTCCTCAAATGTTTTGAACTTCCCCCAATAAGTATGTGCTTCTCACTTCCTTCACCCACACCGTACAAGAGGTACCAAGGGGCAAATCCTTTTTTATTACTGTCGTGCGGTACGATGAGTCCCGGGCTATCACGCCTCCTTTCTTACCCTTCCCTGTTACTAAAACAGGAATAGCCTTGCCTTCCAATTCCTTGTTCGTTGCGAGAGCAAGCTTGTGATACGCGGCGGAGATCATTCTCGACCGCCTTTTTTTCTCGCGCTCCAGCAAATCCTTCTGCTTTGATGCTTCCGTCATGGGCCGTGGCGAGAACCGAGTTATATTCACTTTTTCCGGCTTCAGTTCTTCCAATAGGTTCAGCGAGGAAATGAAATCGCTTTCCGTCTCGGTAGGGAATCCAATGATAAAATCGGTGGATATCGTGCTGTATTCGAATCTGGCCCTTATACTCTTTACTATCTCGAAGAAATCGGCAATTTTGTAATTCCTTCTCATATCACTCAGCACCCGGTCAGAGCCAGATTGCACAGGCACATGGAAGAATTTGAAGATTTTTTCGGACTCAAAAGCATCCAGAAGGTCATCTAATACAGGAAGCAGAGTAAACGGGTTCATCATGCCCACTCTCACACGGAAATCGCCACGCACGGATGTTACCATCTTTAGCAATTCGGGAAGCTTTGTACCAGAGCGGTCGAAGCCGTATGCACTGCAGTCCTGTGCAGTAATTCTTATCTCTTTTGCACCTCTGTTCACAGCACTTTTTACGGATTCGCATATCTTTTCGTGTTCGTAGCTTTTTAGTTCTCCTCTCGCTCGTTTCACGATACAATAAGAGCAGTTTCCGACACAGCCCATTGATATGGGAATTATACCAATCAAGCCATCAAGATCAAACTCTTGCTCATTACTGCGGCAAATATCATCAGGGGTTATCATTGTTACATCATTGCCCAGAGTGCTTCTTACAAGGTCAGGCTGTGCCGCAGCCATACAACCCGCTACGATCACCTCTTTTCCCTGCTGTTTCAACTCATTCAGCCGCTTCAGCACATTTAATTCCGTTCTCTTCGTTACGGTGCAGGTATTCACGATAACAACATCGGCTTCGTTTTCTTCTACTATCTTATGACCCGATTTTCTTAAAATCGCACGCATCTTCATCGTGTCACCCGCATTTGCGGTGCAGCCGAAAGTTTCTATAAAAGTTTTTGTTCCCGGTGTGAGTAGGTTCATTTTTGATAAAGTTATTTTAGTTAGAGTTGTATTTGTTATTATTCACGTTGGTGTGATGATAGAAGGAAAGAGGAAATAAGGAAAAATGACGATAAAAGAGGAGTTACCACCCGGTGAAGTACCGCCGGAGGAAATTCAGGAGACGAATATGCTGGTTTCGGCCAGTTTTTCTGATATGTTCAAGCCGGTTATCGGCCCTTTTGGGTCTAAAGTATTGATAACACAGGGAGCAACGAAGATAGAAGCTGCGGACCTTATAACCAGTAACGCGCTTAGCTTGGTGAAAGAACTGAAGTATCAGCATCCTACTGCGGATATATTGATAAACGCAGGGTTAACACAGGGAGAAAGAGTGGGGGACGGCATAGCTACGGTTATGATTCTCATAGGCGAGCTGGTGAAGAGAGGGTATGATTTGAAGACCGAGGGCGTGCATCAAAGTATGGTAATAAAGGGTTATGATAAGTCGCTTACGGTTGTTAGAGAGGTTTTAGAAGAGATAGCATCGCCAGTGGACGTAAGAGGCGAAGGAAGCGATGAGATTTTGAGGGCTGTGGCGAAGACCGCATTAAAGAAGGGTGATTTTGGTGAACAGGATATACTGGTGGATGCGGTAGTAGAGAGCATAAAGCGGCTAAGCGACAGCGATGAGAATGAGCCAATAGACGTAGATGACGTAGCAATAGAAACGAAGAGTGGGAGCCGAGTACAAGAGACGAGCTTTATAGAGGGTGTTGTTATAGACCGAGAAGTGCTGGATGCGCTTCCAACAGAGATAGAGAATGCGCGTGTAGCACTGCTTGATTTCCCGATTGAACATAAGGAGCCGAAGGTAAAGGGTCGGAAGGAGCTACAGACGGGAACAGGCGCGAGAGAACGAAGTAAAGCAGGAGATACGCTTGGTGCACTCGGTTTTTACGTGAAATTCTCAAAGGCTTCTCATTTCAGGGAGTTCCGGGAGGCAAGAGCAAAACTCTTTGATGAAGTCGTGGATCCCGTAGTAAACTGTGGTGCAAACGTGATTTGCTGCCGGTGGGGAGTGGATGACGATGCGCTGGGCAAGTTCCGGGAGGCGGGCATCATGCTGATAAAGCGTGTAAAATTAACGGATTTGAGGAGGTTGGAGCGGTCTACAGGCGGTAAGATCGTGAAAGACATAAGTGCCTTAAGCGAAGATAAATTTGGGTTTGCAGGAAGAGTGGTGCAGCGAAAGATAAGTGGTAATAACTTTGTGTTCATGGAAGACTGTGCACGTAAGAAATCGGCTACGATACTTATAAGAGGTACGACACTCCGCGTTTTGGAGGGGTTGGTAGGCGAGATAAGAAGCGCTTTGCATGCTGTTGCGCAATTGTATGAGGACGGCAGAGTGGTGCCGGGTGGCGGTGCGGTGGAAGCGGAATGTGCATATCGGCTGAGGAAGGCAGCAAAGAAGGTTTCGGGCAAGGATCAGTTAGCAATGGAGGTGTTTGCTGACGCGCTTGAGTCTATACCGAAGGCAATAGCAAAGAACTGTGGAATGGATCATATTGATACAATAACGAAGCTCAGGTCAGAGCATTTCGCAGGCAACAAAAATGCAGGCATATCTGGACAGGCTAAACGCATAAGCGATGTGATGTCAGAGGGGATATTAGAGCCGTTGTCGGTGAAGTTACAGGCGTTCATCGCAGCTACCGAAGCGGCATCGGGGATGATGAAGATAGATGATTTGCATATTGCGAAGAGTGCGGCACGGGAGGAAGCGGAGGATATTGAAACGCAGATCGCTGGTAGGACACGAGATTTGATAGATACTGAGAGGCAATCGGATGAGTTCAAGTCGGTTAGAGGTGGTAGGGTGAACTATTAACGGCTATTCTTAAAACTTACTACAGCAGTTATGAGGACGCTACAGCCAACCCCCTATATATCCTATCCAGAATTTCATTATCCGACGGATACGGGCAATCCACAATTTTCTCGAGCTTCAAAGGAACCCCATCCATTCTGTACGCGATCCCCTCCGCTTCGACACCTGTAATTGCAGTAGGAAACACGACAGAGGAGATTAACGTGGTCGGCGTTTCAAACGGGTCTATCAAGATAATAGGCATATCACACAATTTCTTCGCTTTAGCTACAGGAAACGAAGAAAAAGGGTCGGCACCCACGATTAACGCTGCATCCACTTCGTCTAACACATCCAGAACCGTTGTCTTGCCTGGTTCGAAAATTTCGTCACGAGAGAAGTCCAGACCAAATGGATAGCCGGTCTCACGCAACAGAAGCTGCACAGCGCCCATCACATTAAAATGACCCTTCATGGGAAACAGCACGAATTTTACGCCTGCTTTGTTAAGCGCATCAACTAGGGCAAAAATAGCTTCGATATTTTGGGGGGCGTCTTCGCTCGATAAAACGCCGAGACCCACGAAGATAACGCCGTAGAATGCTTTCTTTAGCCTGTCGGTTATTTTTACGATGCTGTCAAAGTCTATTTCATCATCTACAAGTTCTCTTAACCCGCTCGTCTCTCCTTTTACCAATCGTGTCATAACCTCTGCTATTTTTGCATCCTCGCCTGGGTTCAACCGTAAGAACCACCTTGAAATCTTCTTCAACTCGCTGTCAACCACGTCAATAGTAATAATCTCCCGATCCATCACGCCTTTCAGTGCGTATCGTCCAGTAGGATATACAGAATACCGGGAAAGATGTCTTGGATGCGACACGATTGGATTAGCGCCCCAGTAAATGATAACATTGGCGTTGTCTCTTATCTCGTCCAGCAGAGCATAGTAAAACGGATATTTGCCTTTTAGCAGTTCGGAATACAGAAGACTATGGCAAATTGATTCCGATGTGTCGTACACGCCTTTTTTGTGTTTTGCTATTTCCAATGCCACACGTTGAGCGTTGTAGCCGCTATTGCTCAGCCCGTATATAAGGGGCTTCTTCGCATTCCTTAGTATATCCACCGCTTTTTGTATCGCAGCTTCGTAATTGGTTTCTTTGCCGTCTATTCTGGGATTACGTATCCGTCCTTTGTTTTGTGTCGAAAGGAACTTTTGCACACCAATAGTGCAAGCGTTTCTTATGCCCGTTATTTTGTTCCCCTCTGCATCTACGGAAATGACCACGTCATCACAGAGGCATGCGCAGAATGGGCATACCGCTGATTCTATTATACGTTCTGTCTCTTCTTCCATCGTTTTATAAAGGGTGTTTGAATAGCGTATAACCACAAGAGTTTACACAATCTTTCTTTTAGAAAAGTTTATAATCTTCCTTCCATTATCGTGAATGTGATATGAAAGATTATACAGTAGAGTGCATAAGGTGTGGCGCAAGTTACCCTAAGGACGAGATAGTATATACATGCAGTAAATGCGGCGGGTTGCTTAGTATAACCTACGATTATGCTAAGATAGATAAGGACAGGATACTAAATGCAAAAGGTGAAGGCGTATGGAAATATTCCGTGTTACTGCCCTTTGACGAACACACGATAAAGCCTGTAACGATAAACGAAGGGAACACGCCCATGTACAGGAGCGATAGACTCGCGAAGTTAATCGGCGTTACGGATTTATGGGTAAAGCACGAAGGGCTGAATCCTTCCGGGTCGTTCAAAGACAGGGGAATGACCGTAGGCGTAACAAAAGCGATGGAACTGGGCGTTAAAGGCGTGGCATGTGCGTCAACAGGTAATACGTCCGCCTCGCTCGCTATATTCGCGGCAAAAGCCGGTATTCCAAGTTATGTTCTGTTGCCAAAGGGTAAAGTAGCTTTAGGAAAAGTAGCGCAGGCGATGATGCACGGTGCGCAAGTATTCTCGATACGCGGCAATTTTGACGATGCTTTACGGGTTGTTCGTGTGTTATGCGAAGAGGAGAAGCTTTATTTGTTGAATTCCGTTAATCCGTACCGACTGGAAGGTCAGAAGACAATCGCGTTTGAAGTTGCCGAGAAGTTAGGCTGGCAGGTACCGGATAGGCTCATTTTACCGGTTGGGAATGCGGGTAACATAAGTGCGATTTATAAAGGCTTTTTGGAGTTGAAGACCCTGGGTATTACCGATTCCGTGCCGAAGATGACTGGCATTCAGGCAGAGGGTGCCAGACCCGTGGTAAAAGCGATAAAGGAAGGCAAAGCAGAGATAACGCCAGAGCCTAAACCCGAGACCATAGCTTCTGCGATAAGAATAGGGGACCCGGTGAATGCAGAAAAGGCACTACTCGCTATCAGGAATTCCGGCGGTGTTGCCGAGTCGGTGACTGACGATGAGATAACAGAAGCGCAGCTACTTTTAGCGAGACAGGAAGGCATAGGCGTAGAACCAGCAAGTTCGGCTTCCATTGCGGGACTGCGTAAATTAGTTGATATGGGTGTGATACAAAAAGATGAAAAAATCGTGTGCATCACTACCGGGCATCTATTGAAAGATCCGGAACGTGCAATAGCGATTTCGGAAACGCCAAAAGAGGTGGATGCGGATATAGATGCGTTGAGGCAGGTTTTGAAGTTGTAACCGGAAGGCGGGGGTGTAGTTGGGGTGGATGTTAAAGATCGGAAAGCTTTTACAGCCTGTGATAAATAGGCAGTTTATGTTATAGGCACTTGTGCTTAAAGGCAGGCTCCTAAGCACGAGCGACTATGACTTACAAAGTGGTTTATCATAGCTTTACATAAGCTTTTCGGTTGCTTTTACTCTTGGAAATGTCAAATACTACTCTATTCTCAAGATAAAGCAAAAAGTCCGGATAAGACAAGAAAATAAGACAGTATAAGAGAAATCGCTATCGAAAATTCACAACGACCTCTAAAACAAAAAAGAAAAAGTATTTGTTTAGCTAACCACAGATTACAAAAATTTTCACGAGAAATATTAATAGGGATCAGGCTTAAGCACTTTATTGGTTTTTTATCCCCTGCTAACCCCTAATTCTTGTGCTAATCTCGTGGAATCTCGTGGTTTTTTAGAGTAGCGAACAACTACGTTTTTTGGTGTGAAATGTCTCTTTTCAAAATTGAGTTTTATTTGTGCTCGGTTTTTGTTTTATCTTTTAATGCTATCCCTCTCTTCACTCTGCTCACGATCTTCCATACCCGCTCCTTGATTAGAACATAGCGCTCGAACTCTGTTACGTTTTTCCCCTCGGTTCTCGGCACCCCCCAAAAAATCTATGCAGCAGAAAAGATATATCGCTGCCTGAAGTCCTGATATAGCGGAAGAAGCTTCAAGTTCACTGTTGAAAAAAGAAGGTCTTTTTACCCTTACCTCTTGATTCTACTCAACGCGACAAGAACTAACAAACCCACAAGTGCTATTATTCCAACCGGCATTAGCGTTGGTATTTGTGCGTGTGGCGCCGCAGCCACATTCCATATCCATATCCGCATATCCATGCCGTTTGGATTCGCAGCGATTGCCGAAACATTGTGTTCGCCAGCTACTTTGGCATGTAGCGTGCATTTAGCATCCGTTACGCTTCTATTCGTAAACAACAGCGAATCATTCAGATACCAGCTTACGTTTACCGTTTGATTTACGGTTACGGTGAACGTTGCCCAATTACCGGTGGTATCGCTAACAGGTGAAGCAGGTACAAAGAAAGTGATGTTTGGTGGTGTCGTTAGCGAGATAAGCCGTATAGTCGTAGTGTTATAAATTTCCATTCTGTATGCTTTAACCGTCACCGTACCGGATGTTAGACCGGATGTTAAAGTGCTATACGCATATCCATTCACGTCCGTCTTGTCCCACACTGCTATATCCGCGACTCTCCCCCCGTCCAAGTCTGGATTCAGCCCCACATCATCAGGACCTTCTTCTATCATAAATACAAGTATGTAGCCACTACCGGCTTCACCATCACTCATTGCGCGAGCCGTTATGTTGGATATTGAAGACCCATCTGCAGGTATGCTTGTTGGATCAGAGGTCACGATAATCTCGGTTGGTCCCGGCGGTGGTGGTGGTTGCTGTTGTTGCTGTTGCGCACTTACCGATGCTGCAAAAGATGCACCCTGTGGCCACTCTATCCAGTATCCGTTGCCTCGTTGCAGTGTGTCACCTTTGCCAAGTGTAATCCATTTATCCGCTACTACATCCCAGCCCACAACTTCTACATCGTCCTCAATCGTAACATCGGTGTCGCCTATACCAACCAGGTTCCATCCTGATTGTAGATTTGCCATGATTGTTGCCCATGTGAGACCATCCACAGTTGTTCCATACACATCCACTGTTTTTGGCTCAAGACATCTGATGAGGTATCCTTTTCCTCCTTCTAATACCGTTGGCGTAAAGTATCCAGTTGCCGGTTCATAGCTGAATATCTCTACATCAATACCAAATACAGCATCAGGATTCGCATCATCTGGAATTACTGGCATTGAGAAGTAGTCCACTCCTTCCTCCATATGGATCCTCCATCCGTATTCCATGGGTTTAACGACAGATGCCTCCGCTATAAACGGTAGCATAGCCACCAAAATTGCAATCGCAACCAAACAACTCAACACTTTTCTCGTTACCATCTTCTTCCTCTTTTTATCTCCTTGGCTGATGTTTTATCTGACTTTTAACGTATTAAAACTTATTTACGCATTACCTCTCTCTGCCTTATTACGTTTTACTCTTTCTGATACGCTCATAAAAATGATTTCCCCCTACGTTACAAATCTTCTCTTCTTTCTCCTTCGAGAGCCTTGATAGTGAATAAACGTTTAAAGCCTAACACATCTAATTTTAAAGACCAATGTAATAAGGAGTATTAAAGATGTCAAAAGTAAAAGCGGCGAAGAAGGCGCAGAAAGCAGGGAAGAAAGAAGGTGGGGGTGGCAGCGGCGGAAGAGGCGAAGAGCGAGGGCTTATGTCCTCCGCGGGCTTGATGCGATATTACGATGTGGAGGAATCAGCGGTTAAGTTCTCACCGAAGACGATAGTGATCATAGGCGTGTCTTTGGCTGTCGTTGTATTAGGATTAGAGATATATTTCGGTGTATGGCCACTATCTTGAGAAAGAATAATGCAGCGGTATGACATGCACATGGTGGACATAAGCGAGAAAAAAGACGTAGTGCGGATAGCAGTAGCTTCGGGCAGGGTAAAATTGAAAAGCAGCACGATTGAGCGAATAAAAGCAGGAACTATAAAGAAAGGAGATGTGCTTGCGTGCGCCGAGACCGCAGCGATATTAGCAGTGAAAAAAACGCCTGAAATGATTCCGTTATGCCATTATATCAGTATTGACGCGGTAAACGTTGAGTTCTCAATAGGAGAAGAGGAGATAAAAGCGGCGGTATCTGTGAAGTCGGTTGGTAAGACGGGTGTAGAGATGGATGCACTGTGTGGTGTGAGCGTGGCACTGCTGACGATATGGGATATGGTGAAATCGGTAGAGAAGGACGAAACGGGGAATTATCCGCATACGGGGATAGTAGAGATACGAGTAGATAAGAAAGAGAAGCGAGCTTAGGTTGTATCTGTATAGCTAATATGAAAAACCACGAGATTCCACAAGATTAACACAAGAAATAGGGATTAATGTGGACTATGGTATACTAAAATCAAGTTACTATCCTTCTATTCTTGTGGAAATCTGTAAAATCTTGTGGTTAGCTAAACAATTACGTTAAATTTATACCGATTGCGTATTTCTAAATTTTAATGACAATAATTCCAGACTTGCACCCAAGATATAAATCGTTAATGACACGAGATAAGCTCGTAGCAGGTGTAGAAGCGGGGATAACTTCCCAGCAGGGTTTGATAGCTCATGGTCGAGGCGAAGCTTTTGATTATTTGATTGGAGAGCAGACTTTAAAGTCGGCGAGAAGGGCGACGGAAGTTGCCGCTGCTATGCTATTGGCTGCGAAGAAGCCGGTGCTTTCCGTGAATGGTAATGTCGCTGCGCTGGTAGCGAAAGAGATGGTAGAGCTGAGTGAATTGCTAAACGCACCTTTAGAAGTGAATATCTTTTACCGAACCGAGAAGCGAGCTAAACGGATAAAAGCGCTGTTAGAGAAACAGGGTGCTAATAAAGTACTTGGTGACCTGCGAAATGCGGTAATCCCTGGTATAGAGCATTCACGTGCAAAGGTTGACCGCGACGGTTTATACAGCGCGGACGTTGTTCTTGCACCTCTGGAAGACGGTGATAGATGCGAAGCACTTGTTAATATGGGCAAGAAGGTGATAACAATTGATTTGAACCCGTTATCGCGAACTTCTAAACAAGCATCCGTGAGCATTGTGGATGATATAGAGCGGGCACTGCAGAATCTTATTTTGGCGGTTAAAGAAGATAAGAAGGCAAAAAATGATTTAGCTGCTTTGTCAGAGAGTTACGATAACAATGAGAATTTGAAGGCGGTTATTAAAGAGATAGTGAGTCGGTTAAAGAAGGAGGATTTAAGATAAGAGAGTGATTTTTTAGTACGCAAAACATTTACTAAAAATATAAAATTCTTAAACGAGCGGAAAAATGGTGATTACCGAAGTAGCGGAACTGACAACATCCGAAAAGCGAGTCCTGCTTGCTCTCAACGAAGAAGCGAAAGCGTGTGACCCGAGCACCTTATCCGAGAAGACAGACATAAACGAAGATGCAGTGATGCAAACTGCTTTTATGCTTGCCCAGCAGGAACTTTGTGAAGTAAAAGAGACGGAAAGAACTTATTATCATCTAACCGTGGAAGGAAAGGCTTATGCCGCGGAAGGGTTGCCCGAACGAAGAGCACTGGAGTTTTTGATAGCCCGGAAAGAAGCAACCATTGATGATTTGAAAACCGCGTTTGGCAAAACTGCTAATATAGCAATAAATTGGCTATTAAAGAAGAACTGGGCGAGAATTAAACGAAAAGAAGGTGAGAATCTTTTGATCCCTGTGGCTCAAGCCGGAACTGATCCGGATATTGACGAGCTAATACTGAAAAAGCTGGCTGAAGGGAAATCCGAGTTGACTTTTCTGCTGGAACAAGTGGCAAACGCATTACCTGTGGACGAAGCAGAACTAAACGACTTTTTGAGCCGATTGATGTCGAGGAAATTAGTAGAGCAATACACACGTGTAGAGCGCAAAATAGCGATTACCGAATCGGGCAAAGAGCTTTTATCGCGTGGTGTCTCGGTTGAGGAAGAGATAGCACAGCTCACACCCGAACTCATAAGAACAGGGTCCTGGAAAGAGCATAAATTCAAGCGGTATGATGTGAATATATCATCAAAAGAAGTATTCGCTGCGAAGATACATCCGTATCAGCGTATTTTAGACCGTATGCGGCGAATATTCACGGATATGGGCTTCACGGAGATAAAAGGAGCGCTTGTTCAGAGTGCGTTCTGGAATTTCGATGCGTTATTCGTGCCACAGGATCATCCAGCACGTGAGATGCAGGATACGTTCTATCTGACAACGCGAAAGCCGATAGACGCGCCCGATGAATTGATAAAGAACGTAAAAGAGATGCAGGAGCATGGCGGCTCGTTGAATTCTTCGGGTTGGGGCGGAGAATGGCGAAAAGAGTTAGGCGAAAGGCTGCTTCTGAGGACACATACCACTGCGGTTACGTTAAAATACTTGGCTTCGCATCCCGAGCCACCGGTGAAAGTCTTCAGCATTGACCGCGTTTACCGGCGTGAGACGATTGACCCGACACACCTCCCGGAGTTCGACCAGTTAGAGGGAATCGTTATGGATAAAGGCGTGACATTCAGTAATTTGCTGGGCTGTCTTGCAACATTCTACCGTAAGATGGGTTTCCCTTCTATACGATTTCGACCCGGGTATTTCCCTTATACCGAGCCGTCCGTGGAGGTAGAAGTGTACCTGCAAGAGCGAGGGTGGATGGAATTAGGCGGTGCGGGCGTGTTCCGAGAAGAGGTGACGACTCCGGTGGGTCTGAAATACCCGGTTTTAGCCTGGGGACTCGGTATTGGACGATTGGCTATGCTTAGCCTGGGACTGACGGATATACGGGATTTGTATCACTCGGATATAGACTGGTTACGGAAAGAACGAGTATTTCGGTAATCCTCAAGCGCAGCTTTTAACGTATTTATAGCAAGTACAGGACAATGAAGATTATCCGCGGGTAAGTCGCCCAAAATAGCTAAGACATCATCCGCAGTGAGCTTTGACGCTTCTTCTATCGTCTTACCCTTCACGAGTTCTGTAACCACACTTCCAGATGCGATTGACGGACCGCAACCATCGGTTATGAATTTGCAATCGCTAATTATATCGCCTTCGACTTTTAGATGTATCTGTATTGTATCGCCGCAGGGACCTGTTACCTTGCCGACAGCACTGGGCTCTTTCAACTCACCAACGTTTTTGGGGTTGTACGCTTCCTCAAGTGTCTTCTCGGTATATATTTCCTTCTCGTCTTTCTGTATCGCGCCTTCTATCTCTCCGACCAGGGCATCGAAATCATTATTCTCCGACATTCCGTATCTAAATAATTTGCCTCGCATATAAAAAGTTGAGTGTTTGCATCGCGCGGAAAGGCACCGCCGCCGCAAGGAAACAAAAAGAAGGTTTTTTGTGGTTTTTTTCTTGTATGCTAAAAATTTGGTGATATGTTAAATATTTTTTACCGCATTTGCAAATAAATTTTAGGTGTGGTCGCTAAGGAACTGTTCTAATAGCTTAAAACACGAATAGAAGTTTAGTAAATCGGCTATTTGTTAAAACAACAGGTAAAAACCGAAAGTCAGTTATAGGGTTACCATATAATGTATCTTTCAATGATGCCACAAATAGAGCGATGCCGAAGAAAGCGGTGACTTCTGACTGGTGGTTACTAAAAATAGGAGGTGAAACGAAAAGAAAGATGAAAACAAAAATGATAGGTACATTGGCGATAGCAGGTCTGATAGCAATGGCGGTATTCGTGGGCACCGCCGCGGCAGATGGGGGTGCTAATATCTTCGCGAGCAATAGCGGCAGTTACAATCAATATACAACTAATTTTTTAACGACTGAAAATGTTTTTGCCTGGGGGTACCTCGGTCCTGAATCTGCTCCTAATACTACTTTATGTGGTTCAGCGGGTTGTGGTGGAAGGATCTATGTCGTGAATCACAGCGACACATGGACTAACGGAACTCTCCTGGATGATAGAAGTGGTGGGTATGAGATTGTTACTTGGGGTGCTGCTGGGTACTTCAACGGCAAATTGGCATGGCCGAAAGACCTCACACCTGGCGAATACGACCTCATACTCGACTTGAACTGTACCGGATACAACGGTGAGTGGACCAATATCTCGGATCCACGACCGGCAAAGACAGGTTATCTAACTGATCCTATATGGCCTTTTACTGTAAAAGGCGATGAGCCGGAACCGATACCAGAATTCAGCACGATGGCCATACCGGTCGTTTCGATACTGGGACTGCTGTTCTTGTTCAACTATCGAAAACATAGGAGACACTAATATTTTTATTTGTTTACCGCCCAGATCACGGCGAGCGCAGAGATGAGATAATGAATTCTCTGTGCTCTTTGCATGCTCCGCGGTAAACAACTACTTTTTTGTATTTGTATAGCGATTTTTTAAAACCACGAGATTCCACAAGATTAACACAAGAAATGGGGATTAATGTGGGATAATGTGGTCTATGTATACTAAAATCTGGTTACTATCCTTCTATTCTCGTGGAAATCTGTGAAATCTTGTGGTTAGCTAAACAATTACCTTTTTTATCAATGTAATCTTACGTTCAGAAAGTAGCTGAACTAACTGAATCCATTTCGATCTGTGGTTAACATTTTTAGCGTTTGTAATTACAATCCTACTATGGCAGCTCTTTCAACGCCTTGATGTATCTTTCCTTATCAAAAGGCTTTTTATTGCTTAAAACTTCGTATATATCTGTAGCAACCGCTCTTCCTATTAATTTCATTGCATCGTCCTCTGAATAGCCCTCTCGCAATAGCCGGTCAAAGGTCTGCTTAGTCTCTGGTGGATCATCCGCTCTAAGTTGGTTCTCCACCGCTTCAAGAATTGCCTTTTGTAGCCGCAGGTTTGCCATTTTTCCATTCCTATTTTTTGTGCGTTACGAAAACTTAGTAGCCACAAGGTCAGCGATGATTCCATACACAACACCAAATGCTATAAGTACCAAACCACCCGCAGTGTCGCCGTCAACGATCGTAAATATGCTCATCGCCATCGTTATCCCCGCTCCGATGAGCGCGCCCCTCAGGACAGGATGAAGTTTTATGTCTTCTCCTATTCCAACAACAAATCCGATTAACACGCGGTTATAAACAATGGCGGCCAGGAGTCCGGTTGTAACCACAAAATTCGGATCTTCTAATGTTAACGTCCCGTGTGCGCAAAACAGCCCGCATAATAAACCTATCACGGTTGCGATTGCGACTCGTTTGCCGTTCATTTTTAACTACCCTATTTACTAATGGTCATCTTGCAGCCTTTATCTCTGAACTCCACGTCCAGTGTAAAGCCTAAATTCTTTGCTACCCGTTTGAAATAGCCATCAATGCAGCCGGAACAGTGCTGCTCCTTTGTTATTGGCATACCCTTCTTCGCGAATTCCAATGCGGCTTCCAGGTTGCTGCACTTCTTCGTATCAAGTATCGCTCTTTCCGGGGTTCCTTCGACTTCCACGTCACTGCCAAATACGTTCTTGTTTATGACCCCATAACTCATTGCAAATTGCAATGGATCGTTAACGCCACGCCCTTTCATATCAGTGGCACAACCTTTCGCCGCTTCGTCATTCAACTCTTCCAACGCTTCCGGGCCCAATTTCCGCATGATGAACCCCAATGAGCCCATCATCGAGCCAAGCCACATTTCTGTAAATATCTTCTGTTTCTCTTCTTCCGGTAAAGTTGGTATCTCCATTTTTAGTTCACCACAATTTATGTAATATGAGGGGGGTTTATAAAATTATTGGACTAATTTTTATTATAGATGAAAATAGAACAGCTCGGCGAGATAGGTTTAATAGAACGCATAACGAAAAAATACAAGGCGGACGCAGAGAGCATCGCAGTGGGTGTCGGCAAGGACGACTGCGCGGTCATAGACATAGACAAAGCACGATCAAGCTACAAATATCTCGTTGTCACTACGGACACGCTGCAAGAGTCAACGCACCTGCCCGAAGGCATCTCCCCTTCCCAGATAGGTTGGAGTGCCATTGCCGTTAATCTAAGCGATATTGCAGCGATGGGTGCTCGTCCCTATGCTTTCACAATCGCAATGGGCATTCCCGCACACACCGATACTGCGTTTGTAGATGCGATAGTAGAAGGGATAGAAGAATGTGCCTCGTCCTATAATACAGCGGTGGTTGGTGGCGATATAACGAGGAGTAAAGAGCTTATCTTAACCGGTACATGTTTCGGGTTTACAGATAAGCCGGTGATGCGAGCAGGAGCCAAAGTCGGTGATTTAGTATGCGTGACCGGCTCGGTTGGCAATGCCGCGCTTGGCTTAAAGATAATAAAAGAAGGGTTGACCGTGCCGAAAAAAGTAGATAAAACAGCGAAAAGAGCACTGTTCCAGCCTGTGCCAAGAATACAGGAAGGCATTAGTCTCGCTGACTCCGGATTAGTTACCTCAATGCTTGATATTAGTGATGGCCTAGCGCTTTCTCTTGCCGAACTCGCAAAAAGTAGTAAAGTTGGGTTTGAGATATACGAGGATAAAGTGCCGGTACTGAGCGATGAGATAAAGACTCCGTTGCGTGGCGTTAATCTTCGTAACCTCGCATTCTTTTACGGTGGTGACTATGAATTGCTGTTTACCGTTGATGCGAACGTATTAGAAAGTGAATTAGAAAGGTTGCGAAAAGAGGTTGGAATAAGTGTTATAGGTAAAGTAATGCCGTCGGAAGAAGGTATTTACTTTAAAAAAGGTGATAAGAAGGAAAGGATAAAGATAAAGGGGTATCAGCATTTTTAAAATTTGACACATAGTGTTTCTATAGAGCAACCACGAGATTCCACAAGATTAGCACGAGAATAGGGGAAAAATAGCCAAAAATACTGGAACCTGATTACTATAATAGTCCTCTTGTGAAAATCTGTGTAATCTTGTGGTTATGAAAAAACCAGTTTAACACCCGCAAATCTCCATAATCTTCTCTTCGCCTTCTCTTGGACCCCGCATGATTAACAAATCGCCTTCTTTCAACACTGCATCACCCGCAGGATTGTACACCCACCTGCCGGTCGCCCTGCGAATCACCAGTATAAACATCCCGGTCCGAGTTTCTATTTTCAAATCCTTCAGCGTCTTATCGAATATATCCTCGTTCTTTACTTCCATCTTTAATATTACCTCGTCTGACTCTTTTATAGACGCTAAAAAAACAGGATGCAGCCGAATATCACGAATCACCACATCTGCGATCTCGTACGCCGCATCTGATATTATTTCCGATGAGATAGCAATGTGCAGTAAACCCCGGAACTCATCAAAAGTACTCCTCTTTGTTATACCCTTCGCCGCTTTTATCACTAATATCTCCAGCTCATCCTTCATCCGATCCATTGTCTCTTCCAGCTCTTTCACCTCCGTCGCTATCTCTTTGCTCTCAAACATGACTGCGGAATACGCAAGACCCACCATCAGTTCTGACATGTTTTTCATATCTGCCATGAGGTCGGCTATCTCTTCTGTTATCTTTCTTCCCACTACATCTGGCGGCTCTTCTGCCTCCTTCTCCTTATACTCCTCGCCTGTTGCCAACTTACAGAACACGGGTATTCCCTCGGTTGGCCCTGAAATGATAATCAAATCGCCTTCGCCCAACCTCTCGTCGCCATCCGGTAAATATATCCACTTAGAACCACGTTTTATTGCTGATACGCTCATGCCCGTTTTTGTCTCGAGCTGTAAGCTATCCAAAGTCTTATCTTTAAGCTCTGATGCCGACTTTATCGTTACGTTCACCACTGCCTCTTCAAAATCACTACGGTCGAGATAACGAGTTATATCCACCGACTCCGCTATTTTTGCTATATCGCCCGCGGCACTGGATATTTTCTCCGCCGCAGATGCTATTTGCAATATTCCTGAGAATTCAATCGCATCCTCCAAGTTCCTCGCACCTAACATTATCGCTATTCGCATCTTATATAACAGCGAGTGCATCCGCTCCTCTAACTTGAATACCTCTTTTGCTATCTCCGGGTTGCTGTACAGCACTGCGGAGTACGCGAGGTCTAACATCGAGCCTGAGAGGTCCTTCATCTCCACGAGCACGTCCTTTACATTAAAAGTACCTAGTTCTAACATATTCTCGCCTCTAACCATTTTTTTGCACGTTTAAGTGCATCACGATCCGTAGATAACAGTTTTATACGTGATTTGTAGCCTTTTACCTCGCCTTTCTTATCTAAGTAGGGATATGATCCTATGCTTACATCTGCAAACCTCTTTACCGCTTCGTTCAACACATCCAATATCTCATCTTCTGGTTTATCGGTCATTATCCATTCTTCTGCTCTTATCGCGTTCTCATCAAGGAAAGACGAAGCAATGCCTTCAAACATAGCTTTCATCTCTTCTGGCACCCCGGGCATAACAATAACGTTATCAACCCAGAAACCAGGCGCTGCACCTACGGGATTCACTACAACCTCAGAGCCCGCGGGCATATCCGCCATCTTTAATAGTGAATCATTCAGTCCATATTTAGCTTTTAACACACTCGCCGCTTCTTCGTTCCTCACTAATGCCTTGCCTACACCTTTTGCCACGCCTTCCCGCGTTATATCATCATGCGTTGGCCCTAACCCGCCCATGACAAACACGAAATTTGAATTACAGGTTTTTAACGCTGCACTTATCGCGTCCACATCGTCCCCTATGACCATTATCTTCTCAACGCCAACACCCTGTGTTGACAGCCTCTTTGCAAGCCACGCAGAATTGGTATCCACAACATCCCCACTTAAAATCTCATCCCCAACGCTTATTATCGTAGCGCTTTTGGCTTTTGCGCTTGCCCTATTGCCCATGTTATACATTATCTTCTAATTTTATTAAGTTTTTTTGTTATTATAATTTTCGGTTTTATCACGACACACTTCGGATCTCGTTCTTTCTTAAGCTGTTACTCCAGTCTAATGGCAGGTATCCAATCATAATGTACCTTTCCATTCGCGTCTATAAATTTATCGCATCTGATTGCTCCATCATCTACTTTTAATTCGTGTGTATGATGTATTTGCGGATATGAGCCGGTCATAATAGAGTAGTTGTACTTTTTGTTTGCTACAAGCGTGAAGGGTTCATTAAGAGTTGTTACAATCTTCTCCTTTGTATCCATCCCATTTTGCTGTTACATTCAGTGTAGAGTTCCATATTCCGGGATATTCACTATGTCCTCCAGTTCAAGCATAGGTGTATAATCTGCTAAAGTTGATGTTGCACGAAGGCTTTATCGTCCTATTGTCTACGTGCCGGCTCCGGTATCAAAGACGGAATACCGGAGAGAGGGAAGGAGGTTAGGCCCCGGTTAACCCCGTCTTCCAAATATATATAACTTCTGCCAAACCAACCCACCGGATTGATCCTGCAATAGTGTAATTCCGACAACTCCTGAATTTGCTGTTGAAAATCGTGAACGAATTGCGGCTTGAGCATCTGAATCGGACCTTGTGGGCAAAGCTTACAGGGATATTTATTCCTACTGGAATGTCTCGCCATTATTCAGGCACCCATACCAGTTTTGTTTTCATTTTACAATTATATCGGCACCCAAACTGCACATATCATCAAAAAACATAGGATACGACACTTTTGCACATTCCGCATCTGCTATGACCGTTTCTCCAGGTGTGCAAAGCGCAGCAAGGGTCAACGCCATTGCTAACCTATGATCGCCGTGAGAATGTACCTTCGCTGCTTTTAACTCCGTGCCTTCTATTCGCAGCCCATCTTCCTTCTCTTCTATTCGTGCATCCAGCTTCCTCAGTTCTTCCGTCACTAATCTCAATCTATCGGTCTCCTTATATCTCAGATGTGCAACATCCGTTATTTCCGTAGTGCCGTCCGCAACTGCCGCTAACACCGCAATTGTAGGCACTAAATCAGGATTCGCTCGCATATTCATCTTCATGCCTCTTAAACCGTCGCCTTTAACCCCTTTCACAGTCACAAGCCCTTTTTCTTTAGCCCAGCTTATATCTGCACCCATATCGTCCAACAGTTCCACAATCCTGGAATCACCTTGTGCAGAAGGGAACAAATTGCCTACCGTTATCTCAGAATCGGTGAGTGCCGCCGCGGCTAAGAGATAGGACGAGGACGAAAAATCGCCGGGCACCGTAAACTTCCGTAACTCGTAGCTTTTTCCACCCGCCACATCGAAAACATAGTCGTTCTCGCCAGTATCGTATTCAAAACGCGAAATAGGTATTTCTACTCCGGCTTGCGCCAGCACCTCCATTGTCATCTGCATATAAGGCACTGATGCAAGATTGTTTGCACGGATGCATGAATCTTTCTCGATGAGCGGGCATGAGATGAGCAATGCCGATATGAATTGAGAGCTAATGGATGCGTCCATCACAGCTTCACCGCCTTTTAGCTTGCCTTTTACCACTATCGGTGGAGTACCATCCCCTTTTGTCGAAAACGCTTCCGACCCGAGGTCATTCAAAGATTTCAGTAATGGCGTGTTTGGTCTCGTTCTTAACGATGCGTCACCTGTTAAAACAGTAGCACCGTCACATAAAGCAGAAATAGCAGTGAAGAACCGCAGCGTGGTACCCGAGTTTTCGGCGTTTATTACATCTTCGGGCGTATCCGGTGCCCCATCCACACCCTCTATCGCTATTTTGTTGCTGCCCTCTTCATGCTCTATGAGAGCACCCAGGCACTTAGCAGCGTTAATTGTAGCTCTTGTGTCTTCAGAGATAAGCGGATAGAAAATGTCGCTCTTGCCCGCCAGCGATGCGATTGCAATAGCTCTATGCGTGTAGCTTTTCGATGGAGGCGCGATTAGTTCGCCTTTTAGCTTTGACCTTTGTACTATTGCTTTCATGGCATGTTTTACAAAAGAACTTCGTGGGAAATATACGTTTCTTTGAGCACTCTTTCTTTTTCAAAGGAAGTTTGTTACGGAGTCGCTGGGATTCGAACCCAGGTCGTCAGGTCCGGAACCTGACAGGATATCCTCTACCCTACGACCCCTTCTCGAATCGTTTCTCAACTTGCGTTATAATATTGTTAGTGCCTCTTCAACACCTCTATCCCCGGCAGACCCTTCTCTAAGAGATATTGCAAGAATGCACCTCCTGCCAAACTGACATGAGTATGCTCGGTTTTATTTATACCAAGCGTGCTCATCGCCGCCGATGTATGCCCGCCACCGATAAGCGAGAAGGCATCAGAATCAGAAAGGGCATGCAGTAGCTCTCCGGTTCCCTTACTGAACGCTTCGTTTTCATATAACCCTGCAGGGCCTTTCATTATCACTGTCTTCGCCTCTTTTATAGCTTCTGCATATCTTTTACTCGTCCTTTCCCCTATATCGTATATTTCCTGCTTTGGATTCAGGACACCCACCGGAATCTCCTCCCGTTTGCCCTCTACCGCCACTGCAACGTCGTCGGGATACATTATCTTATCGCCACCCAATTTCAGGATTTTCTTGGCTCTCGCCAGATTTGCCATAAACTGTTTATCTGCCTTTTTTTCTTCACTCGGTTTAATTATACCGCGTGCATACAAAAAGATAGTGCCAACATTGCCAGTTGTGAGTATACGATTTACTTTTTTACGCTTTAGTGTGAATTCCATTATATCAAACACTTCTTCGGGTTTCACACCGCCAAGAACGTAAATACACGGACTTTTTATGTTGTGGACTGATCTTCTAAGACTCCTCAGCTCCTTCTCCACTAATCGCCCTATTCCCGCATCCATCACCATCGGGAAGCCAACCACTGATGCGTGCGACCGGTGAGCTACCGAGAAGGCATCATTTATGTAAATATCAGCAAGAGGAGAAAGCTTTCGCACGAAAAATGACTTCGCATGTTCCTCCGGTGACTTTGAAAGGGTCTCCTCCGCAAGCATCCTCACGTTATCAAGCAACAAAACTTCCCCCTCCCGAAGCTTTTTTATTGCCTCCCTCGCAGCAGGTCCTATTATGTCATCAATGTACTGCAAGTCAAAGAAATTCCGGAGCAGTTCCGCATGCTGCTCTAAAGGAAGAAAGTCCACTCTACCAGCACGACCTTGATGCGCGAGAATAACAACCTTCGCTTTTTTATCCGATAGCTCGCATATCGTCTTCGCGTTCTCCACTATCCGCTCCTTCATCTGTACTTTACCGTCTATAACCACCGAGTTTATGTCCGCCCGGAAGAGAACTGTTTTACCTTTTACATCGAAATCATCTATCGTCAGGAAGTCTTCCAAGTTTTCGCTTATCGTCCCGCCCATCATCTAACTCCTCTATTCTACAAACCCTTCTCCTCAATCTTCTTTATCGTGTCCACCACCCTGCAGGAGTAGCCCCACTCGTTGTCGTACCACGCAAGCACTTTCGCTAAGCTGCCGCCCGTTACATTTGTATACTCGGCATCAACAATAGCCGAATAGTTCGAGCCAATGTAATCTGTGGATACGAGAGGCTCATGAGAAACGTCGAGAATACCGTTCAAAGAAGTTTTTGAGGCCTCTACAAAAGCGTTGTTCACCGCTTCACGGGTGACTTCGCTCCCCAGTTCTGCCACGAGGTCAACGACCGAGACGTTAGAAGTAGGAACTCGCAAAGATATACCATCCATTTTACCCGCCAGTGAGGGCAATACTACTCCTATCGCAGCAGCCGCACCTGTTGACGTCGGCACTATTGACATGGCAGCGGCACGAGCTCGTCTCATGTCTTTATGCCGTCCATCTAAAAGCTTCTGGTCGCCTGTGTACGAATGTACCGTAGTCATGAACCCCCGATTTACGCCAAACTCGTCGTTCAAGACCTTCACCACCGGGGCTAAGCAATTGGTGGTGCAAGATGCAAGCGAAATTATATTATGTGTAGCGGGGTCGTACATCTCTCCATTCACACCCGGAACAATCGTTACGTCAGGGTCCTTTGCCGGTGCGGTTATTATTACTTTTTTGCAGCCGGCATCCAGATGTTTCGATGCGTCTTTCCTGTCCCGGAACATACCTGTTGATTCTACTACCACGTCCACGCCTAAATCACCCCACGGTAACTTTCCAGGGTCGTTCTCCGCGAATATCTTTAGCTCTTTGCCATTTACGACCAAGCTATCTTCCCCCGCTCTTATATCTCCTTCCTGGATACCATGTACTGAATCATATTTCAGTAGGTGTGCCATCCAGGAAGCGTCCGCAGCATGACTGTTTATCGCTATGAACTCTAAATCGTTTTTTTCTTGCAACGCAGCTCTGAAGACAATCCGCCCAATTCTACCCCAGCCATTTATTGCTACTTTCATTTTATAATGATATTTGCTATTCTCATATATAAATTATGTCATATTACAGTGCTTTGGACTATTACAAGATTTAACGGTTAGGTATTTGTTTAGTTAACCACAGATTACACAGATTTACACGAGAAATATTAATATGGATCCGGTTTAAGCACTCTATTGATTTTTTATCCCCCGCTAACCCAAAATTCTTGTGCTAATCTCGTGAAATCTCGTGGTTTTTTCGATTAGCTATACAAATACACGGTTAGAAATGCCGAATATGTTTATTGCCGAAGAGAACAGAAAGGATAATGAGAGGTTGCAGATGGTATGGATCTAAGAGAAGGGAAGGAAAAAACGGAAGGAAATAGAATACCATGGGACGAATACTGGATGAACATTGTAAGTGACGTGGCATTGCGTTCAACATGCTTGAGAAGGCAGATAGGAGCTTTGGTGGTTAAAAATAACGTCATAGTATCTACGGGTTATAACGGTGCACCGCGAGGTTTTACACATTGTCTCGAGACTGGATGTCGGCGTGACAAATTGAATATCCCATCAGGCGAGCGGCATGAGGAGTGTGTTGGAGTCCATGCAGAGCAAAATGCGCTTTTACAGGCGGGCCGGGACGCAGGCGGTGCTACACTCTACGTAAATGCTTTTCCGTGCAAGATATGTGCTAAGCTAATAATAAATGCAGGTGTAAAGCGAGTGATGATGACAGGTGAATACAGCGATACGGAAGGATTGGAATATTTAAGGCGGGCGGGTATAGAGTGCGTTCATCTTTGAGTTTCGTTTTTATTTAAATATTTTGGGTCCCTATATACGTTTACTATGTCTGGCAACTCTTTTGGAAAGCTATTCGGGATGACCACCTGGGGCGAGTCGCATGGCGCCGCGATAGGAGTCGTTGTAGATGGCTGTCCTGCAGGGCTTGAACTCTCAGTAATGGACATACAGCACGAACTGGACCGGAGGAAGCCGGGCGTTAGTGAAATAACGACAGAGCGGAAGGAAGCGGATGAAGTTAAGATATTGTCAGGCGTGTTCGAAGGGAAAACACTTGGCACTCCTATTTCTATGCTCGTCTGGAATAAAGATGTGGAGTCAAGTCCTTATGAGCCCCTAAAAAACATTGCAAGACCCGGTCAGGCTGATCTCTCTTATCAGATGAAGTATGGGATAAGGGACTATCGTGGAGGCGGAAGAGCATCAGGACGAGAGACCGTTGCGAGAGTAGCCGCGGGTGCCATAGCAAAGAAAATCTTAGCGGCGCGAGATATACAAATTATCGGGCATGTGGTGGAAGTAGGCGGCATAAGAGCGAGAGAAGTAGGATTTGAAGAAATAAAGAAGAATGCGGAGCGAAATGCAGTACGGTGTGCAGACTCAGAAGCTGCGAGTCGAATGGAGCAGTTAATAAAAGAAGTGAAGGCAGAAGGAGATAGTGTAGGCGGCCTCGTGGAAATAATTGCAACGGGGGTTCCGGCTGGTTTGGGCGAACCGGTATTCGATAAACTGGATGCCGAACTTGCGAAGGCATTGATGAGCCTCGGTGCCGTGAAGGGCGTTGAAATCGGTGCGGGGTTTAAAGCTGCGGGTATGAAAGGAAGTGAGATGAACGATGAATTCTATATGTATGAAGGTAGGATAAAAACGAGAACGAACAACGCAGGTGGTATTTTAGGTGGCATCTCGACGGGTGAGCCCGTGATATGCAGAATAGCAGTGAAGCCTACTTCTTCTGTTGCAAAGCCACAGAGAAGTGTGGATATGGAGAAGATGGAAGAGGTGGAAATAGAGATAACGGGCAGGCATGACCCCTGTATATGCCCCCGGATAGTTCCGGTTACGGAAGCGATGGTTGCTTTAGTATTAGTGGATTGTTTGATGATAACCCTTACCAGCAGAAATCAAGATAAATACTTGCTCACTGCCTTATAATCAAATTCCTCTGCATCGAGCACATTACGTATAAAGTTGAACAATTTCTTTCGTGTACGCAGCGAAATAGTGGGATACCATACAGGAGAAGCAACCACAAGCCCTCGAAACGCATAAAACGGTTGTATCACCTTCAACAACTCGTAATCGCCGGTCTTTTCAAGATACACGTCGAAAAACAGCTCATACAGTCGCTTAAAATCAGCGTCAATCTCTGCACCATCGGTTTTGAGCAGCCCGAAGAAGAGATAATTTATGGTCATTGCGGTAACATCGTCCGCAGCTTCGCCCCATTCACCACGACTGCGGTCAAGCACCGTAAAATCCGTTCCTTTACGGAACATAATATTCCAGGGATGGAAATCGCCATGAACCATACACAACCGTTTCGTTCGCTCTTTCAATCGCCATCGCCAGTCTATGCACTTCTTCTCTATTTCCGCCAGCTCTTCGCCGGTTATGAACTCATTTTGAGATGGATAACTGTCCGTAAGCCCGAATATGCACTCGCTATGCCCCACTAACTCACGTATCCTCCGTACATAAAGCTGTGCATCATCATTCTTAACTGCGTGTATATCAGCCAAATAAGAAGCCAAGGCAGATACTCTCGCTTCATCCTCTTTCCTTAACGCACCTCCGTCTTTTAACCTGTTCAGGTCATTAACGTACTCCTTGCCTTCCACTTTATCGCATACAATGAAATATTCCGCAGCATCACTTGCGGATTCCATCTGTCCGTCTTTCGTAAAATAGCCGACATCAACACTCTTTACGTGTTTCGGCAGCGTATTGAACGCATGATACTGCCATATCAATATCTGTGCACGGTCAGAGAGATGGTCATGCCCGAATCCATCCCCCCGCATCGAAGAGATGACAACCTCTTTTTGTTCACCTTCTCTGGTCTCAAACACCACGAGGTAGGGTTTGCCATAGCCAAACCCCTTTATTTCTTGCTCTTTTTCCTGCTCTGACGCCAGCCCCAACTCCTTTACGTTCCGTATTTTTAGCGGACTGCCAAACTTATTTGCTAAGTAGTTTCGTATTTCTTCTTCCATGAACTCCACCTATAAGGTATATATTTTAGTTGCCTTTGTTTATATTGGTAATTACAATGATAGGGATAGTCTCGTATGGCGTGTATGTACCGGTGTATCGAATAAAAGTGGAAGAGATAGCAAAACAGTGGGGCGAGAATGGTGCGAGTATAAAAGCGGGCCTGATGGTGGCAGAGAAATCAGTGCCCGATCTGGACGAAGATACAGCGACAATGGCTGTAGAAGCCGCACGAGCTGCTATTCTTCGTGCAAACCTCGACCCGCAAGATATAGGTGCCATATACGTGGGAGCGGAAAGTCACCCTTACGCCGTAAAGCCTACCGCGACCATCGTAGCTGCAGCGATAGACGCATCGAATTCGATCACTGCTGCGGACTTTGAGTTCGCATGCAAAGCCGGAACTGCAACAATACAATCTTGTATGGGTCTTGTCGCGCTGAATAAAATAAAGTATGGACTCGCAATAGGTGCTGACGCTTCGCAGGCAAGCCCGGGAGACGCATTAGAGTACACCGCTGCCGCGGGTAGTGCTGCGTTTGTCATCGGGCAAGACCGGGTAGTCGCCGAGATAGAGGATTTTGCGTCCTTTACTACGGATACACCCGACTTCTGGCGAAGAGACCTGCAAAAGTACCCATCACACAGTGGGCGCTTCACTGGCGAACCTGCTTATTTCCGACATACGATATCAGCTACTAAAGCATTGCTGGAAAAAACAGGGCTCCAACCTGCCGACTTTGACTTTGCCGTATTTCACCAACCTAACGGAAAGTTCCCACTAAAAGCAGCAAAAAGTCTTGGATTTACATCAGCGCAAGTAAAACCCGGCCTGATGGTAACTAACTTTGGTAACACGTACTCGGCTGCTTCGATGATAGGGCTCGCAGCCGTTCTTGATAAGGCATCACCCTCGCAGCGGATTTTGCTGACCTCCTTCGGCTCCGGTGCGGGTTCTGACTCATTTGCTTTCCGTGTTACAGACCTTATCGGAGAGGTGCAAGAGAAAGCGAGGAAGGTAGAGCACTTTCTTAGTTCAAAGAAGTATCTGGATTACGCGGCGTATGCGAAACATCAAGGAAAAATAAGGATGTAATATGAGAGAAGTAGCGATAATAGGTGTGGGAACCACAAAATTTGGTGAACTCTGGGATAGGTCTTTCCGGGACATAGCGGTAGAAGCGGGGTTAAAAGCGATAGAAGATGCAGGGATAAGCGGAGAGGAGATAGATGCGTTATATGGCGGGAACATGTCAGCCGGCAGATTTGTGGAGCAGGAGCATATCGGTGCGTTAATATTAGATCGTGCCGGATTATCTGGATTACATATTGCCTCGACACGAGTGGAAGCCGCTTGTGCCTCAGGCGCGCTCGCATTGCATTTAGCGGTTCTTTCTGTGGCTTCCGGGTGGTACGACCTCGTGATAGCGGCAGGCGTGGAGAAGATGACCGATGTAGATGATGATATAGCCAGCGATTTGCTCGTTTCCGGCGTAGATCGGGAGTGGGAAGCGTTTTGTGGCGCAACGCTCCCGTCCTTGTTTGCTCAGATGGCGCGGGCACACATGCAACAATATCATACTACGGGCGAGCAAATGGCAAAGGTAGCGGTAAAGAACCATTTGAATGCCACTCAGAACCCCCTTGCACAATACCGGCGGGAGATCTCAACAGATGCCGTACTTGGCTCTCCTATGGTCGCCGACCCGCTTCACATGCTGGATTGCTCTGGCATAGCAGATGGGGCGTCTGCGGTTGTTGTATGCGCCGCCGAGGATGCGAAGAAACATACTGATTCGCCTATTTACGTTAAAGCGTCCGCACAGGCAAGCGATACCCTCTCGCTTCATGACCGGAGGGACATAACAACGATGGATGCAACGGTGTTTGCAGCAAAGAAGGCGTATCAAAAGGCGTCCCTTGAGCCGTCGCAGATAGACGTCGCGGAAGTGCATGATTCATACACGATTGCGGAACTAATAGCAATAGAAGATTTAGGCTTTTTTGAAAAGGGTAGTGGAGGCACTGCCACGGGTGAAGGAGAGACAGAAATAGGTGGTAAAATACCTATAAACCCATCTGGCGGACTAAAAGCATGTGGGCACCCGCTCGGTGCAACAGGTGTACGGCAGGTGACCGAGATAGTGCAGCAGCTCAGAGGAGAAGCCGGAAAAAGGCAGATACCCAACGTTGAAGTTGGACTGACACATAACATAGGTGGGACGGGAGGCACAGCTATCGTCCATATATTCTCCAACTGATAGAGCCATAAAAGCATCATTTTTGGGATATAAAACTCGGATATTAGAGGAAATACCCAAAGGAAGATTGCTATCCTACGTGAAAAACTCGCTATTATTAAGTATGCAAAAACATTTTTACATCGAGGTATTTTTTAGTGACAGAGATGGATAACCTATTCGATGACCTGATATATGAGGGGCGGATATTTGCAAACAAAGAGGTACTTCGCCACGCATATATTCCCGAAAAACTGCCGCATCGGGAGAGGCAGATAAAGAGTTTAGCCGACATTTTGTCTGCGGCGCTAAAGGGAGAGACCCCGTCCAATGTAGTAATCTATGGTAAGACAGGGACGGGAAAGACAGCTACGGTGAAATATGTAAGTAAAGAATTAGAAAGGATGGGGCGGAAGATGGGCAGTAAATGCTTCATGATATATATCAACAACGAGGTGTTTGATACGCAATATCGTGTTTTCGCCTATCTCGCACGGATATTCAATAAGAAGGTCCCGTTAATAGGTTGGCCAACAGATATGGTATATTCAGAGTTTAAGGCGGGGATAGATACGGATGATAGATGCGTAATCGTGATATTAGATGAGGTGGACAGGTTAGCAACCAGAGGTGACGGTGCGTTGTATAACCTCTCAAGGATAAACAGCGAGCTAAATAATGCACGGGTAAGCATGATAGGCATTTCAAATGACCTGACATTCACGGAGCTATTGGACCCGAGGGTGAGGTCATCCTTGAGCGAGGAGGAGATAATATTTCCGCCTTACGATGCCGCTCAGTTGCAGGATATTTTGGGTGAGAGAGCGCGGATGGCTTTCAATTATTCTGCGCTTAATGATGCGGTAATACCACTATGCGCCGCTTTCGCCGCTCAGGAGCATGGCGATGCGCGGCGTGCTCTTGACCTGCTGAGAGTATCAGGTGAAATTGCCGAGCGCTCGGAGTCCAAAACGGTAACAGAGGAGCACGTGAGGCAAGCAAGTGAAAGGATAGAAGCAAACAGCATTGTGGAAGTGATAAAGACGCTACCGCCACAATCAAAAATAGTGCTAAGCAGTGTGCTTTTATTACGCAGGGAAAGGAACAAGAGACGATTCTCCAGCGGTGAAGTCTATAACATGTATCGAAGGTCATGTAACCATTTGGACATGGAACCGTTAACACAACGCCGCGTTAGTGATTTAGTTGCAGAATTGGACATCTTAGGGCTGGTAAGCGCCGTGATAGTGAGTAAGGGTAGATACGGGCGTACAAAAGAGATATCGCTAAGTGTACCGGAAGGTTATGTGCAACCAGTCTTGTTTGAAGATTATAAGCTTAAAGCATTAGTGAGTAATATAAAAGTAAAAGCGCAGATGACGCTGTAAAGGGATGAAAGATGACCAAGGAAGAGAAAAAAGGATATGTCAAGTTTGAAGTGCCAGAGGAATTGCAAAGCAAGTCGTTAGAGGCATTGGATTTGGCGAGAACTACGGGCAGCATAAAGAAGGGTACAAACGAGACTACAAAGGTTATAGAACGAGGGATGGCAAAGCTGGTGCTTATTGGCGAGGATGTTACTCCTGTGGAGATAGTGATGCATATACCTCCACTGTGTGAAGAGAAAGGCATTCCTTACGTGTATGTGAAGAGCCAGAAGGATTTAGGGGCTGCGTGTGGTATAAAGAAGGGCTGCGGCTCTGCTGCTATCGTAGATACCGGCAAAGCAGAAGAAGCGATTGGTACGATTACAGGGGAATTGGATAAGATAAAAGCGTAGGTAATATAAGGAGAAAGGAAAGCATGTACGATGACAGGGGGACACCATCAGAGGTGATAGAAGTCGTAGGAAGGACAGGGATGCACGGCGAATCAACGCAGATAAAGTGCAGAGTACTGGACGGCGAGAATAAAGGCCGAATCATAACAAGGAATTGTAGAGGTCCGGTAAAGACAGGCGATGTTATTGTGCTGTTAGAGACAGATAGGGAAGTGCGGAAATTATTGAGAAGATGATTTTATAGCAAGGCGAGGAAAGAAGATGGAGAAGAGATGCTCTTTTTGTGATTTACCCATAGAACCGGGAACCGGAATGATGTTCGTGAAACGCGACGGAACTGTTTTGTATTTCTGCAGTACCAAGTGTGAGCGAAACATGGTGAAGCTAAGGCGGAAAAGGAGAAAGGTAAAATGGGCGGCGGAAGCAAAGATTACCCGTGAATCTTAGCTTCCCCACTCAAATGTAGTTGTTTATTAAAAGGGAAGTATTTGTATAGCGAATTTTTAAAACCACGAGATTAACACAAGAAAATGGGATTAATGTGGGGTAATGTGGCCTATGGTATACTAAAATCTGGTTACTGTCCTTCTATTCTCGTGAAAATCTGTGAAATCTTGTGGTTAGCTAAACAATTACAAAGGGAAAGGTAATAGACTGTTTCTATTTTGTATGCAACCAGATAGCTCAAATTGCGATTTAAAGCCTTGGATGTCTTTCTCTCATCTTTATTATATCGTATTCATCATATATGCTACCCACAATTACCTCCAGAAGGTCTTCTAAACTAACTAACCCCTTTGTTCTGCCCTCTTCGTCCACTACAATGGCGATATGAACTCTACCACGCTGGAACTCGTCGAGTAGGTCATCTACCCGCTTCGCCTCAGAAACGAAAAAAGGTTTTTTCATTAGCTCTTTTACCGGAAGTGTACCTTCATTCGCTTTGATTAACAAATCCTTCGCATATAAAACGCCGACGATGTTATCCTTAGTCCCGTCAAAGACGGGAATTCTTGAGTAGCCACTGCTCTTTATTACGTCCACAGCGGAGTCACCCGTTTGACCTACTTCCAGACAAACCATCTCATCCTTTGGTCGCATCACACTCTTCACCACGATTTCGTCAAGCTTCAGCACACCCATCATCATCTCCTTCTCGTCCTCTTCTATCGCCCCCTCCTCTTCGCCTATGTCCAGCATCGTCTCTACTTCCTCTTCTGTCATCACCTGCTTACGATGCAGTTTTATGCCCAAAATCCGCACAAATGCAGCGGTAATCAGAGAAAACACTTTTATAACAGGTAGAAAAACGGAAGCCATGAGCTTCATGGGTCTGGAAACCAGAATGGAAACACCTTCTGCATGATGAACTGCAATCGTCTTGGGCATGATTTCAGCAAACGTGAGGATTAAAAGAGTCATTACCCCGATTGCAATCGCCTCACCGTAACCGCCAAAGAACTCTATGGCAATAGATGCTGCTATTACCGATGCTGCGATGTTTACTATATTATTCCCGATAAGCACGGCAGTGAGCACAGCTTCGGGCTCGCGTGTCATCTCATCAATGATCTCCGCGCCTTTTACACCCCGCTTCACTAACGTTCGCGCTTTTATCTTCCCGATTCCAACCAGAGCGGTCTCAGAGCCCGAGAAGAACCCGGACAGGAGTAATAACACAAAAAGTAGTATAATTTTTAATGTTAGGAGCGATAACACCTTGTTCCTTTTCCTCCTCCAGTTAAATATATGTTATACCGCTTTAAAAGGTTATCGCACTTTTTTGGCTATACTTGTTTTATATTTGTAATGGGCGATTTGATTTTAGTATGCTCCGACTAAATATGATGGTTATACCAGCGGAAACCCTGGATACCCTCACTACCTTTATTAAAATAGCAATTACGATTGTAGCTACAGTCATAATCGCAGTGCTTATAAACCGCGCTTTGGTCGCTTACTTCAAATTCGCAAGCGGGAAGCTCAAAGTGGATGAAACTACTTATACGGTTGTTAGAAGACTAATAATTCTCACGATTTACATAATAGGCGGTGTAGTTGTGATTGAACTCATCCCCGGTCTTCCAGGCTTAATGCTCGGCATGGCAGCCGGTGCAGGCATCGCTGCTATCGTTATAGGTTTTGCAGCACAGAAAGTACTTTCTAACATATTTGGTGGTATTTCTATTGCTATTTTTCGCCCTTTTCGTGTCGGCGATGTCGTGGAGATGGAAGATGAATATGGAACCGTAGAAGATATAACACTCCGGCATACCGTGATAAGAACATGGCAGAACAAGAGGCTGATCATTCCTAACACACGTATAAGTGAAGAATCTATAATAAACTGGACGATAGAGGACCTTGCGGTGCTATGGGCGGTAGATTTCGGGATTAGTTACGATTCTGATATAGACATTGCCAGATCAATAATCCTTGATGAAATAGACAAACATCCGGATGTGATGCACGAAGAAGATAAAGAAGTGAATGTGCGGGTTACGGAGCTCGGCGATTTTGCTGTTAAGCTAAGAGCAACTTTTTGGGTCTCGGACAGGTCCACGGCGTGGAGCACCGGGGCGGAAATACGAGAATCGGTGAAGAAGAGATTTGATAGTGAGGGCGTTGAGATTCCTTTCCCGTATCGAACTGTGGTGTACAAAAAAGATATGAGGCGAGCGGGTTAAGTCGGCAAAGCTGCGATTGAAAATCCAAATCGAAAGGATAAGAGAATCTTTCGCAACGATTCTCATGAAGTCTAACGTCTCTTGTTGTGAAACGGAATCAGCGTGTGAAATGCGAGAGTCCCAGGCGGGGTACCGCCTTCAGACCACTTAAAGGTTTGATTGAAGACAGCTATTAAGGTGCAAAAAAAAGACGGAGAGTGATCCTGTTAACAAAGAATCGTTCCCCGCCATAACTTTTGCGATTATCTTATTTATTCCTCTTTTTTTCCCTCTTTCAGTTTCTCTTTCACGTACTCGGCAACGACGTCTTTGAGTCCCCAGCCCAGAGAGATTCCCATAGCGATTGCAATACCTGCTGCAATTCCCCACGCTAACGGAACGAGGAACGTGTATATTACTGTTGTCTCGATGAGTAGTTGGTCCAATGCAAATACGATCACCACCAGATAAAAGATTACCCTCAATACCGATGTTATTATCTCCGAAAATTCAACTTCCCTGGCTGTTAACTGCATTTCTAGCTGATCAAGGAAGAAGTCAGCCACTATCAGACCCACTACTAATACTATGACACCTAAGATCAGATGCGGAATATACAAAACGACCTGCTGCACGAAGCCTGCTAACATCGGGATGTTCAACACGTTTATGGCTGCCATAATGAAGACGAGGTATATGAACCATCTAATCAGTGCATCAAAGCATCCCACGGTGGTCATGCCCGATTTCTTAATCGTATCACCAATAGCTGTTTTCTCTACTGCGTCGTCTACACCTATCTTATCGAGCACTTTTGATATGACTTTTCCACCGATACGACCTGCAAACAATCCTATTATCAGGATTATTATCGCAACAATTATCGCAGGTAGATACCCGACCATTGCTCCAATGGCATCAGCAAAACTTGCCTTTATTGTTTCTATCATCTTTTTTTTATCACCTCCTTTTTGTTTATTGCGACACTTATGTCATTGCACACTACCTAACGCTCAGACACAAGAACTATAGCAAGAAGGCATTGTGAGTATATATAGTTTGCGTATGCCCTAATTCAGAACTGATTCATAAGAATATCTATTTTAATCGTTGCACTATCCTTCTTACCGTCTCGTCTGCCGTCAAGTCCACGGTTTCAAATTCCATGAACTTCGTTATCACGTGCTCTTCTATCTTTCGCAGTCCGTCCTCAGTCTTCGCCTCCATCCGCAGGATAATCACCGGTGAAGTATTTGAACGGCGTACCAAAGCCCAGCCATTCTCCGCCAGAAACTCTATCTTCACACCATCTATATCGTTACCCGCTTCATCGGTTCTTCGCCGGTATTTCTCAGGCTGATTCGACACAAGCTTCCGGTAGTAGTTCTCTATCACATCGCTAACCCGCTCCTTCTCCTCGTCGCTTACCACGGGTATCCGTATCTCCGACGTGTTCACGTATCGTGTCAAGAAGTCCTCGAGCATCGCATCAACTGTGCTCGTATCGCGTCTGAGCTGTAATTCTTTAGCAGTGAGTAGTAAAAGCTCAGAGAATGCGAATACAGCATCGTCCGCGCGATTGTTCTTTTGGAAATATACATGCCCTGACATCTCACCTCCGGCAACCGCACCAACAGCATCCATCTTTGACTTTATAAACGAGAACCCCGTCTTCCACTCTACCGGTACGCCCCCATTCTCTGTTATTATCTCCTTTATTGCGTCTGAACATTTCGTATCGTACACGATTTTGGCATTAGGATGCTCTTTTAATACGTGTTTACAGAGCAGAGCCAGAATCTGTTCACCGATTATCAGCCGTCCATCCGGTGATACCGCACCTGCACGGTCACCGTCACAGTCAGAGGAAAGCCCGATATGTGCATTTTTACGCTGAACTTCAGCATGTAAATCTTTTAGGAAGCGAGGTATCGTGGGGTCCGGCAGGTGATGTGGGAAATTACCATCTGGCGCACAGTACAGCTCGAATACGTCAGCACCCAACTCACGGAAGATAGGAGGTGCGATTACACCTGTGGTGCCATTACCGGCATCATAGACGATTTTTAGGCCGCTTAACGGTTTCCTTCGGTCTTCCGGCAATTTTTTTATCTCGTGTACAGCGGTAGAAAGTGCAGCCTTTAGCGAACTCTTACCGGAAAGGGCGTGTAACGCCAGTTCTTCCCATCTATCACGCAGAATAACGTTCGCCGCTATCATCGAATGATATTCTTTCAGAATGTCCACTTCTTCAAGCGTGCCTTTCGCCGTGCTGTGCCAAGATTCAAACGTATCTTCGAGTTTCTTCGCAGTCTGAAACATCTCACGTATGTGATTCTCTTTGGCGCTTTCCGAACCAACACAGGGCTTGAACCCGTTCCATTCCTTGTCCAGGTGGCTGCCCGTGACTTCAACGCCGCCGTCTGTATTGAATAGCCACGTAGCGAAATACATCAGCGGTGTGGAGCTCACCTTCGCCCCAGGTGCGATGTCTATCACATGGACGCCCATACTCACGAGAGCTTCGGCAAAAGCGGTTTTTAGTCGTGGCGAGCTGTTCCTGACGTCTTTTCCTACTACTACTCTTAGCTCTTGAGGTTCCTTACGGCGGTATTTGCGTAACAGCTCTACGTACGCCAGGCCAGCCAAAGTACAAAATTCGTTAGTAAGCTGGGAGTCTGCAATACCCCTTATGTCGTTCGCCCTATACGTGGTTTTGTCTATTTTCATGTTTAGTACAAATATAAAGATTTTAAATATCTAAAGTAAAAAATATGGGGGCGTTAAGCCCCTTAAATCTTTTTTCCCTCTCATCCTGAGATACCGCGCAAGCATCACCAATCCTACACACAACAGTAATACCGTTGGCAGTTCAGGAATCGGTGCGCACTGATCTGCTGGAATAGTATATAGTAAACATCCATAGGTGTTCGGTTAAGTACGACTCAACATAAATAATGACCCATAAAATAATATAACAACGCATTTCCGACACAGATTTACACAGATTTACACGGATTCATCTTTTTTGTCTTTCATACGATTTTTTACCGTCACAGAACAGAGCAGAGCACCCAAAATTAATTAGAAGTTTGTGATTTCCATCTGCGTTAATCTGCGTTAATCTGTGTTCATAAAATACTTTTTGTATGTCTTTTATTTTGGTTTTGTGGACCATAATTACTTAACCGAACACACATGAGTAAACATCATAAAACCATCTCTTTCTTGAGCTCTTCGTGCGATGTTAATTTACCTTCGGATTTTTCTATGTTATACTCTTGCAGTGCTTTATAATCATCTTCCGTCATTATGCTGTCTATATCCACCATATGCGCTTTCATCTCCCTCAATTCACTCTTTACAAATTCCAGATCTTTGTGTATTGTTTCCAATGTTACGGGGGCCATATTCTCTCACATCCTGCCACATTTTTCTGCTCCATCATTCGCCACCTTATTTCTTTTTACTTTTTGTTTCTTATAAAATTTTTGCCGCTATTAGCCCGTTCGCGCCATCACTTACAATAGTCAAGTATTTCCACGGTGTCTCGAGCAAACATGTAAAAGACCCTCTATCGTTTCTGTACCAGGAGTGTCTATTGTAACCTCATTGCCCGTTGAATCTATTTCCTTGATGTACTCTCTTCCCGCTCTTGATTTCGTAGGTTCTTCAGGAGTCTGCGTAATCCCTGGAGTCAATCAGGAATAGACCTCTGCTACTCAGGAAGCAATAACAGTACATTTCGCCACTCACCCTTTCCTTCTTATCCGAAGATACCCCGCAAGCGTCAGCAACCCCACGCCCAACAGCATCACAGTCGAGAGTTCAGGAATCGGTGCACAAATATTCGGGTCTTTTTTGAATGGATAGTACGTCACGTTGCTGCAATTGACCGGATCGTCCTGCCAATCGTATATGCTTGCATTTATCGTAGCGTTATCCATTACCGCACCCCAGTAATTGTTCTTTGCTTCTACCGCTTCTTTCTGATCGTTGTAGAACTGCCATTCCCAAGCTGTACCGTTCGGCACACCATTCGCCACGATATTATTGCAACTGATATTGTTGCCGCTGCTGCCTCCCGTCAAGTTGAATCCCGCACGTGTGTTGTGGTGCACCCAGTTGCAAGTGATGTTGTTATCATCTGCGTTCCCGAGATAAATACCGTTGTAGTTCAATTTCACCGTGTTATTCGTGATATTGCAGCTATTCACACCTACACCCAGGTATATACCCGCCTTTCCGTTTGCCGTGGCATTTTCCAGTGTGAATCCACTTATGTTCACGTAATTTGCAGTCACCTCGAAGACATGATCCGATGCCGAAGCAGCAGTTACATTTACAACATACGCGCCTTCGCCTTCCAGCGTGAGCCGCTTGTTCACGTTCACGTTCTCGGTGTAGCTGCCGTTCCACACATAGATCGTCTCGCTCGCAGTCGCGTTATCAACCGCCGCCTGTATCGGCGTGCCGTTGCCATTGATCACGCCGCCGTCTCGCCACCAGCCGTTCTCGTTGACGCAGATGTCGCCGCAGGTGCAGGTTAGGCCCGCAGTAAAAATCGAATTTTCTGCTATTATCCGGGAGACGTTCCGAGAACCGGCTCTTGTAAAATGCACCTCGTCCGCGTCATACCATGATTTCCCACTAGCATAGTTGTCCTTCGTTTTATTGTAAAGCGCAGTAATCAATCGAGTGCCCAGGTTGCTTGCAACATTATCAATATTATCAAGATAACTTAATACATCACCATTAGGCGTGTAGGTAGGATAAAGCAGAGTTATGTTTTCATAAGCTATGCTATGGTTATGAATATCTGTGACAACTAAAGTTAAATTCGCTTCATAATCTGCATCAATAAACCCACCGTTTTTGTCATTTATACCAAGCATCACATATGCGTGAGTTGGTCCGAACAAATCAGAGTTGCTGATATTTCCATCTAATGAAGTGAATCTATCCGCATAGCCGTTAACGTTGGCTATGAACTTGTCATGTGTTCCCTTAGCAGTTATACCGCTCTTCGCCTCGTTATTGCTGTAAACCCAGGTACCATAAAAATCCTTGATATAATCAGAATAAAAGATATGGATGCCGTTGCAATAACATCTATGGGGGGTGAGGTTATCCCAACAGGGAAGTTCCAGTAAATTCTCACTGGTAACTGCATTGCCGTCACTTAGAGCATCTGTGAGATTAAGAACGTCTCCATCAGTAACATCTACATAAGAGATGGTGATGCTGTCGCCCACAAACTGGATGAGGTAAGACTGTATCCAGAAAGGGTCAATGCTTACTGTCTGATTCTCTCCGGAAAGAGCGTCCAGAGTTTCATTCAGTATAATAATATCCAGAGTATGGTTGCCGTATGAAAGACTGGTAAATTGCGCGTTGAATAACGTATCAGCGATATTGAGGTCATTGACGATTGTCTCGTTTACCCGTCCTTGATCAACAATAAACCGAACTCCGCCAACTTTTTCGGGCGAAGACAAAGTAGCAGAAGCATTTAGAGTTCTGGATTTTTGTAGATAGGGATAACTCTGTTTGTAGCTTGTGCCTCGTTCATCTTCAATCTGCAGTTGTTGCGCGGGTGTATAATTGGAAATCACTGCTTGACAGGATTCGGTAGCTGCCATCGGTGCAAACACACTGAAACTCGTGATGTTTACGCCAACAACGTTGTTTGTCGTGTCCAGATACCGTGTTCCATTCCAGCCGTCCTCAACCCACGCAGTACCGTTGTGCTTCCAGACCTTCAAACTCGATTCGTCCAGACCACTGAGATCCGAGTCCGAATAACTGAAGTTCATTAATATCCATGCACCAGCACTATGATTAGTGGCGTTTATGGACTTGCTGATGTTGTTTCTGCCGGGTGGATCGCTTGGCTGTGAAGTCACACCTCTTAACGACACATCTCCGCTGTAAGTAAAATCAATCGTTGTGCCGTTGAGTGTGTTGTTTGTGAAGGCAGATGTCGAACTCGCAATACGGAGGTCCCATGTATTGTCCGATACTGTGTTATTCGTAAACATGTTGTTGCTCGAAGAATTCAGGTAAATGCCGATGGTGTTGTCCGAAACGTTGTTATCAGAAATGTTGCAGTGATTCACGCCGCTACCGATGTAAAACCCCGCATTCATAGTTCCTCTCGCCCCGGTCACATTGAACCCTGAGATGTTCACGTAATCAGCGGTCACCTCAAAGACGTGATCTGATGCCGAAGCCGCGGTTACATTCACCACATCCATGCCCTCGCCCTGTAGAGTGAGCTGCTCGTCCACGTTCACGTTCTCGGTGTAGCTGCCGTTATACACGTAAATCGTATTACCTGCAGAAGCGTTATTAATCGCATCCTGTATCCGTGTACCGCTCGCATTAAAAGTGCCGCCGTCACGCCACCAACCGCTTGCGTTTACGCAGAGGTCGCCAAAGGTGCAGTTAAGCCCGTTTGGGTCACCAAGCGGCTTGAGGCTGAGCCCGTTTGGGTCACCAAGCGGCGCGATTATATTAAAATCCGTAATATAAGCATACACATAGTTCTCAGCCGTATTAACTCCTGTTGTACCGGTAACTTCTACCCAATCCGTGCCGGTATGCACCCACATTCTTAAACTATCTTCTGCCACGTTCCCTAAATCCGCTTCGTCATAACTAACGTTCAAGAACAGCCACGAATCTGCACATACTTTCGTGGCATCCACGTATTTACTTATGTCCATCTTACCAGAAGGTTCGGATGGAGCGGTATCCACGCTTTTTAGCCCCACGCCGTTGTCGTATGTAAACGAGACCGTAGTGGGGTAACCACATAGCAGGAGGTCTTCGACTGTATTGTTATGCGAATGTTCGGCTGAGTAGAAGTCGTATCTGGTGTTGTTAGATACGCTGTTCTTCGTGAACGTGTTGTCACTTGAAGAATCTAAGAAGATACCTTCCCAGTTATTGTTCGCAATTGTATTGTTCGCGATCGTGTTGCCGTTCGAAAGTTCGAGGTAGATACCGTCATAGTTGTTGTCCGCAACCATGTTGTTCGCAACCAAATTGCTGTGCGAATTAAGTATAGAGATACCATCACCGTTGCTCGTGACGTTGTTACCCGAAATGTGGCAGTAGCTTGCGTCAAGAAGACATACTCCAGCAAATCCAAATGCTGATGCACCACGCATCGTGAACCCGCTTATGGTCACGTTGTTTTCCGATACAAAAAAGACATCCAGGTCTTGTTTTGCGGCTTTCACAATACAGTTTGCCGAGCCGTTCTCGGACCTTATAGTTAATTTAGCCACGTTTACATGCACATTCTCGTTGTATGTACCATCGCGCACGTGGATAGTATCGCCGGCGCGGGCGTTATTCACCGCCTGCTGAATCGTCTGGATACCGCCTTCTGACACATAAATATCCGCTGCACTCGTAACCGCAACACAAAAGGCAGTAAAAAATAAAACCAGCAACGCTGCGACTAAAACCATCTTCCCTAACCCGCAATTTCTTTTTCCCATTTTTCAGCCTCAGTGTTATCATAGGATGAATAGGGTATATAAAGCTTTCGGTGGAAAGGTGACGGCCGTGCCGATATAAAAGTTATAACCTATACCCATATATTTAAGAGAAGAGGCGATGAAGATGGGAGAAACATTACGTGTAGAAGGACTGAGTAAGACATATAAACTGCCAAAAATAGGCAAAGAAGTAGTAGCACTGGATAATGTATCATTCAAGATAGAAAAGGGCGAGACTTTAGGGATAATCGGGAGGAGCGGTGCAGGAAAGACGACTTTACTTCGTATGCTTCGTGGTTACGAGACGTTTACCAAGGGAAGTATAGAGATAGACGGCGTTAAAGTAATGGCTGATTCCCCTTACTCGGAGTTCAGAACGCTACGAAAAAAGACGGCTTATCATCTTCAACGTTCTTTTGCACTTTGGAACCAGTCAGTGTTGAATAATATTATTTTACGGCTTCGCGCGATCCAAACGGGATTTGAAGAGATACCGCAGTTGGAGGACGAATACGAGGAGTTAAAGGAACAAGCGCTTGACATACTTGACCTCGTGGACCTGCGAGAGAAGCATAAATATTTTTATCCAATCTTGAGCGGTGGCGAGAAGCAAAGAGTTTTACTTGCACGTCAGCTTGCGAAATCGCCTTCGTTGTTGCTACTGGATGAGCCCGGCACGATGTCTGATCCGATATCACGGGGTGATTTACTCGATAGTATAAAAAGGATAAATGACGCTACGGACATCAGTGTTCTGGTCGTATCGCACATGGCCGAAGTGCATAAACACCTCTCTGACCGGTTGATCTGGATGGAGAAAAGCAAAATAATAGATGACGGTGGGGTAGATGAGATAACGGATAAGTTTTTAGCCCAACTCGACCCGGTTAAGCCTCTGGTTCCTATAAAGGACAAGAAAGACATAATGATTGATATTTACGGTGTATGGAAGAAGTACGTAATATACACGAGCAACACGTTGATAAAAACGATAGAGATGCCGAATATAAACTTAAAGATTCCAAGAGGCGACATATTAGGCATCATTGGTCCTTCGGCAATGGGTAAGACCGTATTGATGCGATTACTTTCAGGTCTTGAGCAGCCGGATAAGGGCTGGGTATTGTACCGGATAGGCACTGTGGACTTTGCTAATATTGGTGCACTTGGTAGCGATAGAGCAATGGAGGCGAGGAGCAAATTGGGTATCTTGCATCAGGAGTTCACGCTTCCGCCATATCAACTCGTTCAGGATAGCTTTGCGCAAAAGCTGGGTATAAAGAAGCTCGATATGGTGCGAGATGCGATGGATAGAGCGAAAGAGCAGGGGATAAGCAACGTAAAACTTGATGCGCTACTCAGGATTGCGGACATGCCGGAGTCAGAGGCGATGCAGAGGCTCGAAGAGTTGGGTCTCAGTAGGGATACGTTTGAAGAGCTTTTTCCCAAGTTCCCGGCATCCGAGACCTTTAAAGCTGCTAAACCATACCTCGATGCGCTTGACCTACCGGAAGAGATATTCAGACGCTACAACAGCGAAACAAGTGCGGGAGAGCATGTCAGGCTGGCAATCGCCACGCTTATGGCAGCAGAACCCGAAGTTCTGCTTTTAGATGAGCCTTTTGGCGACCTCGACCCGATCTCGATGCGTAAAATCGCGAACTCAATTAAAGATCTGAATCGTAGATTTAATACTACTATATTAGTCGTAAGCCACCAGCTCGATATAGTTCGAGAGCTTGTGCACGAAGCTATAATGATAGACGAAGGCGAGATAGTGATGCGTGGCGACCCGAACGAGGTATGCGATGCTTTTATCGCTCTTGGCAAACCGGAACAGTAAACATTATTAAAACATAAAGAAGAAAGTGAAGACATAATCGAGCTCCGCTGGTGTAGTTCGGCCAAGCATGCGGGCCTCTCGAGCCCACGACCGGGGTTCAAATCCCCGGCGGAGCATTACTTTTTTGCTATTTGTTGAGCTAACCACAGATTACACAGATTTTCACGAGAAGATAATACTTATAATCCGGCTTAAGTGCACTATTGGTTTTTTTTATCCCTTGTTAACCCCAAAATCTTGTGCTAATCTTGTGAAATCTCGTGGTTTTACCCCTGCTATACAAATACCTCTTTTGCTATTATCGCTATCTGCCCCGCGCCTTCATGAACTGTTCCACAGCGCTCTCGACAGCATCAACCATAACATCTCTGTGCAATGAAATATACGGGTCAAAGCTCTTCTCCATCCTGCTTAGTTCCTTCGCAGTCATATCCTGTCTTATAGCGTTGTAGAGCCCGTCTATCCTATCCGCAACCATCTCCTCTGAAATAATCTGCGCCCCTATCAACCGTTCTGAATAAGCATCAAAAAGTAATTTCACCGCCATTGACTTCCTGCCATGATAGAATCTTGCTTTCGTGGGCTTCTCCTTTTTACCGCTTATTACTTCTATCCCGTGCCTCTCCGCAGTTGCCGATGTGATTCCCACAGAACCCACTTGAAAATTAGAAATAGTCGCAACCGCAGGACTCAAGGCGGGTTCGAGCGAGTAGCTGCCACCCAATAAATCGTTTACAACCACTTTAGCCTGCACCAAAACGGTAGAAGCAAGCAGGCTCAGTCGTGGCCGAAGCGTAATTGCATCTATCATCTCTACACAATCGCCAAGCGCATATACATTACTCAGATACCTACCCCCTTTATTAACGTGTAAAAACTGGTCTGTTACTATTCCGCCCGTTTCGCCTATTTTTATGCCCGCCTTTTCTGCTAAATCCGTATTCGGAAGCATACCGCGTGAAATCACAACTATATCCGCGGGAATTTTCTCACCGCCCACCACAACTGCCCTTACCTTTGCTCCTTCTCCATTTATGGAATCCACACTTTTTCCTACGATGAACTCGAGTCCGTCTTTTACCAGCTTTTCATGTACTATTGAGCCCATATCGGGATCTAATATACTGGATAGCGGCGTTGGATGCCCCATCACTACGGTGGTTTTCAAACCTTTTTTCGAAAAAGCAACCGCCACTTGTATGCCAATCGGACCACCACCGATAACCACAGCGTTCTTCGCTTCTGGTGCATTCATGGCAGCCTCTATCTTCTCACCGTCTTCCACCGTGCTCATTGTGCAAACACCTTCTAAGGCAGTACCTTCTATATCGGGAATCCGCGGCTTTCTGCCTGTTGCTATCACCAAATATTCGTACTTTAGCTTCTCCCCCGTGTTAAGACTTACAGCGCTATCTTCCAAATTGATGCCCGTTACTTCTGTACCGGTCCGATAATCAATACCATGTCCAATGAAAGCCTCCGGTGGCTCTATCTCGGTAACATCCTTCATATCGAAAACCCCTTGCAGAGCAAGAGGCACCGCACAAATAGAAGCGGAACCACCCTTTTCTTTCTTCACCAGCGTTATGTCAAACTGCTTGAGTGCTTCTGCTCCTTTCTTAAATATCGCTTCCAATGTGTATGTCCCCGCATCACCACCACCAATTATCACTACTTTTTTTGCCATTTTTATCGTTTTGATATTCTTGGTTTGAACATAAGAATTTTTCTGTTTTGAACCCTTTTCTTAGAAAAGACGAGTTGTTCCATGATGATACAATGTGCAGAAGCAATAGTAGAACTAAAAGGCGACCTCGTGTACAAACGTAGAATAGAAAAGCGGTACCGGGTGAGGGAGATAGACGAGCGGATACGAAGGGAAAGAACGAGGAGCGAAGCGAAGATAATCTCAGAAGCGAGAAGAAAAGGTGTGCCTACACCAATCATCTTTGATGTTCACGATTACGAATTGGTGATGGAGCGAATAGAAGGTGATTTAGTGCGTGAAGTGATAAACGAAGCAATAAGTGAGAGAATAGGCGAGTTCGTTGGCATATTGCACAAAAATAGTATAATTCATGGTGATTTAACCACTTCCAATATTATTTTGGGTAAGGATAATATTTTATATCTGATAGATTTTGGGTTATCGTTTGTGGAATCGAACATAGAAGCAAAAGGCGTAGACGTACATGTATTTTTACAAAGCCTTTGCGGCACGCATGATGCCCATGAACAACTAAAAGAGGCTTTTATAAAAGGATACCTGAGCACTTTTCCAGATGCCGCACAAATATTGAAAAGAGTAACAGAGATAGAACAGAGAGGACGATATATAGAGCGTAAATGAAATGTGTTTGTTTCGCTAACCACAGGTTTCCACGAGAAATATTAATATGGCTTAAGCACTCTATTGGCTTTTTTAGCCCCTGCTGACCAAAAATTCTTGTACTAACCTCGCGGTTTTTTCGATTCGCTATACAAATAGAATGAAACAAATCAAAGTAAAAAATAAAAGAGAGGCTATAAAAAAGCTATAGCCTTATTCTAAAGATGTAGTATATATTAGAAGCGTAATGAACTTTTACTCTTCCGTGACTACTTCTCCAAATCCAACTCTCCGCGAGACTTTAGCTATTTTGATCTTTACACTGTCCCCTTTTTTCGTATTGGGTACAAAGACCACAAAACCTTCCACTCGCGCTATTCCATCTCCTTCTCTGCCTACATCCTCTATCTTTACGTCATAGACGTCGCCAACATTCAGCGGGGAATTTATTCCCCCTCTTTCTCTATATTGCATACCTTAAATACCTCCTTTCTTTGGTGATGCTCTTTACTCTTCCGCATCACCTGTCATTTATATCTTCGCTCTCTATATAAAGGTTGGCGACGTAAAGCAGTTATAACCACACAAAAAGCACATTTTCCTGCACCTGTTGTCTTGGCTATCCGTAAAATCTTGCAGCAATTATCTCGCTGCCTTTGCCATCCGCTCTTTCTCTTCCTTCTTATTTATCGAATAGCATTTCGCGTTCTTCGCCGCATTTGTTATCTCATCGGCAAGGCACTTCTCCATACTCCTCTTGCTCTTGAATGCGCATTTCTGCGCTCCGTGTGCGATGAAGAGTAACGCCTGATCTACCTTTCGCTGTGAAGTTACATCCACGGGTTTAGGAACTAATATACCACCAAATCTCAATCTGATTGTATCCTCTCTCGGTCCCGCGTTTTGTATGGCATCCACGAGCATCTGAACCGGATTCTGTTTCGTATTCTCGTATATCAAATCAAAAGCGGCTTTTACTATTTTATATGCCTTCTGTTTCTTGCCCGTGTTCCTCTCGGACATCATCAATTTATTGATGAGCCGCTCCACCACGCAAACTTTTGATTGCTCAAACTGCTGTTTTGCATGTCGCCCTCCACTATGCAGTGCCGAGACCGACCGGAGACTGATATGCCGCTCTACACCCATATCAGCCACCGTTACATCATTAATGTCCCATTTATCAAATATCTTATCAAATGCCATTTACCTCAGAACCTTCTCCTTCTTTCCCTTTATCAATTCATGCAGTGAAATATCAGTTACCGCCACCACCTTGAATCTGACACCAGATAGATCCCCGTATGACCTACCTTTCCTTCCACCCATTCCTACTATCAATACCTCATCGTGCTCGTCTATAAACTTTATAGCACCGTCACCAGGGCAAAAAGCAGTTACCTGCTTCCCATTCTTTATTAACTGGACACGAACACATTTTCTTATCGCTGAGTTTGGTTGCTTTGCCTCTATCCCCACTTTTTCTAGGACAATAGCCTTGCCCATATGCGCACCTTCCAGCGGGTCGCTCCTTTTAGCAGAATATATTCTCCGTGCATAGCTCGCATCTCGCCGCCGGAACTTCCGCCTATTCTCCTTCGCCTTTCTTGCTGCGTATATTCCTTTTCCCATCGTTACTGAAACTCTTCCTTTTTAATAGGAATTACTTATTCAATAAAACTTTACGTTCAAAAATGTCTTTCTTATTTGATTATCACATCGTCTATATCTTGAAGCCGGTTCACCAATAATTTCACTTTTTTTATCTTCTCCCCACCCTTGCCGATTGCAATACCCTTGTCTTTATTCGGAACCACCACATAGACTACACTTTTGTCGTCTTTCGTCTGCATCTCCACGCTCTTCACAGAAACCGGGCGGAACAGATTCTCTATGAATTCATTTATATCGGGTGAGTGTTCTACAACCTCCACATCCCGCCTTAACATATCTTTTACTTTAGTTATGTTAGAACCGCCTTTGCCTATGGCTAATCCCATATCTCCCTTCTTAACCACCAGTATCACTTTATTTGCTTCGTTATCCACTATACAATCCATGGCGCCGGCACCTGTAATCCTCTCGAATACGCCTATGCACCTTATATCCTCAGTATCCAGCTTCACCGTCATTTTCAATCACTTTTTCCCTTCGTTTATACCCGTTAGTTAGTCAGTGTTTTCCTTAGAATGCATAATAGTAGGTAGAAGCCGTAATATCTCAGACTCGCCAACTTCTATAACGCATAGAGATGCAATAGAATATGGTTTACCACATGCAAGCCCGAGTTCCGTGCTATTAGCATGATACCCATAAAGGGGGGTATCGCCCTCTTTACACATCACTTTAAATTCACCTTTTAACTTTTCGGGGCAGTTAGTGGAATGAATGACCAACTTCGCCCCTTTTCCATCCAGTGCTTTCATCGTCTCTCGTGCCCCTATCAATATTTTACCGCTATTTACCACCTTTTGTATTTCCCTGTTCACATCCGCTACTTCATGCGATTTCTTCTTTGCTTTTGTCATTTTGTCATCTCACCATAGCTCTTTGCCACTAATTCAACTGAGCCGGTTCCCAACCTTATGGGCTGGCCCACAATCACATTTTCTGTAACACCCTTCAGTTCATCCGTTTCGCCATGTATGGCAGCATCCAACAGATTATCCACAGTGACTTCAAAAGCAGCCCTTGAGAGCACCGATGCTTTCTTTCCTGCCAGTCCATGCCTTCCTATTGGCTTCACATCACCATCCATTGTCATCGCATCTGCAATTAACGTCACATGACGAGCGTCCACATCCAACCCTTGCTCATCCAGCGTGTTCATCATCTCCTCTATTATCGCATTGCGTGCTGCTTCTATGCCCATAACATCTGCTATTTCGAGTATGTTATTTGTCGTGGTTCTTGTGGAATCCACACCTTCGATCTTCAATACCTTCTTCAATGCTGAGCCTTCTGTATACAGCATGTATTCGCCATCAGGAGTCTTCCTCACTATTGCCCTCTTTAATCCTTCTATTCCCTTCACCAGCATGTTCGACACCTTACCCTCGAGTTTTAGCAACTCATGATAGGTCTTAATCTTCGGATGTATTTTAAATTTGCCATCCTCGGTCTCTTCTATTAGCACATCCAGGTCCCTTATCTTCTCTTCTATCTCCTCTTTTTTGATGTATCTCTTCTCCAGTTCCCTTGAGTTTAGCGAAAGCCACACACACATATCATCTATTGAAGACTCAATTTTGCTTAGTTGTTTATCTTTTATATGTGTCTCTTCGATCTCCATTGCTAACTCCTCTGTCCTATTCCTACTGTATGAGTACTCTTTATCTAACATTACCTTCATCGCAGGCGTGGAAGGTTTCTTTCTTGCATCTACTAATTCTATTATCCGAGGTAACCCGAGCGTGATATATATAGCACCTACACCCGCATAATGGAAAGTTCGCAGCGTCATTTGTGTTCCCGGTTCACCGATGGACTGAGCCGCTACTATTCCAACTGCCTCCCTTGGCTCAATTTGCGCCTTTTCGTACTCTCGCTCAACTCGCTTTAAAACCGCATCCACATTAGCCGCGTTTAGCTTCATTCTGACCGTCCTTAACTTCTCCCTCAATTCACTCTTTATATTCGCCGGTATCGAGCTTTCATTCATTTTTGCCTCTATATCACAAAGTTTTATCTCGCCTTCTTCCTCCCGGCCCAGCATACTTAGTATATCATCAGTGCATGCCTCTTCTGCACCCACCCCTAATAAGTCATCGCGACCGACGGTTAGCTCTGACAGAATAAATTCTTCTGGCATTAGCTCTGCCATTTCATTATCTATACCCAAGTTAGCCAAATCTTTTGCTACTCCTTTCTTATCCCCCATCTTGATCTATGCACTCTCCTCTATCTCTTCTCTTATTATCTCGTCTATATCTACAACTTTCCCACCTTCTGTTTTTGATGGGTCAACACCATCTTCACCGTATTTGAATTGTACGATGGTATCCCTTGTTTCTCGGACTGTTCCATCATACTTCACTTCAAGGTCCTGTAAAGCGTTAATGAGCCGCCTCTGGAAGTATCCGCTCTGAGAAGTACGGACAGCGGTGTCCACCAATGCTTCCCTGCCTCCAACTGCGTGGAAGAAGTATTCTGTTGGAGATAATCCATCCTTAAATGACGCTCTCACGAAGCCACGCGCATCTGCACTACGGTCACCGGGTCTAAAGTGAGGCAACGTTCTCTGCTGGTAGCCCCGCCTTATCCGTTCCCCACGGACAGATTGCTGACCCACACACGCAGTCATTTGCGTTAAATTGAGCATAGAACCGCGTGCGCCCGATTTTGCCATCAGCACCCCCGGGTTCTTTATGCCAAAATACTTTTCCGCAATATTCCCGGCCTCATCTCTCGCACGGCCAAGATTCTGCATTATCAACAGCTCCAGCGACTCCTCCACTGTCCGCCCTGGTAAAGCCTCCAGCTCTTCTGCATCGTACGCCCTTATCAACAAATCAACATTCTTCTCTGCTTCACGCACCGCCTCTTCTCTTATCTGCTCTTTCCCTTCCTTTGGTATATCCTCATCGCTTATCCCGAAGCATATCGCAAAAGAGTTAACCATCACCGTTAATGTGACTGAACGAAACCGTAAACTATTGAGCGAGACCGTGCAGAGGGGAAAGAACCATCCGGGTGCTAATTATGTGCGAAGAGCAGATGGTAAAAAGGTAAAAGTAACGGATATCAATTACGAGACGTTAGCAGAAGAGTTAGGCATAGGGTGGAAGGTGGAAAGGCATCTTGTAGATGGCGACCTCGTTTTGTTCAACAGGCAGCCCTCTCTGCATAGATTAAGCATAATGGCGCATTATGTGCGTGTGATGCCCGGTAAAACGTTCAGATTAAATCCGTCCGTATGTCCCCCATACAATGCCGATTATGACGGTGATGAAATGAACCTGCATGTGCTGCAGACAGAGGAAGCGAGGGCTGAGGTTAAGATTCTGATGGCGGTGCAGCGAAACATAATATCACCCAGATTTGGCAGACCTATTATCGGTGGCCTTCACGATTACATCACGGGGATGTTCTTACTTACACAAGGAGTGAAGAACTTTGAGAAGGAGGCAGTGCTGGATATATTGGATAATGTGGATGTTGATGATTTGGGCGAGCCTGCGGGGACATACACATCAAGCGTTTACGAGGAAATCCCGTATTGGCCCAACAAGCAAATATTCAGCCTGATCTTACCTAAGGATCTGGATTTGCAATTTCGTGCTACGGTATGCGAGAAGTGCATTGAGAAAGGCTTGACGTGTGAGAAAGAGAAATGCCCCCATGAAGCGTATGTTTTAATAAAAGGGGGGAAATTGATATGTGGAGTAATAGATGAGGCAGCGGTAGGGTCGTTCAAAGGGCGAATAATAGACAGAATATTCAGGCACTATGGGGAAGTACCAGCAAAAGAGTTTATAAGAGATGTTTCTCGGCTCGCTATTAATTATATTCTGCAAAGTGGTTTCAG
>QBUM01000242.1 GCA_013180585.1 Candidatus Methanophagaceae archaeon GoMg2
GATGCAGGGACCTGACATTTCATATGCCGAGCCATTCCGTATTCAACGTATCGCCAATGACTTCCCGACACTGAAGATAGTGGTGGTTCACGGTGCATTTCCGTTTACTAACGAGATGCTGGGTGTGATGATTGCCAATGCAGCCATCGGGAACCTATGGGTGCTGCCTGATTTCTTTCAGTTCATACCCGGCTTCGCAGGTGCTCAGGATTGGGTGAATGCTGCTAACCACTATCTAAGTGACCGGATGCTTTATGCGTCTTCGTACCCGGTAAGACCTTTGAAGCAGAGTGTTGATGAGTTCGGGAGGTTTTCTTACGAATCTGGTGTACTGGAGAATTTGATGGCAAGAAATGCGGCTGAGCTGTTTGGGATAAGGATTTAAGGTTTTATATATACAGGCTCTGTATGAAATATTGGGTATGTGACTTCGAAGTGATGAAATGGGAGAACAAATGAAAGAAACAGAAAGAGCATTACTTTTAATGCGTTTTTATTGGAGAGATGAGGTTTACAATGTTGGTAAGGAGTTGAACATACCTTATTTCAATCAATTTAAAAATTATTGGGATATGGACCATTTTCAAGGTGCTTTAGAAGTCTCTAAAGCGATTACGGATAACGATTTACTAAAACTCACAAAAGAGAAACCACCAAAGTATGGATTGAGTCTTGGTGGATTTCAAGGCGAATATTACACAGTAACAGAGAAAGGAGAAGTCAAATTAAGTAGTTCATGGGAAGTAGTAAGAGAAAATGTTCAGAAAGCGCTTGATACATGGGATGAAAAAGCCTATAGCGTTTTACAAGCAATAATAAATAAAGATGGGAGAGCAGCATATTTTGAGATTATCGATGAAATTGAGAAGGTTTTGGGTTATGAATATGTTCCTTCATATTTATTACCCCGATTTGGACCATTGAAACTTATTTTTAAGACAGGTAGCAACAAATACCCCGATTGGACGATGCCATCAGAGATAATTCCCGTTGTGAAAGAAGAATTAATTGCCTATAAAAAATCTTCTAAAAAGGAGGAGAGAAAGAAATTCCCTATTGAAGAGGATGCCAGTGGCAATATTCTTCTAACAGATCGTGGCATTAGCAATATCGCCGATAAAATTGTTCAAAAAAGAAGAGAAATAAATCTCATTTTTAGTGACAAGTTCAAAACAAAACTGTTTAAAGACAATGAGATGGCAATATTGGGCATAAGAAAGCTGTGTAGCAATGAAGAGGATTTTAACAATAGAATACTGAGTTTAACTACATTAATTGATGAGATAAATACAGAAGAACTTAAGAAATCTGTAAGCAAAACCACAGGTGGTTCAATTAACATTTTGGAAGCATTTTTGGATGATAGATTACCAAACTACGCTAAGAGCATCATAGCGAATCTTAGAAATATTGTGACATTAAGAAGCAAAAAATTTCCCATACATAGTGATGATCCAAAATTTGTTGGGGCATTAAGATACTTTGGTTTCAATATTCCTCCAGATTGGGGAGATTTATGGGAAGTTGTACTTAAAAAATACCTCGAATGTTTAGAAAAAATTAAGAAGACTTTTGAATCTTGAAAAGGGGAAAATGAAATGATAAATAGAGGTAGAGGCTCTATAAGTTAAAATAGGGGGTATGTGACTCAATTATGAGTGGGACGGGTGCAACGGCAGAAGACCAAGATAGGAACACATCATGGATGAGGGAGATAATGGGGAGCCTGAAAACCGCAGGAATATTAATAGAAATAGGAACCGATGCATCACTTAGAAATGCACTTATCGTCATTGACAATAGTAATGAGGTTTTTATGAAGTACTTTTTGAGATATGAAAAAGGTCTGAGATATGTTAAAGAGGAAAAAAAGAAACAAGATGTGAATAACCTTAAGTTCCATGAATTGATTGAACAAATGCGTAAACACGATTTTTCTAATACCGCCTTGTTGGATAAAATTCAACTGTTCCATGACTCAAGAAATGCCTTATACCATGATCCCAAAAAACTAACAGTTTCCCGGGAGACTCTCGAAACTTTCATTAAGGAGTCCTTAGAAATGTATAATATTGCACTTGAAGCGAAGATTGAACTGAAGGAACTTTATGCAGGTTATGATGAGTTAAAAGAGGATATTCGGAAGAGGGATTGGAACAAAAGATACGACGAATTAGGAAGATTAGTGGATGACATTAAGAGTTCCTTCGGGTTTACTCCCGATGACTATGGATGGCCTTTCATAGCGTCTACTCCAGACCCAATTTCGGGGCTTGATGTCTTCCAGACACTATTTTTTGGGGCATTGGCAAGAGACCAATCCGGTGGAAAGGCAGTAAGAGTTTTGGAGTTTGTGGATTGCAATGAAGAGAACTTATGGCATGATTTCTATATTTCCAGAATAGGTAGCCATACCTGGCATGGTATTGTGAGGTGTTTCTGGTCGAAATGGGGTGATGGTAATCGTCGCGGTGTTAAACAGATACACGAATTGCTAAAGAAGTACAAAAGCCGCGTAGAATACCAAGAAGAAGCACGGTCAATCCGGTACTATCATAGAGAAGCACTAGATCAGTTCTTTCTCAAATAGGGGGTACATGATATGACCTCTCAATCTTGCCAAGATTCCAATGAGTGCCGAGGGCACAAGCTAGATATCCTACTTTTAAGACCAGATTAATGAATAGTATGCAAGAAGTGAGGACTTCGCCTTTTTGTCGAAGCGGAATAAAAAAGGGGTATTTGTTTAGCTACCTCGTAGTTTAAAACTTTCCCAGTGATATTCATGCAATAACGGACAAAGACACAACACACAATCTCATCAATTTGGAGCGGAAAGCGAACCTATTTAAATAGATGGTTTTATATTGCTTTTAATGGCCGGAAGTTTGAGTGTGTCTATAGCGTCAAGCGATCATCGAAGCTTGACGCTCCTGTTAAATGAGCAGGAGGAACTGATAGCCGAGTTGAACAAAGCTAACGAAGAGAAAGCAGCTATAATTACCGACCAGAATAAACTAATCGAAGAGCTAAAAGCGAAACTCGCCAAATACGAAAATCCACATACTCCTTCTTCTGCGCAAAGATATAAGAAGAACTCAGAATCCAAAAACTCATCAAGGAGACGTGGCGCTCCAAAGGGGCATAGAGGTGCAACCAGACCAACGCCTGAACCTGATAGGGTGGTGGAAGTCACCGCTGACCAATGTGACCAATGTGGCAGTACCAATCTGGAGGAGTGTGGCGTTGAAAAGCAGGTTATCGAGGAAATCCCACCACCGCCCAAGATCGAGGTCATTCAGTTTAATCGTCACAAATACAAGTGCCAGGACTGTGAACAGGAGTTTACCGCAAAGGACGCGGAATGCCCCCAAAAGGGTAGATTCGGCGTGAATCTACTTGTATATCTGATAATGTTGAAATTTAGCCTCCGTGGTGTTCTTCGTAGAATCAAGGATTTCGCTTTTCACCTCAATGCCTTCGACATCACCCCTAAGGGCATTCAGGATGCAATACTACGTGTAGGAGAAGCCTGCAAGACTGCTTACTCCGCAAATATCGATAAAGTCAGAGCTGCGACGTGGAATTATATGGACGAGACGGGTATTCGAGTTCTCGGTAAAAACTATTGGCTCTGGACTTTCAGGACCCCTAATGACGAAGTAGTGGTAGTTATCAGGCCGTCAAGGGGGCAGGACGTTTTGCGTGAAATTTTTGGGGGAGATATTAATGGTGCAGGTGTTGTCGATGGCTGGCGAGCCTATAATATCATTCCTGTTTTACAGCGCTGCTGGGCGCACCTGATAAGAGACGTAGATGCGTTCATTGAACAACCTGGCGGTAAGGAGCTGTCAGAAGCCATTCATAAAAAATTCAAGGCTTTGAAGGAGTTCATCGGCAAAGACCCACCGACATCCATGAAAGAGCGGAAACAGCAGAAAGAAGTGTGGGATATGGAAATGGCCAAGTTAGTGGAGCAATTCAGTAAGTCTGAGGAACTGAAGAAGCCTGTAACTTATATCAGAAACGGTCTGGGAAATTGGTACACATGCCTACTTTATCCCGGTATGGAGCCAACAAACAATCTCAGCGAGCAGGTTATCCGGGAGCATGTACTCATGCGGAAGATCATAGGTACTTTTAGATCTGAGGAGGGCGCGGAATATTACCAGTACATCGCTTCGGTCTTCGCTACGTGGCGGTTACAGGGAAAAGATATCTACGATGAACTCAAAAAATTGCTCGTCAATGAGCTTTGTTTGAGGTGAGCTATACAAATACCAAAAATCTAAATGCTTTATTCACTTTCCGCCTCTCCTGCTTTACTAACCGCGTATCTAACGCCTAAGGGCCCAATTATTTCAAAAACGACTGTTGTTGCTGCGATTATTGTAATTGCCATAGCGCCAAGGTCTGCACCCACTTTCCCATAGGATGAAAGTTCTCCTGCAACAGTAACTGCTAAACCAACTGCTACTCCCGCTTGAGATAATAAAGCAAGTCCCAAATATTTCTGAACGAATGGTTCTGCCTTCACAGACTTACTACCTATGAATGCACCGCCCATCTTTCCTACTATCCTGCATCCAATATATATTATTCCTATTATACCCATTTCAATCAATAAATCGGGTCTTAGTTTTAATCCTGCCACAATGAAAAAAATAATGTAGATTGGAGGGAGGATACTTTCTACGATTTCAAAAAACGTTCTGCCTATCCCCGGAACTAAATTAATAAAAGTTGCTCCCAAAAACATACATGCCAATATGGACGAAAAATGGAAGATTTCTGCCAATCCAATGCACATTAAAATTCCAGCCAAGGACAATACGAGAATGCTTTCTCTTCCTTTCACCTTTTTTGCTGAATAGGCAAGTAAAGTTCCAATTGCAATTCCCAGTGCAACTGCACCGAGAATTTCTATCAATGGTCTGATAATTATAGAAGAAACGGAAAGAGAATCACCTAACATAACTTTTACCAGGGCAATAGCAATTACGAAAAAGATTATTGCAACTCCATCGTCCAGTCCGACTATGGCTGTGGTCATCTTACTCAAAGTACCTCTTCTCGCTTTACAATCATGTAAAGCCGCTATCGTACCAGCAGGTGCTGTTGCCACACCGATAGAACCCAAAAGCAAACCTATACTCCAATTATGGGTAAAAAGAAATACACCTAAGGTAATAATTAAAAAGGTTGCAAAAGACTGGATTAATGTAATTACAATGCTTGATTTCCCAAGCATTTTTAAAAAATCAATCGTAAAATTTCCTCCTATAATAAATGCAATTAAACCGAGCGTGAAGCTAACTATTATATTTGTCTCATGAGAACTCAATTCTACCAGATGAAATGCAGGACCCAATAATATACCAACGACAATATATCCAACTATTGCTGTGAGACGTAAATGATGAGTTATTGTCCCTATAACAAACCCTAAAGTGAGTGCAATTCCAATCAATAGAATGACATTTTCTATTGCCATAATCTTATTCTTCAATTGGAATTTTTATAAAACTGTAAATTTTTCTTATCAAATGATGGAGCGTTATCTCCCCTATTATTTCACTGTTTTCTACTACTGGAATTCTCCTCACCCTGTGATCTATCATTTTGTTTAAAACCTCTTTCACTTTTTCATCTGGGCTGCATCTTATTGGATTCCGGGACATGATGTGCCCCGCTTTTTCAAAAGTTTCGTAATGTAAAGACTTTTTATCTGGTACCCCGAAGTATGAAACTTTTTTTCTTGGAGAAAAAATACCCAAAATATCGTGCTCTGTTATTATTCCTACCAACTTTTTGCTTCCTTTGCTTTCTACAACCCAGACATGATCTCTTCCTGTTAGGATAGATAAAACGCAGTCTATGCTCGCATCTTGTTCTATTAGCGGCAGATCCCATACCCTCTCATCCATAATATCTTCCGCAGGGATTTCATAAAATTCTGGTATCAACTGTTTCCCTTTTGCCGGTATTGTCATATTCCCAACTTCAAAGTAACTATCTCAAAGGGGTTCACCGTCAACTCTATCTTCTTTCCCTTATACTTCAACTCTTTTTTCACTTCCTCATCCTCTTCCTCCAGCATATTCACCACCCGGACCTCCTTTGGCTCTCGGAACAATGTTATTTTAGCATCCGTCTCTTCTCCCTTCGTTTCGTAAAATCTTAGAATTACTTCATCTCCATCCTCCGCTTTTTTCAGCGCGGACAAAACGACGTTATCGGGCTCTATTTCCAAAAACGAGCTGTTAAGAGGAAGTTTCGTTTCCTCACGCAACTGCATAGCATCCAAACGACAGTTGAACTCATAGGCCTGTTTGTAGGATGAAGCACTCCACCAATCTCCTTTGTGCGGATAAATGGAATATTTAAATACGTATCTTCTCAGCTCCTGCGCATCAGGAACCGGAATTGCCGGACCCATTCTACCATCTGATGACAGCATTAAAACACTTCTGAGCAGTGTTAAATAGATGTCACCATCTCTTACCTCGTTCTCAGGAGTCCCACGGTGAATCACGGTTAAGCCCTTCCTACCATCAGAATAATCAAACCATTTCAGCGAGGGGAATGTACCACAGGGGTCCTCCACCCACCCCCCCTTTGGCTTATAGTGCCACTGGTCTGTCGGCCGAGAAACAACGCCAAATTGAGTCCCACAGGCATAAGTCGAAGATTTCATATCCGTGGAGAACCTGACCCGGATCCGAGCCCTCGGATGCCGGTCCACTATGATCGTGACGAAATCTATCCTTGGAATGTCCCGGTAAACTATTATCTTCTTTGTGCACTCCAGGAATTTGTGCCGCCAGATAAGTGGCTCCATCTTCTCCGTCAATCTATACGGCCAGCGTAGTGAAAAATAATCGGTCTCAACATTGATAACACGCCTCAAAGGACTTTTTGCTATACCAAAATTCTCCACCCGGAATGAGCCGTACTTCACTCCTTCCCCTTTTTCTGTCTTCAAAGGGGTACCTAATGTTGCACGGTGGTAGTAAAGGTCGCCGGTTTCTTCCTCCAGTACAAGCTCATTTGCACTACAAATTCTCTCACGCGTCTCTCCACGCCCGTCCAGAGACACGTCAATCAACCCCGTGGATGGGTCAACATCTACCCCGAAGAATCTGTTTTCTATGGTGTTTCCCCGTTCCATTATGAAATTAGGGTCATAGGGTTGCCGTTTAGGCTCACGCTCAAGGATCTTATAGACCTTATATCCCAATGCAGGAACCGTGGGAACAAATCCTATCCGCGCATATCTCAACGAGTCATCATCATACCTCGCGAATTTTAATACTTCCACATCTATCTCTTCTTCTCCACTCTTTAATCCGTTAATCGTTACTATTTTACCCCGATCAAAGTTCAAATCCATCTCTATCCAGTTCGTCACTTCCCACGACAGCGAGTTAAATACTATCATATCCCCATATCCTCGCATCTTCAACAATTGTATGTGTGTCTCGTCTGATTCAAACCCTACTTCCGATTGCGCCTCTATTACTTGAGTATGTACGCGATTGCAGCGGTTGGTCATCTCTGTGTTGAAAAAGCCACGGAAATGCCTCACTTCATCGTAACCCTCATCCATACCCGTTCCAGGAGTCACATCATGAAATGCAAGATACAAAATTTTTCGCCAGCAATTTTTCGCCTCTTCCGTGGGATATGGATTATTCAATAGGTAAGCTATTGTACTCCACCGCTCACAATACGCTAACCAACCCTCGTACTCGCTAAGTTCCTGTTTTATCCACATCCTGCTCGAGCAACAACTTGGAAAAACCTCGGAATACTTACCTGAATACATCTCCCCCTTCCGGACCTCCAGATTAAGGTTATTCTCTTTTATTTCCTTGTCCAGCGCTTCAAAGAATTCTACCGGCGTTGCAATTTTCATCTCCACGTCTTTCTTCTCGTTCCACGCATTTACAACCATAGCTGTTTCCGGCTGAGGCGCCGTAACGCCACTTCCGGAAGGCATCAAGATTTGAGTGGTAGCCGCCAGGTCTTTTAGTTTCTCATAGCTTTCGTCCAGCTTTGTCAAGTCCAACCCCGCTCTGTATCCAAAAGGCATCCAGTGTGCTAAAATCCTCGTTCCATCCAAACCTTCCCATAGGAACTCCGAAGGTTTTCTCTTTGGCACCCCCCTTCTAAAGGCAAGATATTTGTATCCCAATTTTTTATACATCTGTGGTAGCTGTGCATTCAACCCAAAGCTGTCCGCCTGCCACATTACTGGAACGTCAACTCCAAACTTCTCCTTTACGTATCTCTTACCTTCCAAGACTTCCCTTATCAGTGTTTCTCCTTCCGGAAGCATCGTATCTGCCATCAGGTATTCTCCATCTGCAATCTCTATCTTGCCTTCCCTTATGTACTTCGCAATCTTTGAGAATACTTCCGGATACCTCTTCTCCAACTCCTCCAGCAGAAATGTCTGCTCAATCATGAACTTGTAATTTGTCTTTTCAATAAGCTCCACCACTTCCTTCAGAATGAGCACCATATTAATATGAAAATAATCCTCCTTCGTGAAGGCCCAGATGGCATCGTAATGCGTGTGCGGCACGAGGTAAATCGTATCCTTCCCTTCTCTCTTCTTTGCGGTCATAATTCCCCGTTAAGTTAATAATTCTCAATTGTTAAAAATATCTATGATTTATAAATGAATGATGCAAAGAGTATATACAATTGATGTTATGTTAATCATTGCTATGTTGCAAGAGGAGATTTAAGTCATGAAGGCTGCCGTTGCACAAGTCAAGCTTTGTAATGACATAGGAGCCAATTTAATAACCCTTTCTAAATATATCTTGCAGGCATCGAAAGAGGATATAGACCTTCTGTGCTTTCCTGAATGCAATATCACGGGCTATGTGCGCGATTTTACTGATGTTAATCAAAATGAAGTAAAGGAAACGTTGAATATTATTCAAAAACAGGTAACGCATAGCGGTGTGAACGTTATTGTGGGAGCACCTTATTTTGAACGCAAGAAACGTTTTAATACTGCAATCGTCATGTTAACGAATGGAAAGAGGCAAATTTATCACAAGATCAATCTCACTTCTTCTGATGAAGCATATTTTAAAAAGGGTAAAGAGCCATTAATTTTTCAGTTAGGTGATGCTAAGTTTGGCGTTTTAATCTGCCGGGATCAGAACGATTCGATGCTCGCTCACGAATATAAAGCGTTGGGGGCGGATGCTATTTTTATCTTATCGGCACATTTTTATGACCCAATCGAAGCGATACAAAAGATAAATAAGAATAGAGCTTTGCCAATTGCACGAGCTGTTGAGAACAATTTATGGGTACTCAAAGCAAATGCTGTTGGTTCAAGTAATGAGAAAATTAGTTTAGGTGGTAGCTTGATAATAGACCCAAATGGGTTTGTTATCCACGAAGGTAATACGATAAATGAGCTGATTTTGAGTTATGAGATATAAAAAGGAGCAAAAACACGAGATTTCACGAGATTAACACTAAAACTTTTTAGAAAAAAAGTTTTATCAAAAACCAAATAGTTTCTTTGGTAAAGCTTTCTTTCTTAAAGAAAGGTTTATTTATATCTCATAATCTGTGTCTTTAATCTTCTTCATTACTACCTCAACGGTATAATTTTGGATTGGGAACTCAAACAGAAGTTTATTATTTATAAATCGGGTCAGACTATCTTCGTTATCAAATAGACCGATTGCATTAACAGAGAACTGCCCCGTGGTCTGATATATCTTGATAAACTCATCCAGCTCTGCCAATTTAGGTAATATTGTCCTCATCGCCTTTGGTTCCACTTCCAGATTAAATATTACAAGCAGATTCTTACCAAATTTCTTGGGATTTAGCAATATCGTATAACTCTTAATATAGCCATCCTTCTCCAGCTTCTCAAGCCTGTATCTCACGCCATTTTCACTCAGACCGACTTCTTTTGCGATCTTTGATATAGGAGTCCTTACGTCCTGTTGAAGTATCCCAAGTATCTTATTATCTACTTTACTCACCATCACTTATTTATTAATAGCGGCGTTTATTTAAAGCTTCCGAATCTTCAAAAAAATCGGTCATTCTTCTATTTATCCTCAAATAAGCTATTTAACGTGGTATAAGAAATATTTAGCCATGTGTTCGATCTGTGGATTTTTTGCTAAGGAAGAGGTACCGACGCGTATAGTTACCGATATGCTCCAGAAGACAGAGCATAGAGGTCCGGATGCGCATGGCTTGTATGCCGATGGTAAGATTTTGAGAAGTGATGAGATAAGAGCTTTGGAAAGCAGCGAAAAGGCGAGAGTATGTCTTGGACATTCGGAGTTGAATATTGTGAGAGAAAACGAAGATGCGATACAGCCATTGCGGTCTTGTGATGGCACTTTATCGCTAGTACACAATGGCGAGATATACAACTACCCGGAATTAAGGGGGCTATTGAATAAAGACCGTGGAATAGGGGATGAAGACAACAATAGCAAGATTCTCTTACATCTAATAGAGGAGTTATACGATGGCAATCTGCTGAAGGCGGTGCAGTCGGTAGTAAAGATGCTAAACGGCATGTATGTCTTCGCGGTTACAGATGGCGATGAGGTCGTAATAGCAAGGGACCCGGTCGGTATAAAGCCGGTATATTATGTAGAAGGGGAAGGGAGCGTTTATTTTTGCTCTGAGAAGAAAGGGCTTTATGATATAGAAGGTAAAATCGGGAGTGTCCCACCCGGAAAGATATTGAGGGCAAATAAAGATGGGATCTCCATACATCAAGGCGTGATAATTGAGCGACCACAGATTGATATTACGGATTTTGATGAAGCTGAGACTTTGTATAGCGGTGCTTTAACTGACGCGGTTGAGAGGATGCTGAGGGGCGTAAGTATAGGTGAGGTAGGGATGATCTTCTCTGGTGGTGTAGATTCTGTACTGATTGCAAAGATTATATCAGATTTCGGATGGAATCTCAAATGTTATTGCGTGGGTACGAAAGACTCAGAAGATATAAGGAATGCGGAAAAAGTGGCTAAGGATTTGGGATTGAATTTACGCATGATTTATGTAGATGAGCGGACCGTGGAGGCGATACTCCCCGAGATCATCGAAACCATCGAGATGGAAGGTCTCCTTCAGGTAGAGGTTGCGGTACCAATGTACCTTGCAGCGAAGGCAGCATCAAAAGACGGTGTGAAGGTGATCTTCAATGGTCAGGGAGCGGATGAGTTATTCGCAGGTTATTGGTGGTACAAAGATGTGGTAAGCGAGTACGGATTCTTGAAACTACACGACAAGTTATGGGAAGACATAGACTTAGCCTATGACGATACGCTTGAACGGGAAGATAAAGTTACAATGGCAAATTCCGTTGAGTTACGGGTTCCTTACTTAGATAGAAATGTTGTGCAATGTGCAATGAGAATTTCGCCGAGACTTAAGATAAAGGATGGCGAGGATCCGACCCGGAAATGGGTTCACCGAAGGGTTGCAGCGAGGATTGGTGTGCCGTACTATACAGCATATCGAGAGAAGGATATGGCGCAGTCAGGGTCTGGTGTGCATGGTCTGGTAAAAAAAGTTGCGGAGGACTACTTTAAGGGGAAAACGGTTGAAGAGGTTGAGATCGCGGATAAGGGCTCGAACTACCGTTACCTGGATGAGGATTATGGAACACCAGAGATGTGGGCATATATGCGTGAGATAACAGAGGATAATCAATGTCTTGGGTAAGGAACGCATAAAATGCAAAGGGTATTTGGAGGTTTATGTTAGATAGAACGTCTGCGACTATTGGGCGGATGCTTATATATTATCATATTCCCCTTAGTATGTTCTGCCGTTCTTATCGGCGCGCGCTGTGATAGGGCGTGTGATGTATAAGGGGGGAGCAAAAATAAACAAAAAGGAGGTGATAAATAAATGATAGAAACATTACAAGCAAGTTTTGCTGATGCTATTGGAACAATGGTCGTGTATATACCTAATATAATTGGTGCGATAATAATCCTTATAGTAGGATTGTTTGCAGGTCGTATCCTGGGCAAAGTTGTATCCCGCATACTCGATAAGGTAGGAGTGGACGACGCTGTGGACAAAACCGCTATCGGCGATACAATCAAGAAATCAGGCATTACCACTGTGGGATTCTTTGATGCCTTGATTCGATGGTTCATATACCTGATCTTCGTTATGGCAGCCGTAAACGTGTTGAACATCCCGATGTTCTCAAGTCTCATGCAGCAGGTCGTTCTGTACATTCCGCATCTAATCCTGGGCGTCATAGTACTGGTAGTAGGACTGATACTGGCTGACTTTGTCATGGATCAGATAGGGGAGCAATTGACAGCCAAGGAAGTAGATTTCGCGGATACAATAACGTCAGTAATAAGAGCAATCTTTTATTTAGTGGTGATCGTATTTGCATTGGACCAACTACTCATCGAGACGACAGTGATATACACATTCCTCGTACCTTTAGCATGGGGAATTGCAGCAGGTATTGCAATCGCTATGGGGATTGCATTAGGATGGGGACTCAAAGATGTCGCTGCGGAGTACGCAAAAGAGAAGTTGAAAGAGAAGGAGGAGAAGTAAAAAAGTTGCAGAGGTGCGAATACATAGAAGGGGGGTTTCATGTTATCCCGATACCCCTCGGGCACTTTTTTTTACCCCGAATGTGGTCTTAAGCTTTTTAATAAAAGAATAATCACATATAATTTAAGATGCAAGTGGATATACATACAATCATCCTCATACTCGTCATTGCCATAGCGACGTTTGTTGTCGCACGGATAATAAATAGATTGGTGCTTAGATACTTCAGGGTGGTAAGCGAGAAATTGAATGTAGAGGAGACGACTTATGCGGTTACTCGACAACTCATTGTTGCCCTGGTTTATCTTGCCGGGGTAATACTAATCGTATATTCGATTCCAGAACTTAAAAGTATATCAACAGCTTTGCTCGCGGGAGCAGGAGTTGCAGGCATAGTAATAGGATTTGCGGCTAAGAGCACACTTTCTAACCTCATTTCAGGTATTTCCATCGCGGTCTTCAGTCCTTTCAGGATAGGGGATGTGCTCACGATCAGGGATGAATATGGAGCAGTTGAGGACATCACGCTTCGCCATACGGTAATCAAGACGTGGGAGAATAAACGGCTAATAATTCCAAACGGTATCATCAGCGATGAGGCAATCGTTAACTGGACTATCGGTGATCTCCCGGTGTACTGGCATGTGAACTTTGGAATCGCATACGATGCAGACATAGACATTGCACGCTCAATTATACTGGACGAGCTCGATAAACATCCAGATGTGATGCGTGATCAGGATAGAAAAGCAGAGGTGGTTGGACTTTCGGATTTCGCGGTTGATGTGAGAGCGAAATTCTGGGTTCGCGACAGACCGACTGCGTGGAGCACAGGCTGTGATATTCGTGAATCAGTCAAGAAAAGGTTTGATATGGAGGGAGTAGAGATTCCGTTCCCGTATAGGACGATAGTATATAAGAAGGATATGGAGCAGAGAAAATGAGAATAAACATCGTGCAGACGAACTATGATCCAACGGACATAGAACGGCTAAAAGAACTATTGAGCGACCTGGAAGGGATAATCTGCTTTCCAGAATGTTTTGCACTTGGAAGAAGCGGAATTGAAACATTGCAGTATTTGAACAAGGTTAGTGATGAAGCGAAAAGGATTGTAGAAGCGGTTAAAAAGACAGGGAAAACGGTTATACTTCCGTTAATCGAATGGCACCCAGTTATGTGGAATAGATTTTATAATACCACCTATGTAATTCACAACGGCGATGTAATCGGCACCTACAGAAGGGCGGTCACACATCCGATGGAGAAACCATTTATACAATCGGGTAAGGAGTTCCCGGTATTTGAGATTGATGATATTACGTTTGGAGTACTGGTATGTTTTGAAATTGCATTTCCAGAGCTTACACGGATAATCGCACTTAAGGGCGCATCGGTCATATTTGTTCCCGCAAGTGCACCGGAAGAGGCGGATTATTTATGGGAAGCGCGACTGAAAGCGAGGGCGATAGACAATCAACTATTTGTAGTAGGCGTGAATAGATGTGGAGAGATAGGAAATGAACGGTATATAGGTAAAAGTATGGTTGTATCTCCTCGTGGAGAAATCATACACGCATGCAAAAACGAAGAGGAAATTGCATCGGTTGAACTCGATTTGGACGAACTCATAAAAGAGAGGGGTAGTGAACCCACATTCAGTGAATTTGAGATCGTGGTATATGACAAGTTTTTAGAGCGCTTTAAAGAGGGAAGCGACTGAGGGCGGGAATCGTTGGAAATCGTACGTAGGGGACTCACAACTAATAATTTACCCGATATTACCACAGAGAACGCTGAGTTTGCAGAGCGAATTAGATGTTAGGCCATCAGGTATGCGAATACTTACGATGAAATGAGAAAAGAAGTGTTGTTGTGCAACTTGAAAGCGAGGACTTATTGAAGAGTAAACTTTTCCACGACTTCAACCCAGCCTTCCGGTCCCTCTCCCTTCGCTTTATACAGGTTTGGCAGCGAAATATCAAGCCAACCCCCCTTCTTGTTCCTCACCGCCGCCGGCTGCTCCACCACTTTCAACATCGGAATATCATTCATGCTATCTCCAATACCTAATGTCTTCACATCGCCATATTCCTTCCTGTATAGCTCTGTGAGCATCTTCACCGCTTTGCCCTTGTCCGCGTTCTTCCCGTGAATGTTGTAGTATCTTCCCCCGTGCGTGTAACTAAAACCCTTTGCTCTAATCTTATCAAACAGAATAGCCTCCTTATCTTTTGGTTCATCAAAAATGAAACTCTCATTGTAGTGCTTCGCCTTCGCTCGTTTCGCCTGCTCTACGCTTAAATTCGCATCTGCAGCAACCTCTTCCGCGGTCATATCGCCAAAACCTGTTATTTTAAATCCCGTCTCCTCCCGTATTTCCGTTAAGGCTTTTCTTAGCTCACTATAAAAAGCGCCGAGTTCAACAACGCAATACTTACCCATCTTTTTACATTCAAACTCGAAAGAGAAGTAATCATCAGGAATGAAAATCGCACCACCATTCTCTACGATAAATGGGTCTTTTAGTCCCATCTCCGCTCGGTAGTATTCGTTCTCTGCCAGCGTCTTCGCCGTGCAAAACACAACCGGGATACCCTTCCTCTTCACGGCATCTAAAGCCGGAAGTGCCGCATCGTAGGTATAATCATAGAGGTCCAGCATGGTCCCGTCAAGGTCTGTGAAAAGAACTTGTCTCATTATCCTAAACTGACTGAACGCTTTTCCCTGTTAAATAACCTTCCTCTATCACACCTTCCATGACGCCCTCGTGTTTCAACCAGGTAAATGTTTCTGCATGGCTTTCCAGCATTTTTGTAAAACTATCTGCGTCAATTCCACCAATAGGTGGCATTATGACGTTCTGTGGTGGCGTTTCCCACGAACGCAGAATATCTACCAGGTTATCAAGCAGTTCTGACATCACATGATCATTGCATAGCTTACTATGGTAAACAGTGCTGAGCGAGCTAAGCAACATGCTATTAATATGCACCTGTCCTTTCTCCTCGTGTAGGTGCGGGTTTAACGTTTCTATCTGAAAGATCTCAATTCCTGCGTTAAAAGCATCGGGATACAAAATCTCTTCCGCTTTCAGCCCAAACGTATCAAACAAATAGACGAAGTGATAGGGCTCGACTGAATAACCGGTCGAATACTCCATGATGTCCGCGAGATTTGTCGTCAGTGCATGCTCGCCCGCATTCCCCGTTAACACCACTCCGGTCTCAAAGCCCGTGCAGGTTGAGATCAGAAGGTTGAGATACCTGTTTGTAGCCTCGCTTACTCTGCCCCACTTCTTGAAATATAACCTATCCTCAACCACCTTCGGCTTGTATCGCCAGTGAAGCCGCACCATCGTGTATGGCGTCTTAGACATGCAGAATCCCGCGGCATAATCCAACACGTACTCACGCACAGAACCAGGAACATAGTTGTCGGCATCAACAAAACCGATAAAGTCTTTCCCCAGCGATTTCGCAATTAGCATGCCTATAATCATGCCCTCTGACTTACCATCTCTGACTGTTTTATCCTTCTCAAGAAGAGAATCATAACCGACATCGTGAAAAGCAAAGCCCACTTCCGGGTCTTTCTGGTGTATGCTAATAAATTCTTGCTGTGAGAGGTTATGGATGCTTGTTATCACCTCTTTTTCCATATTGTAAATATCCTGCGGCACCCTATCGCTATTTGACACAACAATTATTGTGCAATCAAAAGGAATCGCTCTTAAAACGCCATCCAGCAGATGTAAATTCTCATTCTTTACCGGGACGATGATTGCGAGACGTTTCAGGATACTTTTTATATCGTCCCAAGTAATATCACACGCTCGTGGATTCTCAAAGCCACCGGAGTCAAGTTTTATTACACGCTGCAACTCGTGAATTTTCACTGAGCCGAATATTTCCGTATGCCTTGGTAACTCGAGTAACATCTTAACTCACACTTAATATATTATATTCATCTGATATAAATATTTACAGGTTGAGGAAGGAAAAATGCCACGTTCACACGGTGAAAGGAAAAGGACAAGGAAGAAGCTAAGTAAGAGGAAGAGGGAACGAGGGTTGTCGCCGATAAGCAGAGCGATTCAAAGGTTCGAACAGGGGGATAAAGTTCATATCCATATAGACCCAAGCATCCATAAGGGAATGCCGCATCGCAGATTTCACGGTATGACCGGTGAGGTAAAAGGAGAGCAAGGGAGAGCGTTTATTGTGGCGGTATCAGATGGGGCAAGGGGAAAGAAAAGGGCTAAGGATTTATTTATACGCCCCGAGCATCTGAGTCTGCAAAGAGAAGGTGCTCAATGAATTGTTTAAAAAAGAAAAGATTTACCCAAAGGAGGATGGAAATTGGAGGGGCGCGTGATAATAAATGAGGACACGAGCGCAGAAGAACTTGCACCGATAGCAAAAGCAGTGAACGATTTGCTTGTAATACCTGTGACTATGCGGAGCAAGAATAGAAAGGGTGTTAGAGTGGAAAAAGGGGAAGTTATTGATTTTGAATATACAGGTCCGATATTAGAACAAGTGTTGGATGACAATCAAGTGATTCGGGCAATACCAAATACAGGTAGATATGCACGAATACCCGTTGTTGTTGCTCCGATTCGGAATAAGGACGGAGATGTCGTAGCTGCTTTAGGTGTTGTTGATGTAGTTGGGAGCGTTGATTTAGGAGTGGTATTTTCCGAGTATCCCACTTTTTTCCAAAAAATTAAGCCGTGTCTTTAAGCGAAAACAGCACGAGAATGAAAAAGACGAAGCGGATGGGCCCGATGCGATTCGAACGCATGACCTCCGCCGTGTCAAGGCGACGTCATTCCAACTAGACCACGGGCCCGTGCCATAATCATTTCTATATTGTATATGTTGTAATAGCAAGATTATAAAATCATTCAGATAAACTCGTCCCGGAATGCCATTCAACTGAAGGATTTATTTAAATCTGAATATAAGGAGGGAACAAAACAAAGTGGAGATGACAAAAAAAAACTACGATTTAGTAATAATTGGTGCAGGACCCGCGGGGATGACCGCAGGGATGTACGGCGTGAGAAGCGGATTAGAAACGCTGGTGGTTGAGAAGGGAATAAGTGGCGGATTGTCAATTGAAGCGCCGGAAATAGAGAACTATCCCGGTTTCAAGAAAGTGGGTGGTATGGAACTGGGAGAGAAGATGAAAGAGCACGTTTCGGAATACGTGGAGATAAAGGAGCTGGAGAAAGTAGAACGGATAATACTTAATGATAACGGGAAGCGGGCGGAAGTATTCACGGAAAAGGGGTCTTATGCCACAAAATCCGTACTACTAAGCACGGGAACACGGCACAGGAAGTCAGGGGCGAAAGGCGAGGATGCATTCCTCGGTAGAGGTGTATCCTACTGTGCTACATGTGACGGGTTCTTCTTCAAAGGTAAGTCCGTAATAGTGGTCGGAGGTGGCGATTCCGCGGTTAGAGAAGCGTTGCACCTGCAAAAAATCGGTTGTGGCGTAACGGTAATTCATAGAAGAGATAAGCTTAGAGCAGAACCGTATTTACAGAGAAAGTTGGAAGAGGCAGGTGTGAGTGTCATCTGGGATTCCGAGGTAAAAGCGATAAAAGGCGATAACATGGTGCGTAGCGTTGTCACATATAATAAGAAGACAGAGGAGGAGGCAGAACTCACGGTGAATGGTGTATTTATGTCCATTGGTGAGGAGCCGAACAACGAGTTAGCGGCGCAGATAGGCGTTGCATCGGATAAGAACGGGTACATCATCACGGATAAAAGCCAGAGGACGAACATCGAACGGGTGTATGCTGCGGGCGACATAACAGGAGGGATAAGGCAGGTAGTAGTCGCGTGTGCCGAGGGCGCAACCGCTGCACTATCTGCATATGACGATTTGCAGGGGATTAAGTAGTACGACACGAGAAGATGAGGGAAATAGGCGTGGACGAAGCGGGAAAAGGACCTGTAATAGGCTCGCTCTTTGTCGCGGGGGTATTGAACTTTGACGGACTGGAACAGATAGGCGTGAAGGATTCGAAGAAGTTAAGTCCTGCGCGGCGAGAATATCTTGCGGCGCTCATAGAAGATGCGACTGAGGTGCATGTCGTGGAGATGACCGCAAGCGAGATAGACGGAGATAGAAAAAGACAGTCCTTGAACGTTACAATGGTAGACCTTTTTTCGGCTGTGGTTGAGCGGTTCCAGCCGGACCGGGCTATTGTTGATGCTGCGGATGTCAATCAAGAACGGTTCGCTTCAAATATCAGGTCGAACTACGAACGAAATGTAAAAAAAGAGATTGACATCATTTCCGAGTGGAAAGCAGATGTGCACTTCCCTATTGTGAGCGCGGCGTCAATTGTCGCAAAGGTGCACCGAGATAGATCCATAAAGCAGCTTGCGCATGAGATAGACGCGGAGATAGGGAGTGGTTATCCATCAGATGTAAAAACCATCCAGTTCCTGAAAGGGCTGGTAAAAGAGACTGGGGATAATATTCCGCCTTATGTAAGACGGTCTTGGAAAACAGTAGAAAAACTAATTTCTGCGGAAAAGGGTTAGAACTTAAATTCATATATATACCTAAAGTTTACAAATAAGGCAAAGATGGTAGCCTCTGAGAAGGATAAAGAAGAGGAAAAGAAGAATAAAGGGGCGGCAAGGGGGGAAGCGGGAACTACTGGCTTGGATGATATAAAAGAATGCCCCGAGTGTGGCTCTAAGTCTTTGATACAGGATTATGGGAAAGCAGAGATTTTTTGTGGCGATTGCGGGCTGGTAGTAGCAGAGAATATCGTGGACCTTGGTCCCGAATGGCGTGCCTTTGACTCGGAACAGATGTCCAAGCGGGCGAGGGTTGGGGCACCAATGACTTATCGGATACATGATAAAGGACTGAGCACGCTTACCACCTGGGGTTCGCAGGGGCAAGGCCAAATAAAATTAAAGAAATGGCAGCAGCGGACTCATATCGCGAATACGACAGAACGGAGTTTCATTTTTGCACTTTCTGAGATAGACCGGATGTCAAGTGCGTTAAGACTACCGATGAATATTCGCGAAGCTGCATCCATGTTATACAGAAGAGCAATGAAACAGCATTTAATCCGTGGCAGGAGTATAGAGGGCATAACCACTGCAATTTTATACATTAGTTGCAGGCAGTATGGTGTGCCAAGGACGCTGGAGGAGGTCAGAGACGTATCGAGAGTTGGGCAGAAGGAAATAAGTAGAGCATATCGTTTCCTTTTACGCGAACTCGATTTGAAAGTTACGGTTGCTTCTCCTATTGATTTCGTGCCTCGTTTCTGTTCCATGCTCAGTCTCGGTGGCGATATACGGTCAAAAGCAATAGAGATAATAAAAAAAGCGACGGAACGGGAGCTGACCAATGGACGAGGACCCATAGGAATAGCCGCCGCTGCTATTTACATTGCTGCAATCTTAAACGGTGAACATCGTACACAAAAGGAAGTATCGGTGATTACGGGCGTGACTGAGGTTACAATACGGAACAGGTACAAGGAATTATCAGAGCAGTTGGACATAGACGTGCTTTTATAGCGGTTTAGACTGCCTGCAGATTAGCTGTGGGATAACCGAGATTAATCCGCTAACTTAATTCTGAGTGCCGCCCTTGCTGCTATTTTCGCCACTCTTAACGGTTCAGGCACTCTACCGTGTGTAGTAAACTTCTTAAGCACAGCAGCAGCTTCTTTCTTCTCTAAGCCCAGAAACCGTATTAAAACCTCGTAATTGGTATGCAACTTCACGGCGACACGATTCCCGAGCCGTTTGTATGCTTCTATACGATAATCTCGCTCGGGTGCGTCGAAATGCTTTGCTATGTGCCCTTCCAAGCCCTCAGATTCTTCGTAAGTGACGCAGATGACGGGAATTCGCAATCTATCGTACACCGCTTTTATATCTATAATGTTGAACCAACTAATGACGCATCCATTTAGCATCATTACATTTATATCATCCCGCTGCAGCGAATTGAAGACGCGCAATATTCCCTCTGTTGCGTCCATCCCCCCCACGGTTATCTCATCAAAAGCGACACCGTCTATAATACAATCAGACCGCATCACGACACCCGCGAGCACTGATTTATCATAGTCTCTCGTGAAACTTTCTGCAATGCCAAGTACTCTTATACCCTTTTTATTTATGTGTAGTGTCATGACTTTTTGCTAATCTATTCTCATTTCCATGTCATATTCTATTAAATACCTTATCTCATCATCAGTCAGTCCGTAAATTTCGCCTATCAACCCATCAATTTCATTAATTAGCTTTTTACACCTGTTCACTTTGAACTCCCGTGATTTGTACCCTCTCCTCTTCTCCACGAAATGAGAATTCTGCTCATAGCATTTCATTAGTTTTTGAGAACAGCTCCTCAATTTCTCCGTGATATCCTCGGAGATAGCGTCAGTAGAGGGTATTGGAAACTCTTTTAGGACTTCTTGTGTCAAATGTCTACAATCTGAAATAGTCAGCCAGAACCAGTAAAACAATGTGCTGTTTACAGCACAGATAACAAAATCAGCATATCCGCGATTCACATTTATCTTAAACCACTGTGATGCCATAACCTCTTTACCCTCCCTGATCCCTCTTGGTTCATAGGTCAATAGTTTTGTCCAGTACGATTCCCCGCTATCGTGATAGAACAGCGAAACGCCTTCTTTTTCAGTCAGAATATCTTCTATTGTTTTGTCGTGATTGACTACCTTTTTGAATATTTGATAGTCGAATTCGTTGCCTATTTTGGGTATAAAATCCGCGAACTGCCAGGCAAATTCACTACAATCGTATAAAGGTGGATCACTTAAAACTTTATTTCTATTTTCTGCGGTCAGGCGAATATAGCGCGATGTTTTTACGCTTTTAGCACCGCGAATATCCTTTCTACAAATTGTAATTGCCGTTCTTTGCATTACACCTTTAAAAACAGGTTGTGGTCTTATTGCAAAGTTGATGATGGTTAAATTGTCGGTATTTACCTTTAAAAAGTCTCTCAAGGCTTTATATTTTGGCTGGCAATAGGCTGAGTTCGCATGAATAAATCCAAACATACCCGCGGGGCAAAGCAGTTTTTTTATCGAGATCCGCATGAATTCGTCATACAAGTTTTTCGATTCCGGAAATAGATTGCCATACTCCATTTTGTTGAGTTCTACATAGGGTGGATTACCGATTATTATATCAAAACCTCTCTCTTCTTCCGGTTTAGCTGCGTCAAAGACATCGTTAAACCCAAAGCCCCAGTGGAATGGCTTGATTTGCATAAAATCTTCTTTAGTTATTTTTATACCCTTTGCTCTAAACATAAGATAACAATTTGCATCCAGCAATTTCTTTATCTTCTCATCCAATCCGCTTATTTCATCTTTTAATTCCCTTGCTTCTTCTCCCTCTGCCCTTTTATACTGGCGTAAATAATCGTTCCTCTCGTTAACGAGCACATCCAGTGTGGGCTTCTCTTCGTCCCCAATATAATTCAAGAGGTTACGTTTTGTTTGCCCAAACTCGCGTATGTCCACGTATCCAATCAAACTGTTTCCAGCTTGGAGGTTGTAGTCAATGTTCGGCAGCGGTTCTACATCTTCCGGCTCGTAAGAGTCAACGAGCCACAGCCAGAGCCGCAATTTCGCTATTTCTATGCCGCTTGGATTTATATCTACACCGTAAAGATTGTGCATCAGTATCCTCTTCTTCAAACAGGCGTCGGAATTACCTGCCCCTATTTTGTCGTTTATTCGTATGTTCAAGCCAAACAAAGTGCCTGCAGCCGCAAGCAAGAACGCACCGGAACCGCACGCATTGTCCAACACTCTTAACTTTTGAATTACTTCTTTCCATATCTCTTCCAAGGTCGTAGCAGGAAGGATGAATAACTTCCTGATGTCTTCAATCAATTCGGTTTCCTTGTAACCCTTCTTCGTCTTTAGAAATTCGTTTGTTCTGTCAATTATGTATGGGTAGATAGTGTTCTCAGAGATATACCTCGTTACCTGTCGCGGAGTGTAGTAAGCGCCAGTTCCCTTTCTATCAGCGGCAGTCATTGCCCTTCCAAATATATAGCCCAAAATTTTTGGGTCCACAGAACTCACATTCTCAAAATGCTCCTTATGCACAAATTTGAAACTATCCAAAAACTCTATCGCTTTCTTCAGAATCTCTGACTTTATTTTGTATTCCACATTCTTTTTTTCTACCTCGGTATGATCAAACAAACTCACATTCAGGTAGGGGATATTCTTAAAACGTTCATCAACATCCACCCGTTCCGCCTCCGGCGTGTTCAACACACCAAAGAATAATTGTCGCAGATTGGGTGTGAGTACCTCCTCTTTTACTTCCGCTAAATACCTGAGTATATCCGCCTTTATTATGCCTCGCGACTGCAAGAACTTGATAAAAATCAACCGATTCATCACTACCTGCGCTATCTGCTCTCTCTCATCCAGCGCCTCGACTCCGATAACATTATTGACCATGCAATCGGCGTCGGAAACGGTCTTCAGCTTGTTCTCGTGGTCTTTATACCTGCCTCCGTGCAGAAGCGCATTATACCAATCGTAAAACTTCTTACTTATTTCATCAATCCTAAATTCCCGCGTAAATGCTTCGGGCTTCTCTTTCTCTTTTATAAACTCAGTGCGAAGTTCCTTCCCGGTATCGAAAACTTTACAATTACCATCCAGCGTAATTCGTTCCTTAATGTCCGGTACTACTATATCCGTGGTATTCGCCGGGTTCATTTTGCTACCATCTCGACTCTTACCTCTTCAGCAATCGCGGGATTTAAAACTTTCAGAGATACGACTTCCTCTCTCTCTCTTTCTGCTCCTTATACTTCCTTCTTAGAACCGGGTCGCTGCTCATACGCTCTATTTCGCTGTCCAGTTTATCATCCAGCTTCGCTTGTTTTTCTGATATATAGTCCTTGCAAAGCGAATGAGTGGAATCAGAAGAATACTGCTGTATGCCCGCCATAATAATTCCCAAATTGGCTTTTTTAGGCGTCTGCGGTGCGATCAAGCTAAAAGGAACCGGTGCACCCGTGCCAAAAAGTTTTTTTATATCATCATCTATCTTACCTACTTCTAAGCCAAATCCTATTACCTCATTACTGTCGGTATGCTCCATCTTTAACTGCCAGAACCTCTCTGAGCTACCGATGAACATGTCATACCGACCTTTTGGATTCATCCCTGTCAGCACTCTCCAATCTTCCTTATCCTTGCTCTTATCCCACTTCTCTTTTAATATCCGTGCTATATCTGCTGACGATTTTATTCCCATTTCTACTCCTTATGCCACCGGGTATATAATAACCGATAGCTTTTATTAGAATATAAAATAGCCCTCGGTGGATAATTGAAAACGGCACAAATCGCGCTACGATTTCTTTTTCTGGAACGTTTTTCGCATATAAAGGGAGAACGCCAGGGTCAGGATTTGAACCTGAGCGCCCCTTACGGGACAATGGCTCTCGAGGCCACCGCATTTGTCCGCTCTGCCACCCTGGCTCCTATTGATTCATATCGTTAAAAAGAAAAACTATCTCTTTTGATAAACCTTTGCCTTGTATAGACTTTGCACCTAAAGTCAGCAAAAAGTTAGGGTTTAGGTTTACGGAAGCAGCTAACGAACAGCTTCAAACAGTTCAAATGCGCTAAGCATTTTGGACAGGAGATTACCCGCATATCCACTCCCGTTGCTTTTACTTCCACCATCCGGAATGTCCTCAGTGCTTTGCTCATATCGTTGCAGTTCATCATCCCACTGACACCACAGCATAGCGAATTGTCTTTAAAATGCCTGAGTTCTACGTATTCCGCTCCGGACTTCTTTATCGAATCTCGCGGCGCTTCATATATGTGAAAGACCGTAAATGCACAAGGGTCGTGGTACGTTTTTCTATGCCCCCTTTTTATTTACCGTTTCACTCCAGATTTCGTTATTTCTTCAATTACTTCATCGCTAATCCATATCCGTCTTTACCTCATCTTCTTTGTAATCTCTGTGAGTGTTTGGTTCACTATCCCTTTTTTCGATACAGTTATGAATTAAAGCAAGAGAGCCAACAACTCGTAAACCAAGTGCCGTAGCTATTTCTCTCGGTATTTTCCCATCCAAAATCAACATGTCTGCGTTTAGCTTTTTTGCTAAGGTTATACTCTGCTTCACCCCTCTCAATGTCCATGCATAAAATTTCAACGCTGAGATCATCTTCTACTCCTTTGACTTTTATCCATCTTGCCTTTTCTATTAATTCTGAACCTGCTTTACCTTTCCCTCTTTCTACAACTTCTTTCCAAACCTCTTCAGGAATAGTTATCTCTTCAAAAAGCTCTTGCGGAATGAACAGTGGATTTAACTTCGTTAGTGCAATTAAAGGACCGGAATCTAAAACGATTATCATTTACGCATTTTCTCAAGTGTCTCTATATCCTGCTTGAAATCTTCGGGATAATATTGCAGCGGAATCTCTTTTCTGCCTAATAACTCAAACATCTCCCACCTGGATAACTTCGCTATCTCTGCTGCTTTGCCCATTGATATTTTACCCTCTCTATAAAGTTCTACTGCGAGCGATTCACGCACAGCATTAGATAAATCCTTTTCCCGTATCTTGAATATATGAATCAGTTCCTTTGGAATAGTAACTGCTATTGTCTCCATCTTTACCACCTACTTTGTTTCACGTATGTTTATTCTTATTCTCACCATAAATAGCTTACGGAAACCGTGATTCATCCAACAACCGCCCCAAAAACACCGCAAGGTCAACTATCTCAAAATTATATTCTCGTTCTACTTCTTCTTGCCCTTCTCTCTCAGTCTCGTGCTTCAAACAGTTCAAATGCGCTAAGCATTTTGGACAGGAGGTTACCAGCATATCCACACCCGTTGCTTTTACTTCCGCCAACCGGAACGTCCTCAGAGCTTTGCTCATATCGTTGCAGTTCATCATCCCACTGACACCACAGCATAGCGAATTGTCTTTAAAATGCCTGAGTTCTACATATTTCGCTCCTGACTTCTTTATCGAATCCCGCGGCGCTTCATATATGTGAAAGACCTTAAATGCACAAGGGTCGTGGTATGACACTTTTATGTCGCGATTACGTGCTCTTTCTTCAGCCGTGAACTGTGGCAGCTTATCGCTCAATAATTGTGATATATGTATTACTTCTACGTCCTCCAGGTCGTAATATCTATTGAAAGTAAGAAACCCTTCCGCACAACTTACTATTAGCTTCTTTATACCCAATTCCTTTAGCTTTTCCGTATTGTACTCCGCAAGCTGCTCGAATACCTTATAGTTACCTTGAAATAACACGTCGTGACCACAGCATTTCAGGCTCACTATTTGCGGCGTTATGCCTATTTTATTCAGTAACGTAACCGCATAATCACCTATCTCATGGAAGTTCACGCCAACATCCATAAACAGGTCGAGATAGTCCAGACAGCCCGGGAAATAGCCGTATTCGCTATCTTCTGCCGTTTCGCCTTTGAACTCCGTGGGCACGCCTTTATCAAAGAATGTCATGAACTCGGCAATCACGGAATATTCGCGGTGCGCCAAAATATCATTACTGACCTCCTCTTCTCGTCTCAGGTCAAGTACAAGAGCCGGAAAATCCACTCCTTGTGGACATGTAATACTGCAATTTTCACAGATCAAACATGACCAGAGACCGTTATCTTCGTTATCCGCAATGCCTGCATTGATATTATACAGAATACTACGCGGATTGTACTTTGAAACTCTACGCAGTGGACATACTGCCGTGCATTCGCCACACTGGTAACAAATTCGTGTGACTCCCAAAAATGCTTCATCTTTTTCTGGATTAAAATCTTTCATCTCCCTACTCATACATAGTGCATAACGTCAAACATTGTCTGTTTGTTTTTTTTATCAACTCTTCTATTTCCTCGAGGCTGAATTTTATTCTTTCGATTTCCATGAAATCCGCCCTTTGTTATACATCCCTTGTATCAAAATATAAATATTTGATTCGTCCGTACATCCTGTATTCAAAAGCTCACTGTCTGATTACTCTCTCATATCTCTCCTCTTCACCCAACTCCTTCGTTGCATCTATGCCCACCTTTGTGGTAAGCGCGTTTTTCGCAGAAGGGTCAAGTGACGAGCCCTTCACGCCCGGTATGAGCACCACATCTTCATCCCAGCGTACTCGTGTCGCTATCGCATACTCCACGTCATTCGGGTTGAATATGTCTATATCGTCGTCAACAACGACAACGTGTTTCAGACTGGGATGTGCCGCGAACGCAGCAATAACCGCATTCTTCGCCTCTCCTTCTCCCATCTTCTTTATCTGCACCACGGCATGCAAATAGCAACACCCGCCGTCGGTCAAAAGAACGTTCTTCACTCGTGCCACGCGCTCCACCGCCCGGAATATCAACGGTTCATATGGCACGCCCATAAGCAGCTTGTGTTCGCAGCCGGAAGGCAGTATAGCATGATAAATAGGGTCTTTTCGGTGATACATCCTCGTAAGCGTGATAACCGGCTCCTCTCTTATCGTATCATAAGTGCCGGTAATATCCAAAAAAGGGCCTTCTTTAGCCCGTTCGTCTCCTATGAGCCCTTCCAGCGCGAACTCAGCATGAGGAATTGCCACGCCATTATCCAGCGTGAAAAGTTCCACCGGTTCCTTCTTCAATACCGATGCGTATTCAAACTCCTTGCCCGGCGGCACCCTTGTTGCTGCTGCTAAAAGAATCAAAGGGTCCACTCCAATGGCTATTCCCACTTTTAATTTCTCGCCTCGTTCTACTGCGTCCCGATGCATCTTATACAGGTGACGTGGGGGCACGAGCCTTACGGCTAATCTCTTATCGTCCAGTACCATCATCCGGTGAAATGAAGCATTCCTCACACCGTTCAATTCGGCAACGATTATACCCGCCGTAATGTATGCACCGCCATCGCCCCTGAAATGGGTTAATATCGGCAAAACGCCTAAATCCGGCGCTTTTATCATTTCCTTAGTCGCCGAATCCTTCACTATCTTCACCTCGCCACCATCTCCGCTTTCAGGTATTCCCGCCAGAAACGGTGCAATATTATGTGTGGCCGTGCCGAGTAACTCCGCAAGCCTCTCTCGCCCGCCCAGTACGTTCATTATAACCTTATGCGTACCGTCAACAGCGTGAAAAAAGATAGGCATACGTTTTTGCTCGTACTCCGCACAAATGGATGTAACTTCGTATTTTGATGATACACTTCGTTCAATCTCTATTAACTTCCCTTCGCTCGCTAATCTATCTTTGAATTCTCTCATTTTTGGTGTGGATAATATACGTATGTATTGATTTAGCTCTTTTTTTGTATATATAGTATATTGTATTTGTATAGCGAATTTTTAAAACCACGAGATTCCACAAGATTAACACAAG
>QBUM01000152.1 GCA_013180585.1 Candidatus Methanophagaceae archaeon GoMg2
CATAGAAATAGCCACCTGCATCCCTTCCTCAGCCTTTGTTATATTCTCGCCCTTATCCTGTATCTCATGTATAGTACCGATATTCGCCCCATCTGCTTTTATCAAATCTACACCTGTCTTTATTTTGCCACACAACACCTCAACGCCAAAGATAGCGGGCTTACTCTGCCTGAATACGCAACCCGGCAGTATCTTTATCATTCCCGGCGTGGTCAACCGTTCACTCTTCTCGCGCTTATCCCGCTCCCTCTCTTCCTTCACCCAACCCTCATAATCTTCGATTACACGATAAATCACATCGTTCACAAAGATAGGAATACTATTCTGCATTGCCGCTTCCCGGGCATCCGGGAGGACATCAACGCTAAAGCCCAAAATAACGGCTAAATACTGGTCTTTGACCGTAGTAGCATCCATTACATCTCGTTTTGAAATATTACCCACTTCTGCTTTCTTTATCTCGGTTATGTCTTCGCTCTTCAATTCCAGAGCGAGTGCTTCCAGCGAGCCCATTGTATCTGCTTTTATGGTTATGCCCTCCGGACATGTATCCAGCTTCATATCTGCTATCTCGCTCTTTAGCTCGGTTATCACGCGCTCTATGTCCCCTCCACGCTCAACCATCCTCACACGTGAACCAGAAAGTGCGGTCCCTATATTTTGTGCTACTATTTTCACACCCGTGGAGGCAGTCACCGTTTTTACACGTGCAAACCTTTGCTCTAATCTTATCTCTTGCAATGCTCGCGGTTTTAACAACGCTTTTACCTTTGTAACTATCGGCTCTGCGTTCATACAGCCAACCACGATTGTATCACCCTGGCTGAGCCTACCATCGTACAAAATCACGTCTATCGTGGTCCCGAGCCCTCGTTCCTCCTTCTTTTCTAATATCGTACCCACTCCAGCCGCGTCTAAATGAATCCGCAACGTTTTATCAAAGTACTTCTGTGATAGTCCTATCAGAACAAGGAGTAAATCCGCTATCCCTTCCCCTGTCTGTGCGCACACAGGCACGATGCTCACCGTCTTTGCGAAGTCATCTATCCGATCGTACCGGTCAGTCGAGTAACCTTTATCGTACAGGTCGCCCACCAGTTCGTATATCCTCGTATCCAGCTCTTTACGTGCAAATTCGGGCTGGTCTTTGTAATTAATAATGAACGGCTTTTTACTGGACTGCCACCCCTTTATCCTGTCTATTTTATTCAATGCAATGACAAACGGCGTCTTTAATAATCTTAATATGCTTAGCGATTCGTATGTCTGTGGCTGAAAGCCTTCCATTACGTCCACCACCAGAACGGCGACATCAGCCAGTGCGCTTCCTCTTTTTCGTAAAGACGCAAAAGCGTAATGCCCGGGCGTGTCTATAAAAAGCAATCCAGGTACTTTTATCCCACTCCAATCGCTTCTTAACGGTGCACAGATCTTCTTTATCGCATCAATTGGTATCTCAGTCGCACCGATGTGCTGGGTAACTCGCCCTGCTTCCTTTGCTGCTACTGCGGAACCGCGGATGTTATCGAGTAATGTAGTCTTGCCATGGTCTATGTGTCCCAGTACCGAGAGTATCGGCGTTCGTATTTGTCCTTCCATGTCTTTTACCCCGCATCTTTCAATAGTTAAATTGTTTGTAGTTTATTTACTTTTATCTCTTCTCCACCAAGATGGACTTTTTGTATGACTTTTCCCACCTTCATGCTTTTTTTCTTCACTATCAAAATCCCTGAGCAGTTCCTCCTGTCTTTTGGTCATCTTCGTTGGCGTTACTACGTTCACCGTAACCAGCATGTTGCCTCTACCATGACCCCTCAAATCAGGCATGCCTCGATTTTTCAAGCGGAAAGTCGTGCCGGACTGTGTTCCTACAGGCATCTTCAGCTTTGTCTTATCTCGCTCTAAAGTCATTACCTCTATTTCGTTACCTAAAGCCGCCTGTGCAAAGCGAACAGGGACTTCGCAAATCAGGGTGTTTCCTTCCCTCTTAAAGAATTCATGCTCTTTTACATGTATCACCACGTACAAATCGCCGGGGGGTCCGCCTCTTCCCCCCGCTTCGCCCTCTCCAGCAATCCGCAGTCTGTTTCCGGTATCCACGCCTGCGGGTATTCGCACTGAGATTTTCTTGTTCACCACTATCTTTCCCTTTCCGTGGCAAGTCTTGCACTGTTTCTCTACTATTTCTCCCCTGCCCCTACATCGCGGGCAGGTAGAGATGGAGACAAATTGAGCAAAACCATGGCTTTGTACTCTTTTTACCTGTCCGGTACCGCCACACGATGAGCAAGTTCGTAAACCACCACTCAATGCACCCGTCCCTTTGCAATCCGGGCAGCTTTCCGCTTTAGAAATGTTTATCTCTTTTTCCATTTCCCTCGCGGCATCCTCTAAGTCTATCTCAAGGTCATATCTTAGGTCGCTCCCTCGCTCGGGCCCATACCTCTCACCCGCCTGTGCATACCGTCCCACACCGAATAAGTCATCGAAGATACTGCTGCTGCCGCCTCTACTTCTTCCCCCGCCAAAATTACCACCAAATAGATTTCTGAACAAGTCACCGAAAATGTCCTCTACATCGTCATACCGCGTGAATTTTGACCAGTCAAATCCACCGGGCCCAAAATCAACACCCGCATGACCAAACCTATCGTAGTTCGCCCTCTTAGGAGGGTCGGATAAAACTTCATAAGCTTCAGAAACCTCTTTAAACTTCTCTTCCGCCGCCTTCGGATCGCCTTTATTTAAATCAGGATGATATTTCTTAGCTAATTTACGATAACCACGCTTTATATCCTGCTGTGATGCTTCCTTGCCCACTCCTAAAACCTCATAGTAATCCTTCTTTGTTGCCAATTTCGTTATGTCCTCCGTTCTTTGTTCAAAATTTGTTTAGTCTTTGTGTGATAAGAATTTTATATGGAAATTTGTATTTGTATAGCGTTTTTTAAAAATCACGAGATTCCACAAGATTAACACAAGAAGAAGGCATGGGACGCAGGATACCGGTTAGATTTGCATCTTATACCTTACAGTGCCATATTTTCTCGTGGAAATCTGTGAAATCTTGTGGTTAGCTAAACAATTATGAAAATTTTATTGTACTGCATCTGTATTTATCTGTTCATTGGTTCACTCCATAGGAAACCAAGGGCGATATTTGTGATTTTTGGTTGCTTTTGCATAATCCTTTATATAGAACATTGCATTTTTATTTCATCTGTTCAGTGAACAAGTGAACAAATGAAGGGGCAGGGAACAGGGGGGAAAAACAGGTGAAGGTGCGAGTGGAAATAGTGGACGAGGCAGGAATAAAGACCGCTATAGAGAGTGAGGGGGACCCGTTTAGCGAAACGTTTAAAGATCAGGCGATTGCAGGCATGGTAGAGTTTTTGAACAGCCGGATTCCTTCGCCCCATGTTAATAACCCTTATGGCATGGCAGGTGAAGACCGCACGATAAAGGAGCGATTAATGGATTTTTTACGATTCGATCCGAAGAAACCAACGGATTGGTTCACTTCTTCAGAGCTGAAGCGAACATATGAAGAAGCATATGGCGGTAATCTAAAACTAAGCACGTTATCCTCATACCTTAAAGACCTGTACTCTGACGGTATTTTAACGAGAAAAGGGAGCAGAGCCGGAAGGTTATACAGGATGATTTCCACGACTACTACAACCACGGATAGATTTGATTTACCCGCACATGAAAGTGAACTCCCGGAGAATGATGATAGAGAGAACGACGAAGACATGAAGTTTATAGATTGCTTTCCATTTCACGAAATCGTTCAAAACTAAGTTAGCCCGTGAAATCTCGTTCTACAAGTTTTCTGTATCGGTATAAGGCACACTCTAAAAACCCAGTTTATCACCGCGGAGATCAGCGAGGGCACAGAGTTTAAGCCAATCCACGTTTGGGTTTTCTGATGCCTCTGCGTTCTCAGCACACTCTGCGGTAAAACGTGAGGATATAGTGATTTTATTGGAAAAATCGGCAGTGCCCGGTGTAATAAGAACTCCATCAAAAGCCCTTACTTCTGCGGTTTATCTGCGTATGGCGTTTCATAATTCCAACATTCAGAAAGGCTTTCTTTTGCTACATGAATCAAAAACTGTTACCCCCTTTCTTGTGTTTCTCAACTATTTTTTGTAGTTCAGCACAGCTTTCTTTCAGTCTTGATACTCTTTCATCAGATAGATATTGACCCCTGCAATGCATTATCGAATTGCGGATGGACTCCAGAGCCTCTATTCTCGTTCCCCTTTCCTTCAGATCTTGTAGAACAGGACTGAAAATTTTTTGATTCTTGTGGATGATCGTTTTATAGTGATCAAAGTCTAAAAAATATAACTGTGGTAAGTTTCTCTCCTCTTTTAGACATTTTTGGCTTCTTTTTCCATATTCCGCCTTTACATCCCCTGAAATACCTTCCCACCACCAGTCTTCTTTATACTCCGCCTCCAATACCTTCTGAATTAATCCTCGAAGGGTGTTTTCAAACCATTCTATCAAAGCATGGTTTAACAATACAGGATCACTGGTAATCACCATAACATCATCTAAGTTTAGTGGAAATAAATAAATCGATTCTTTTCGTCTGATTTTGTCCAAATAGTATTTTGTAGGCTCATTATCTTCTTTTTTCTTAAGCGCTGTCTCAAATTCTGCTTTTGCATCTGAATATCGCTCTGTCAAATAAAATAATGAACCTAAATAGTAATGTGGCGCCCATAGCCCAGGGCTCAGTTCTATTGCTTTTCTAAGATAATTTTCGATTTCTTCAATGTGCTCAGGAGATAAATCATCCCTATATTTTGCGAACAACTTCTTGCCCTTAACAAAATAAGTCCAGCCATCGTTAGCTATTTCGCTTTCTTCCCTTTTCTCTTTTCTGACCAGCACACTCTAGGACTTCTGGTCTATTGCAAGATTAGCTAATTCATCTGCCCTTTTTATAAGCCCGGTCTCTCTCGGCACGTGACTATAAGTTACCCTTTCAAATTGCTTCTCTTTTTCTCTTACCAGAAGAAACAACTCGCGTAATTTTTCGCTTTTCACCTGGTTATACCATTAAGTTGCCGGATCATCAACTCGCTGTCCGAAAAGCATTTAACTTCGCTCGCGGAAAAATTGCTCGCCAGCTCTAATGCTTTTATCAATGCTCGGTATTCCGCAATGTTGTTAGTTGCGTTACCAATAAAATCTTTATACTCTTTTACAATCGTCCCCGATTCTTTGCAGATAACAATACCAATGCTTGCTGGTCCTGGGTTTCCTCTGCAAGCACCGTCTGTGTATATGACCAGTTTTTTCGTCATTCCCTTTTAGATTCTTTATAGCTCCTTTGTGGGATAACTCTGATAAAATCCAGTCATTATCCTCAATATCGCCTCGCCATAATCCTCAATCTTCCTTTCTCCAATTCCCTTTATACCTTTCAACTCATGAATTGTCTTCGGTGATTGATTCGCTATCTCAATTAACGTGCTATCATGAAAGACGCAATATGCAGGGATATCTTTCTCGGTGGCAATACTTTTTCGCCACTCCTTTAACGCTTCAAGCACGCTCAAACTTTCGGTTTTACAAATTACTTTCTTCACGGGCAACTGCAAATTTATGGGTATCCGCTCTGCCAACTCCTTCTCTGCCAATTCGGTGAGATATAGCAATGGTCTGGGGTATCTCGAATTACCCTGTTGTGTCATCAAATATCCTTTCTCTATCAACTGGTCAATAATCCGTTTTGCTTCATCTGTCGTATATCCTTTTAGGATGCCGTAGTACCTTGATTCCTGCAGATTTTGACTTAGTATCCGCTTGGATTTCGAGCCGCACAATATATCGGCTAAAAACGTTCTGCCAACATGAACATCCAAGGTCTTCACCAATTCAAGAATATCTATTGCAATTTTGGCACTTTCATCCAATAACTCTTTGCCTTCCTCATCGGTTACTGGCATAATGCTCAATTCCGGTTGTGCATCGGCGCCACGATCAACACCCTTGCCAATAAGACTTAAAAGAGGATTGCAAACACTGCACGCATTGCACTCTCCGTCATACTCTTCATCGAAATAATTCAAGATGAACTTCCTCTTGCAGTCCTCGCACTCTACGTATTCCACTATCCGGTCAATCTTTTTCATGCTGCTATTTTCTAATCGGAGAAAGATTTCACGAAGCTCAAACCTATCCACATCTTTTATGCCAGGATAGACTTTGACAGGCGTGCAAAAGTCCCATTCTATAAGTTCTATTCGCCCTGCGGTTTTCAACTCCCGCAGCACATTGTTTACCAGCGAGACAGATATCTGTACGGATTTGCTCAATATATCCAGGTCCATCCAGATATCCAAAGACTTTTTGAAATAGGCATTCTGAAATATCTTTTCCGCCTCCTGCTGGTATTTTAGCGATTCCCGATTGGCGTTTAGCGAACTTACCACAGCACGCCGGAAAATCTTGAAATACGTTTTTATCGCACCCATCCGTTCAAGATGATGCAAAATCAATCTGATGGGAACTTCATCCAGCTTCAAATCGTTTGCTATCCGCTTCACATTCACATAAATTAATTCCCCCACCTCACGTGTCAACAAATCGAGCACTGCTTTTATTTGCTCTGCAGAAGGTGTATTGCGCTGAAGTAATTTCCGCAACCGGATTTCATCGCCTCGGGAGTAAAGCAAGATGCAATTAGAGATTTTTTGGTCTCTTCCGGCACGACCCACCTCCTGATAATAGTTCTCAATAGATTTTGGCAAATTATAATGGATTATTGCCCTTATGTCTTCTTTGTCTATACCCATACCAAAGGCGTTGGTGGCGACTACGATTCGTGTTCGCCCGCTTATAAAATCGTTTTGTATCCTTCTCCGTTCTTCATTATCCCCTATTTGACCGTGATAATACGATGCACTCAATCCGGCATTAGTTAAATATTTAGCCAGTTCCTCCGCAGTCCGTGTGAAATTGACGTAAACGATAGCAGAGCCTGTGACATTTTCTAAAATATCTTTCAGGATCTCTTCCTTTCCGTTGTTACTCTCCAGGTGGATAACGGCAAATAGCAGGTTCTCTCGGTCAAAACTGTCTTTAAAGACGTCACATTCGATGCCCAATTGCTTTTGTACATCCACTTCGACTGTTTTTGTAGCGGTGGCAGTCAATCCAAGGATAGGTGGAGCGGGGTTGTGCAAATCCTTGATCACCCGTCTCAGGCGTAAATAATCGGGTCTGAAGTTATGACCCCAAACGGAGATGCAATGCACTTCGTCAATCGCAATTAAACTGATATTGCACGTCTTTAATATACTCATCAATTTGTTATCCACAAACGTTTCGGGCGCGACATACAACATCTTCAATTTCGAGGCTTTTAATAACCGGTATATGCGTTCTTTTGTGTCGGAATTCTGCATGGAATTGATATACGCCACTGCGTGAACGCCGTTCTTACGCAGGTTGTCCACCTGGTCTTTCATCAATGCGATTAACGGGCTTACAACTATAGTTAAGCCGTCAAAAGTCAATGCTGGTATTTGAAAACAGAGTGATTTACCAGCACCGGTGGGTAAAATAGCTAATGTGTTCCGGCCTGCTAAAATATTGTCTATTATCTCTTTTTGCTTTGAGCG
>QBUM01000151.1 GCA_013180585.1 Candidatus Methanophagaceae archaeon GoMg2
CCACCAGTTGATAAATAGCGAATCCGCGGCTGTGTTGTTCTGGATGTACAAAAATGCTGCTTTCTTTTCTGGTTGAATGACATATCCGCCTAAATAACGCACTTCATTTACGGAACAAATGACAGGATTTACGAATGCGATAACTGTGATTACGATAACAGCTACACTCGCAATCTTTTTCCATACCGCCTTTTGCCGTTCCTGCCTCTGTATTCTTTCTAATATGAACGAGGCACCGATACCAAGCGATATATACACGAACATCGAGAACATATCCATGAAATGGTACGCTCGGACTGCCGGAATCATGGTAGCGAGCAGTGCGGCAAAGAGATACAAGCCAGTTCTGCCATCGCGTTTGTAAAGACCATACACACCAACCGCGGTCAGGATAAGCCCAACCAGCAGTAATGTCCCGAAAAGTGATTCAAAGCTTTCTATGCGCGGTGGCATAAGGTCGCTTGTGAATTTATAGACTAGAGGACCTTCTGCGAATCCCAGCATCTGTGCCGCTCTCAAGGTTTCCACTGGTCCACGTACAGGATAGAGAATCAGCGCTATTATAGTGCCAAAGAACAGCGAGGTACATAGGAACACCCACGTTTTCGGCAGATAACTCTTATACTGTTTCATAGAATCACGCTTAACTAAAACGGAAGCAGTTAAAAGTAGTGCATAAAAGATCAGTATCGCATGAATGATGAAGTATCCACCCCATGAGAAACCAGTTATGCCAATAAGAACTGCTGGTGCGAGAATAGTAGCCAGATAGATAGCCCGATTCTTGAATTCACGTGGCAGCGGATTCTCAATCGTTTTTAGTGCGTACCAAAAAGCAACAACCGTTAATAAGATTAGAAACAGAGAAAGAGCGTCGTGGAAGACGAACCCTTTCATGGTGCGTAAGATCAGAATATGAGAGAATGACGCGAGCACTCCGGCAATGACTCCCGCAGGCTTATTAAATAGGCTCGTTGCAAACCAGTATATAACCAACACGGTAGCAGCACCGAGTAAAGGCGGCACCAGACCCTCTGCGATAATCATGCTTGGTTGCGTGAATCTATAAGGAATGAGCTCAATCAACCAGCCCACGAATGCAAGAAGATATGCCATACCTGGCTGATATAACTGCGCTGAACTGAGCGGGTCAGGAACTGCCGGGTGCCCGAAAGAATAGATATATTCTGCCTGTCTTGCCATATAAGCATCGTTATCCCATTTGGTCTCCCATGCCCCACCCATAAAGCGTATGGCGAATGCTAAAATAAAGAGCAAGATAAAAGGAAACAGCTCTTCTATCTTCTTTCTTGCACTCATGGCTTACACCATTTTTTCAGTGTCTTTTCAAATGAGCTAAATATCTAAATTCATCACTTCCTTCGCATGTTCTTGTATGAATTTCCTCCTCGGTTCCACCTCTTCACCCATTAAGACCGTAAATATCCAGTCCGCTTCCGCGGCATCATCCAGATTCACTTGTTTTATGCACCGCGTGGCAGGATTCATTGTCGTCTCCCACAATTGCTCTGGGTTCATCTCGCCCAGACCTTTGTAGCGCTGTATCTTCACACCCGCCTCACCCTCCTTCACTTCCAACTCCTCCAGTATCTTTACGTATTCCTCATCCGAGAAGGCATACCGCGTATCTTTTCGTTTCTTCACCAGGTAAAGCGGCGGCATCGCGATATACACGTGGTTCGTACTTATTAACTCCTGCATGTAGCGAAAGAAGAAAGTAAGTAGCAGCGTTCTTATATGCGCACCGTCAACGTCCGCATCGCTCATTAGAATTATTCTATCATAACGTGCTTTTTGCAAATCGAAATCCTCGCCGATTCCTGCACCCAATGCTGTAACGAGCGTCCGAATTTCCTTACTTTTCAATATCTTGTCCAGTCGCGCCTTCTCCACGTTCAATATCTTACCACGTATGGGTAAAATCGCCTGAAAGTTTTTATCTCGCGCCTGCTTCGCAGAACCTCCGGCTGAGTCCCCCTCCACTATATATATTTCCCTCTTCGCTGGGTCTTTCTCAGAGCAATCTGCAAGTTTTCCGGGTAGTGAATCTGCGAAAAAATCTTTCTTCCTTACTATTTCGCGTGCGTGCCGTGCTGCTTCTCGCGCTCTCGATGCGTCCAGCGCTTTTCGTATTATGTTGTTCGCATCTTTTGGATTCTCATCCAGAAAATTCCACAGGTGTTCACGTACAATTGATTCCACAATACCCTTTACTTCGCTATTTCCCAGTTTTGTCTTTGTCTGTCCCTCAAATTGTGGATCTTTCAGCTTCACACTTATAACAGCCGCGAGTCCCTCCCGCACATCCTCGCCGTCCAGACTGACTTTCTTAAGCAGGGTCTTCGCCCTGCCGTATTCGTTAAGAGCCCTCGTTAACGCCGCTTTGAACCCACTTACATGCTTACCGCCTTCTATTGTCTTCACGTTGTTCACGAACGAGAAGATATTCTCCGAGTAGCTGTCGTTATACTGTATCCCGATTCCTACCTTTACCTCATCCTTCTCGTCTTCAAATACTATCGGCCTATGCAGCTCGTGCTTATTCCTGTTTATATATTCCAGAAACGAAGTAATGCCACCATCATACTTAAACGTCCTCTCTTCACCGCTTCTCTCATCCTTCAATAAAAGCGAAAGCCCTTGATTCAAAAAAGCCAGCTCTCGCACTCGCGTTGCTAAAATATGAGCATCAAATTCGTGAACACTGAAGATTCTATTGTCGGGTTTAAAAGTCACCTTTGTCCCCTGAGTATTATCCGATTCATCCAAACAAATCAATTCTTTCAATTCACATGTCGGCTTCCCTCGCTCGTAGCGTTGAAAATATTTTCGGCCGTCCCTTATCACTTCTACTTCCAGCCACACCGAAAGCGCATTTACAACCGAAATCCCCACGCCATGCAGCCCTCCAGCCACTTTGTAAACCTTATCATCGAATTTGCCGCCGGCATGCAGCTTCGTCATCACCACTTCTACTGCAGAGAGGTTGTATTCATCATGAATGTCAACAGGTATCCCTCGACCATTATCACATACCGTTATGGAGTTGTCCTCGTGGATTATCACTTCTATGTGGTCGCAAAAGCCGATCAAAGCTTCATCTACGCTGTTATCTATCGCTTCGTACACTAAATGGTGTAGTCCACGAGATGTAGTGTCACCAATATACATTGCGGGTCGCTTTTGCACCGCCGTTAAGTCCTTTAGCACCTGTATATCCTTAGCGCTATATGCCGGTTCTTCCATAATCTATCTATTTATGTGCGATACATTTAAATAAATCAGCATAAAAATTGCTGTGTTTGTATAGCGAATTTTTAAAACCACGAGATTCCACAAGATTAACACAAGAAATTGGGATTAATGTGGGGTAATGTGGCCCATGGTTATACTAAAATCTGGTTACTGCCCTTCTATTCTCATAAAAATCTGTGAAATCTTGTGGTTAGCCAAACAATTACAAATTGCTCTCCACCATCTATATTTTATCGTATAACCAAGCGGACAGCCTGATCTCGAAAGATAATGTTGGGCAAGTCACGAGGTATAAATAGAGAAAATAAAAATTAAAATAGTGATTTGAAATGGAAGAGAGGTTTGGATATGTGATGAAGGTTGATGAAAAGGTGGTTTGGGAATGACGGAATCCCCAAGAGAAGTATTTCGAAATGTGGAACAAAAGAAAAGATTCTGGTGTGTTGAAATGGAGATAGAATTTTCGTATTTGTTTAGCTACCTCGTAGTTTAAAACTTTCCCAGTGATATTCATGCAATAACGGACAAAGGCACAACACACAATCTCATCAATTTGGAGCGGAAAGTGAACCTATATAAATAGATGGTTTGTGTTTGTTTAGTTAGACCACAAGATTACACAGATTGCCATGAGAGAACAGTCACCGTAATCCGTTTTATGCACTCTGGAGGCTGTCCCACAATTGATTTTAGCACTAAAAATTTTGCTTCTTTTTGGATTTAAAGCCCTATTTGCCTCTCTTTTTCTCCCGTTTTTGAATTGTTGGACAGCCTCTCTGTGGTATATTATATCGGATAGTCTCTTGTACCCTTACTAACCCCTTTTTCTTGTGTTAATCTTGTGAAATCTCGTGGTTTTTTAATCTCTCACGAAAATACCCCTTTCAGCCCAATACTGTCCACCAGGATCATATTCAATCGTACAACTAATGCGAAAGATAGCCCGAGGACCTCTCCGTTTGGTATGCCAAGCAGGAGGAACATCACCGCCGTTGTACCTTCCATTAGCCCCAATCCAGACACTGTTACCGGCACGAACCTGAGAAGGGTAATCAAAGGATGCAGAAGGAAATAAGTCAAAAAGCTTAATTCTGTGATGCCCAGCGATAAACCAATGAGCTGCCATTGAAGCGCCAGAAGTATCCAGCAGATGAAATATATAATAAGGATAACAGGAAGGCTATCCCGAATCGAAAGACTCTTATCCTTCATATTCTGAAAATCGCCCTTGAATTTCTTTATGTATGGTATCTTAGCGAGTAGATTGCTCGATAACGATTCGTCTGTCCACAATATCCAGAGCATAACCACACCCAATCCACCAAAAATACAGCCGCCTATACACAATGACACCAGCACATTTGTGCTTATATTCACAGAAACCGCAGTGATAAAGAATATTAAACCGAGGAAGCCGCCTACGACTTTCAAAACGAACTCTATACCCTGCGGTGCAAGAATTGCCACCATACCGTGGGAAATACTGCAATTTGTACGATTCTTCAAGAAATAGGGTACGAGAAAAAACCCAGACCTGCCTGGCGTAACATCCGAGGCTATCATACCCGCAATGTGTGCGAAGAACGAATGCGTGAAACTAACCTTATTGCCCATCGTACCCAGCAGATAGTAAAGACGATACGCCATAACGAGGTTGTAGCAGAGGTAGGAAATAGCTGCGGCTACGAATAATAAAATGTTTACACCTCTTATCACTGCTAACACCTCATGGATGTCTATCTTATAAAACAGGAGTGCGAGTATCGCTATTCCTATAAATACCTGGACGAATCTTCTTTTATTGTTCATAAACATTTATTTAAAAAGAAAGCGCTACCAAAGAAATAAAATTTTAAAATGTTTTCTTTTTATAAAAAGAAAAAGTGCATGCGGAGGTCGCCGAGTGGACAAAGGCGTGAGGTTCAGGGCCTCATCCCGTAGGGGTTCGGGAGTTCGAATCTCCCCCTCCGCATCAAAGAACATAACAGAGCCTTAGGAAAGAAAGAAATGAAAGATAGCGAACCGATGGCGATATTGGAAAGGAACGTAGAGGAGATAGTAACGAGCGCAGATTTAAAAGAGGCTCTGGCATCACTGCCTGACTCTAAAGATAAACTAAGAGCGTATGTGGGCTTTGAACCGAGTGGCGTGGTGCACATTGGGCATTTACCCCTGATAAACAAGTTGCGTGAGCTGCAACGCATTGGCTTTCATGTAATCGTGCTGCTTGCCGATATGCACGCTTACCTGAACGAAAAAGGTACTTTTGAAGCGATAAGAGATACTGCGGAATACAATAAGAAATGTTTTGCGGCGGCGGGCTTGAGTGACGAGACCGAATTCATCTTCGGGGCTTCTTTTCAGATGCAAGAGGACTATATGCTGAACGTATTAAAGCTTGCAACGGTGACGACCGAGAAGCGAGCGCGGCGGAGCATGGATGAACTTTCGCGTAGCAAGGAAGATCGGAAAGTGTCGCAACTGATATATCCATTGATGCAAGCCGTAGACATTGCAGCCCTTGATATAGATGTAGCAGTGGGCGGCATAGACCAGCGGAAAATACACATGCTTGCAAGAGAGAACCTCCCGAAATTAGGCTTTAAAGCGCCTATTTGTATTCATACCCCGCTGTTAATCGGGTTGGATGGCGAGAAGATGTCCTCTTCATTGGGTAATTTCATATCGGTGCATGAACAGGTGGAAGACGTGGAGACCAAGATAAAATCAGCTTTTTGCCCACCTGGAGTAGCAGACGGCAATCCGGTACTGCAAATCTACAAGCACACTATATTCCCGGTTGTGGAAGAAGTACGGATCGAACGACCGGCAAAATATGGTGGTGACGTAAATTATAATCGGTACGATAATTTAGAACGTGATTATACAGGGGGAAAATTGCACCCGCTGGATGTGAAGACAACTGCTGCGAGGTATCTGAATGAAATACTGGCGCCTATCAGAAGCAAATTATAAGTACCTGTTTATCGCGGAGCCCGTAGAGAACATAGAGACACAAGAAAAACATTTACCCCTTCTCAGCGCTCGCGGTGATCTCAGTGGTAAACAAATAGGATTATTACATGCCATTCAACCTTTGTATCTCTTCACATATCCTCAGATTGTTCAGCGCCTGCACAGGTGTAATCGGGAATTCCTCGCCTTTCTGTACACACGCGATAAACGTCTTTAATTCCTCCTTTAACGGCTCTACCTTATTAACCAGCACCTTCTCTATGATATTCTCCTGCGTGTACCGCTCTGCTTCTATATCATACCGCTCTGGCTTTTTATACACGTAAATCTCCTGGTTCATAAAATCACCCTCCACGGTGAACTCCTCTTCCTCTATATACACCTCCCTGATCTTCTTTGACGCCTTTCTACTCGCGGACAACGCCACAACGGAAGCACCAAATTTTATTACTACTTTGCTCAGGTCTTCATTGCCCGCACTGTATATTTCATAATCGCCGCTAAACAAGACGTTGAATATAATGTCTATGTCGTGAATCATCAAATCTTCGACGACCGTGCTGTCCGTAATCCGTGCAGATGCCGGATTATGCCTTCGTATCGCAACATAAAGCGGGTTCTTTACTATCTTCGCTATTTCACCTACTATTGGATTAAACCGTTCTATGTGCCCAACGCCGACAATTACCGCCTTAGCTTCTATTAAATTCAGTAATTCTTCGCCCTCTTTTGTGGTTGATGTGATTGGCTTCTCTATCATGCAGTGAACGCCGTTTTCAACGGCAGTCTTAGCAATATCAAGATGATATTTCGTCGGAGCACAAATGCTAACTACATCTACACGCTCCAGAAGCTCTTCCATAGAATCAGAGATGATAGCACCATACTCCTTCATACTTTTTACATTCTCCTTATCAGTATCAAATGCGTAAACCTCGTCAACATCCTTGAGTTCTGAATAGATTCTCACATGGTTTTTCCCCATTGTTCCCGTGCCTATAACACCTGCTTTCATTTTTACTGCCTCAAATGGAATAAAGTTTTGGAGTACATATTAAATTAACCGTGTTTGTATAGTCGGGGTAAAAAACCACGAGATTTTACGAGAAAGCATAATATCCAAATAAAAATAATTATTGACACAGATTAACGCCGATTAACGCAGAAGAAATTAAATCCGTGTAAATCTGCTTACATAGGTAGAAGTTATACAGTAGATACAACGAGAACCACACAATATTTTTGGATTAACAGGGGATGAAAGAGCCATTAAAGTACTTAAGCCTGAACCATTTTATCGTTTTTCTTGTGTGAATCTGCGTAATCTTGTGGTCTGTTGACAAGAAGCTGCATCGCAGATTGCCCGTGCGGCTACC
>QBUM01000150.1 GCA_013180585.1 Candidatus Methanophagaceae archaeon GoMg2
CCAATTCTTCATCTAATTTCAACGCCTTCCCATAATATTCCAGAGCTTTGTCAAGCTCTCCTTTGATTCGGTAGACAATGCCTATATTTACAAGGTCTGCTGCTATTCCTTCTTTTCTTCCCAATTCTTCATTTAATTTCAATGCCTTCCTGAAATATTCCAGAGCTTTGTCAAGTTCTCCTTTGATTTTGTAGACAATGCCTATATTTCCAAGGTCTGCTGCTATTCCTTCTTTACTTCCCAATTCTTCATCTAATTTCAATGCCTTCTCGTAATATTTCAAAGCTGTATTAATCTCCCCCAAATAATAGAATATCGTGCCCAATTCACCCAGAATTTTTGTTTTTCCTTCCTTATCCCTGACTTTTTCAAGCAGATATTCATTTATCCGTTTCCTTCTCAGCAAGTCCTCCTTGTCTTGATAAGAGAAAGGAGTGCCCATAGTTTCAACCGCCTCAAATGCCATACCTCTTTCCGCTTCTCTCAATTCATAATAGTTCCCCCTATACCGCCAGAAATCCGGTGCTTTTCTTATCACACTTTCAGAAAACGCTTGATTGTAAAACATCAGATTGGGAATCTTCGCCTCATAGAACAACTCTCTGAAATTATTCAATGTGTTAAGTAAATCTTCTGTAGGCGCTTCAGGCATCACCCAGATTAAAATCTCGGCATTCCCAAATTTTTGCTCTTTTAAAATGAGGATGATCTCTTCACCCTTTTCTGCAAGGATAACCTTTGATGAGAACCTCCCTCGCAAAGTCTGGATTATTCTATCTCTATACGCGGGAGAATTAACCACACACAGTATCAAGTTCCCCTTACCTTTTGAAATCTCAAGTTCTGCTATTATCGTATCTATCTCCTCTAAATCATCTATTACGCTTTCTTCCATTTCTCTATCAGCGGCATCAGTAACGGATTTATATCACACCACCTTCCCTCTTCATCTTCATATTCAACTGCGGTCAAACTAAAAAGCAAATCACGGCTTGTTGAATCGCCCGTATTATCATCTCGAGCTTCTTTTTTGTCATAAATCTCTAAAAGCCGCTTTTTATGCGCTTCGGTAAGTGTGCGGTCATACGTTCTCCTCAATTTCTCCAGTGCTTTTCCGACTTCTTCTTTTGTTATCTTCTCATTCTCATTGCGGTACGCTTTTATTGCAGCATCCCGCATAATTGAGATGAACTCAGAAGTTTTTCCCGTGGATACTATGGCCTCCTCTAAAGCATTTTCTTCTATCAAATCCATATCCATCCTCTTCTCAACTATCCCCTTGTAAAAGTTGATGTTATTCTCATTTAATCGCTTTCCGTCTTTGCTCTTTACTGGAAGTTGCGGTAGGATAATATCATCATCAAAAGCATGCCTGACATTCTCGTAATACGGATTGAAAGTCAAGGGTATAGGAAATGTATAAATAACAAAGCAATTTGGCTGAATAAGCAAGCCGTAGTTTTTATAGAAAAAATCCTCTGCCTGTCCTACGCGAGTAAGCTTGTCGAGGTCATCCACGATTACCATGACTCTTTTTGCTGTTTTGGTTTCCACTTCCATCGTAAGCCAGTTGAGTTTTTGTATGAGGTCGCTTATCTTCGTCTCAAGCTCTTTTCTGATATACTCCCTCGTCTTGGCCTCGCTTCCCAACTTGAGATGAATAAGTTTTGAGAATGATATTCCCGCTTCGCGGAATTTCGTAATGTCTTCCTCTGAAACTTGTGTAATACGCAGCATAAAATCTCTAAAATCTTCTTTTATGTCCGATTGCAGTTCAATATTTTCTATCTCCGCGGTGTCATAGATCTTCAAAGCCATGGAAGCGAAGAAATCCTTGAAATCAAAATCACTGAGATTCAATTCACTGATTGAATAGCTAACAATGAGGAATCGGTCCTTATTAATCAATCGAGATAGCCTGTTCAGCTCAGTGCTCTTACCGCATCCACGGAAACCGAGGAAAAGGTATTTTTTTGCACTATCTGCGTTTTCTATTCTGTCTTTCAGTTCTTCTATAGGAGATGGTGCGTTCTTTGGTCGCTCAACATAAAAATCCTTGAACTCCTCTTTCGTCTTGAGCGGTTCGACAACGAAGTTGTTGTACGCTTCTATAAGATTTGTCGCTTTTGGCATTTTAATCAGCTCCTAATATTAATTTAGCTCTCCAATAAAAGTATAATCTAATAAAGAATTAAAAATGCACAGGGTATACAAACTATGGATCTTACATCAGAAGCAATCTCTACTATACGGAAATATTCAAACACTTTACGACTTTTAAAAAGGTATAAATATAAATATACATCGGCAGAATGAAATAAACATGAACATCCCCAAAAGATACGACGCTAAGGAAGCAGAAAAGAACTGGCAGGCATTCTGGGACGCAAAAGGAATTTACAAATTCAATCCTGAGAATAATAGTCCTGTTTTTTCGTTAGACACACCACCGCCAACGGTTTCCGGCGAAATGCACATAGGGCACGCAATGGCGTACATCCAGGCAGATACAGTAATGCGATTTCAGCGAATGTTAGGTAAAAGCATATTCTATCCCTTCGGGTTTGACGATAACGGGCTTGCCACGGAGCTTTACGTTGAGAAGAAGACGGGGCGACTGGCAGAGGAGATGTCAAGGCAGGAATTTGTTGAACTCTGCTTGAAGGAAAGCGAGATAGCGGAGAAGCGGCTGCACGAAGATTGGAAAAGCTTGGGGATAAGCCCTGATTGGGATATATCTTATCGTACGACTGACGAATGGTGCAGGAAGACATCACAGCGCAGTTTTATTCATCTTTACGAAATGGGTAGGGCATATAGGAAATACGAACCTACGGTCTGGTGCCCGAAATGCGGTACCGCTATTGCTCAAGTAGAGACAGAAGATAAAACCCTGTCGTCTGTTCTTTATGACATAACGTTCAAAGTAGAAGGCGAGGATTTACTGATTGCTACATCGAGACCCGAGCTCTTACCCGCTTGCGTGTCTGTCTTCTATAATCCCTCTGATGAAAGATACAAAAAATATAAGGGTAAGATGGCGACAGTACCGCTATTTGGACATGAAGTGCCCATAATGGAGGATGATGGAGCGGACCCCGAGAGCGGGACAGGAATCGTTATGTGTTGCACCGCGGGCGACAGTACGGATGTAGAATGGTGGAAGACGCATAATTTACCCTGGATTTCCGTTATTGACGAGAGGGGCCGGATGAAAGAAGCAGCGGGCAAATATGCAGGGCTGTACATAAAGAAAGCGAGAAAGGCAATAGTAGAGGATTTAGCGGAACAAAGGCTGCTAAAAGGAAAAGAGGAGATTTCTCATAATGTGAATGTGCATGAACGATGTGGCACCGCGGTAGAATATATAATGACCAAACAGTGGTTCATAAAATATCTGGACTTGAAGGAGTTGTTCCTCGATGCCGGTGCGCAGCTCAACTGGTATCCACAGTATATGAAGTCGAGATACGATAATTGGGTGAAGGGCTTAAAATGGGACTGGTGCATCTCAAGACAAAGGTACTATGGGATTTCGTTTCCCGTTTGGTACTGTGAAGAATGCGATTACGTAGTGGTAGCAGAGGATAAAGATTTGCCTGTGGACCCTTCGGACGGTACACCTCCAATTGACAAATGTCCGAAATGCGGCTGCGATAGATTTAAACCGGAACAGGATGTGTTAGACACTTGGGCAACCTCGTCTTTAACGCCTCAGATTGCGACGAGATGGAAAGAAGATGATGCTTTTTTCAATAAACTCTATCCGATGTCGTTGCGGAGCAATGGTCATGATATTATCACTTTCTGGCTCTTCAATACTGTGGTAAAGGGGCTGCTACATGAGAACAAAGTCCCCTGGAAAGATGTCATAATTAACGGGTTCGTCCTCGATCCGAAGCGGGAGAAGATGAGCAAGAGCAAAGGGAACATAATAAAACCCAAAGTGATAATCGAGCGGTATTCCGCAGATGCTTTGCGGTTCTGGGCTTGTTCGGCCAAGCTTGGTGAAGACTTGCCATACGAAGAGAAAGAGATAAGACGCGGCGTGAAAATGATAAACAAATTGTGGAATGCCTCGAAATTTACTTTACTCCATTTAGATGGCTATGAATTGAAGAGTGAAAAATTGGAAATCGCGGATAGATGGCTGCTTTCTAAATTAAATAGAGTGATAGGAGAGTGCACTGCAAGTTTCAATGACTATGAATTTTCAACTGTTAAGAAAGCCATAGAGAATTTCTTCTGGCATACTTTCTGCGATGTGTATTTGGAGATAGTGAAAGACCGGCTGTATAATCTGGAGCGTGGCGAAGAAGCGAAGAGAAGTGCGCAATATACACTTTACGTTGCATTACAAGCGATGCTGAAGATGATGGCGCCCATAATGCCGCATATTACGGAAGAGATATACCACGCTTATTTCGCAGAGAAAGAGAACTGTAAGAGCATACATATCTCAAAATGGCCGGAGATGGATGAGGACACGATTGACGAAGAAGCGGAAGAGATGGGCGATAAAGCAGAGGATGTAATTTCGGCAGTGCGGAAATACAAGACGCTAAACAAGAAGGCGCTGAATGCAGAGGTAAGTAGAATACTAATAAACTGTGATAACGCGACGGAAAAGCAGTTAGAGGGTACATGTGACGATTTAAAAGCTACGTTACATGCAAAGGCGATAGAATTTGGTGATGCGGAAGATAATATTATAACAGAGAAATATGAATTGAAACTGAGGGTAGATTGGTAGTTGTAGTGTCCTCAGACATGTTGCTAAAGGCTTGCCAGCAAATAACCTGTTGGTTATATATTTGTTTTATTCTTCTCACAAGATATGCTACTGCCGACAATCCTAATGATTGCACAGATTACGTCAAATCTCAGTACTGGTGTAGGTGTTTATGTAGACTTACACCTCACACTGATCGTCTTTCTAACTTTATTGTTCTCCTCATTGCTTTCGGTCACACCTTCTGCAGAGTCGCCAACGACTTTGGTAATGAGACTGCCGTACCAACTGGTGTATTCATCATAGGTGCATGTTAGGATTCTTCCTCCTCCCGTATTGCCGTTATTATTTATTATTCGATTTTTATCACCTTTTACCAAGAAGTTACTATACCCCTCACTTAAGAGGCTGTCCCATAATTAGACAGCTCCCCGTTAATTTTATGTGCTTTCAACCACATATTATCCTTATGGCATTCATAAAAAGACTCCGCAACCAAAATTAGCTATTTCCTCAGACTATAGCGGACTTAATCGTAGAAGACCACATTTGTAGTCTTGTAGATGGGGGTAGTAGAATGTATAATTTTTCGATTTCTTTTAGTAAAGGTTTAAGTAATATAGCACGTATTAGTGCTAATAAAAGTAAATTGTGGGACTGTCACTATAAGATAAAAGGAAGAAAAGAGCATTAAGAGGGAAATTATAAAGGCGTTGAGAAAACAGAGGAGATAGGAAATAAAAATGGACTTATTGTGGTTAGCACCAGTTGCAGGGCTCGTGAGCTTGATGTTCTCGGCGCTATTCGCATCGTATACGCTCAAACAGGAATCCGGCAGTGCTAAGATGAATGAAATCTCTGCTGCTATTCAGGAGGGTGCATCTGCATATCTGAACCGCCAATATAAGACCGTTGCGGTCGTTGCCGGTATAATCGCATTGATATTATTCGTTGCACTTTCGCACGCATTTGAGGGTGGATATTTTGATTCCGGTAGGATTGCAGTGGGGTTCTTAGCGGGTGCCGTGTGTTCCGCCGCTGCGGGTTATATCGGGATGTTCGTCTCGACAAGAGCTAATGTCCGGGTTGCACACGCAGCATCATCCGGTGTGCGTAAGGCACTTGATGTCGCGTTCCGAGGCGGTGCGGTCACAGGTCTTGCAGTTGTTGGGCTTGCGTTGCTCGGAACAAGTATGTTCTATATAATTTTCGGCGGGGACACGCATGCCGTGGATCTCGTAGTGGGTTATGGTTTCGGCGCTTCCCTGATTTCGTTATTCGCACGGATTGGTGGCGGAATCTACACAAAAGCCGCAGATGTCGGCGCTGACCTGGTGGGCAAGGTGGAAGCGGGAATCCCCGAGGACGATCCGAGAAATGCGGGTGTAATTGCGGATAACGTGGGTGACAATGTGGGCGACTGCGCTGGCATGGGTGCCGACTTATTTGAAACATATGTGGTTACTGCAATCGCAGCAATGTTAATCGGGGGTTTGATTGCAGGCGATGCCTCACTAACAACTATCTTTCCGGGCATTTCCACCGGTTTCGCGCTTATTGAATATCCTTTGATTTTAGGTGCGGTTGCCATCTTTGCGTCCATAATAGCAATCTTCGCCGTGAGGATGGGCGAGCGTGAGAACATTATGGGCACGTTATACAAGGGCGTGGTTACCGCCGCAGTACTCAGCATAATTCTGTTTTATCCTGTAACAATGGTATTGATCGGAACAGACTCAGCCGGCACTTCGATATTCATCTCCGCGGTCATCGGTATAATAATAATGGCGCTCATGGTCGTCGTCACCGAATATTACACGCAGATGCACTCACCTGTGCGTTCGATTGCAGACGCGAGCAAGACTGGTGCTGGCACCAATCTGATTGCAGGTCTTGCAGTTGGGATGATGTCCACAGGCTGGCCAGTGATAATTATATGTGGTGGGATACTGGTTGCGTATTTGGTGCCGTTCATAGTTACAGGTGCGAGTATTGCAGGGTTGTACGGGATTGCTATAACTGCCGTGGCTATGCTCTCGACTACAGGTATTATCGTTGCGCTCGATTCTTACGGACCAATTACAGATAATGCAGGCGGGATTGCAGAAATGGCGGACTTGCCGCCGGAAGTTAGAGACACAACCGACAAACTCGATGCCGTTGGTAACACAACGAAAGCAGTAACAAAGGGTTATGCCGTTGCATCCGCAGCGATTGCAGCATTGGCTCTTTTCTCTGACTATTTGCATAAAGTCGGAGTTCCCGCTGAAGATTTTAGCCTTTTCAATCCGCTCGTACTCATTGGCTTATTAATCGGAGGGCTATTACCTTTCATCTTCAGCTCGGTTATGATGCGTGCAGTGGGTAAAGGTGCGTTCAAAGTAGTGGAAGAGGTAAGAAGGCAGTTTAAGGAGATACCTGGTATATGGGAAGGCACGACAAAGCCGGAATACGGCAAGTGCGTTGACATCGTCACATCCGCAGCGTTGCGAGAGATGATAGTCCCGGGGATGATTGCAGTGGTAGTGCCGGTTGTTGTGGGTATTATACTTGGCGCGATTGCACTTGGTGGGTTGTTAATCGGTGTGATTATCTCTGGATTGGTGCTCGCGCTGATGATGTCGAATGGCGGCGCTGCCTGGGACAATGCGAAGAAGATGATAGAGGATGGTTATTTAGGCGGCAAGGGAAGCGAAGCACATAAAGCTGCGGTC
>QBUM01000149.1 GCA_013180585.1 Candidatus Methanophagaceae archaeon GoMg2
GGGTTTTTGGGGTGGGTTGGATAACTTAATACAGGAAAAGAATGATGAGCATAGGTGATGCTTGCTGTTCGTCCGTAAGGATGTAGACGGAACAGGTTCGGATATAACACTGAATAGGCGGGATATACGAAGTAAATTCGGATATACAGCGTTTATATGTAACTCTGGCATTAGAATAAACAGGAGATAATTGCTTATGAACAAAATCAAAATAGGGATTGTAGGAATTGGTAACTGCGCAAGTTCATTACTTCAAGGTATTGAGTACTATAGAACTAAAAATACCAAAGAGGCTATCGGCTTGATGCACTGGGAGATCGGTGGTTACAAGCCCTATGATATTGAAGTGGTAGCTGCATTTGACATTGATAAAAGAAAAGTCGGAAAGGATGTGTCTGAGGCGATCTTTGAACTTCCAAACTGCACGACAGTGTTTTGCACCAATGTACCTAAAGCAAATGTGAAAGTGCGGATGGGCAAGATACTGGATGGCTTTTCGAATCATATGAAAAATTATGACGAAAAATATACATTCGTTCTAAGTGATGAAAAGGAAGCATCCAAAGAAGACGTGATCAATGTGTTAAAAGAATCAGGGGCTGAGATACTTTTAAATTATCCTCCGGTGGGTTCTGAAGAAGGCACAAGGTTCTATGCTGAGTGCGCTCTTGATGCTGGTGTAGCATTTATAAACAATATGCCTGTTTTTATAGCAAGCAATCCTGAGTGGGCGGAAAGATTTAAAGAAAAAGGCATACCGATAATAGGTGATGATATAAAAGCCCAGCTTGGTGCTACCATCACTCACAGAACCTTAGCTGATTTGTTTAAGAAAAGAGGGGTAAAGTTAGAAAGAACTTACCAGTTGAATACAGGGGGCAATACCGATTTCCTCAACATGCTCGACAGAAGCAGACTCGCCTCAAAAAAGACTTCAAAAACCGAGGCGGTGCAGGCGGTACTTAATGAAAAGCTTGATGCCGAAAATATCCATATCGGACCCAGCGATTGGGTGGCATGGCAGAAGGACAACAAAGTCTGTTTCATCCGGATGGAGGGCAAACTTTTCGGCGGCGTTCCCATGAACCTCGAATTGCGGCTTTCGGTCGAAGATTCTCCGAACTCTGCAGGAGTGGTGATAGATGCGATCAGGTGTTGTAAACTGGCTCTGGATCGAGGTATAGGAGGGATTCTGTATTCTCCCTCTGCATACTTCATGAAACATCCCCCGCAGCAGTTCACTGATGATGAGGCATACAGGATGACTGAGGAATTTATTGCTGGAAAGCGGGCAGATTAAGCTGATGAAGTGCCTGATCATCGCTGCTGGACGGGGAAGCAGAATATCAAGCAGGGGCGATTCAAAGCCCCTAATTCCTCTCCTGGGATTATCCCTCATCGAACGGGTGATATTAACCGCAAAGAAGAGTGGTCTTTCTGATTTCTATGTAGTAACAGGATACAACGGTGAGAAAGTACGGCAATATCTTGACAGATTTAGCCAGAGCCAAAATATAAATATAACCCATATCACAAATGAAGAATGGGAAAAAGGAAACGGCATATCTGTCCTCAAGGCAAAAAAACTATTGGATGAAAAATTCATTCTGTTGATGGGGGATCATATCTTTGATGAATCTATACTGGTAAGACTGAAGAATGAAAGAATAGCCGATGACGAGGTTATGCTGGCTGTAGATTATAATATCGAAACCAATAGGCTTGTTGATGTTGATGACGTCACCAGAGTTCTTGTCGAAGACAACAGGATTTTTGATATAGGAAAGAATATCAAGAAATACAACGCTTATGATACTGGAATTTTTCTTTGTTCGCCTGCAATATTCAGTGCTATCAAAGAAAGTTCACATAATGACGACAGCACCCTTTCAGGGGGGATAAGGGTGCTGGCTGGCAAGGGAAAGGCTAAGACTTTTGATATTAAAGATGATTACTGGATTGATGTGGATGACGAGCAGACATTTAAAAAAGCGGAAAAAACGCTTTTAGCTACCTTAAAAAAGACCTCTGATGGGCCTATATCAAGATACTTAAACAGACCTATATCAACTAGGATTACACGGTATCTTTTAAGAATAGATATTACTCCAAACTATGTTTCTTTCTTTTCCTTTATCCTTGCTATGCTGGGAGCTTTTTTGTTCTTTTTCGGGGGGTATATTAATTTAGTTATTGGAGCAATACTGGCACAAGTAGCATCTATTATCGATGGCTGTGACGGAGAAATAGCAAGGTTAAAATTCCAGGTTACAGAATTTGGGGGATGGTTTGACGCTGTCTTAGACCGCTATGCTGATGCTTTTCTTCTTTTTGGTCTGACTTATTATGCTTATTTTACAGATATGAATTTTCCGGTCCTCTTCATAGGTTTTCTGGCAATCATAGGCGCGTTCATGAATAGTTATACCGCCGACAAATATGACGGTTTGATGAAGAGGAAACTTGGGCAAGAAAAGTACTATTTCCGGATGGGGCGTGATGTTAGGATATTTATCATATTTCTCGGAGCTTTAATAAATCAACCTCTTTTAATCCTTGTTACAATCGCTCTTTTGATGAATGCAGAAAATATCAGGAGAATAGTGGTTTTATATAAAAATGGATGATATTGATTGTGTAAAGAAGAAGATGGAGGAGATTGTTAAAAAATCTCAAGTTCCTGAAGACCCAATACACTCGAAAAATACTCTGGAGTGGCTGCTTAAATTAAAACCTGATGCTGATGATGCCTTAAAAATTGCTGCTTTAGGTCATGATATAGAAAGAGCCATTGCGGAACGGAAAGTAAGGCGCGAAGATTATAAAGATTACGATGAGTTTAAAGAAGCCCATGCTTTAAATAGTGCTAAGATCATGGCAGAAATAATGAAAGAGTGCAACATAAGTAAAAAATTAGCAGACGATATCGTTTTTCTGGTCTGCCATCATGAAACAGGAGGCACGAGACGCGTTGATATTTTAAGAGATGCCGACAGCATCTCGTTTTTCCATGTAAATCTGCCCTATTACTTCATCCGAAATGGTGTGGAAGAGACGAAAAGGAGGTGCTTATGGGGGTACAGGAAGTTACCCGATAACCTGAAAAGGGTTGTGGCTGAGTTCGATTACCAAACTAAAGAACTTGAGCTACTGATAAGGACTTGTATTGGTCAGAGTGAGCAATGCTAGTGCCAAAACTTTACATAACACGCTGTTTATGGCTCAGTTTGTTTGCTAGAATGCTTCGCACTTCATAAATATCGAGATAAGCAAAATTCGCGCTTTCATCATCAAATGCGCCCGCACGACCTCTATCCTCCCAGATGCCACGCAATTCATTGCTGGGTTCATCACCGCATCTTATGCAACAACTCATTTATTTTCTCGCCGTGATAACCAAGCTCGCCACCTTGTTTAACAGCCAGTTTTATACCTTTATGCCCTTTTCTTGGTGGATGCAACCTGAATAACGGTTTTATTTTATATTCCCTCAAATCCTTCATTGCAACTTCACCCGAATACAACGCATGAGCCAACTCTTTTATCGTGCCGTAAGGTGTCTGTTCCTGTATATATCCCTCTGTCAATCTCTTACCTCCCTCTAATCTTCCTCTCGTTGTTAACAACTCCTCAAGTTCCTCTTCAGAAACCTCACCCCAGCCTACATAAGCATTTACTACTGTTATCATCCCTCGGTAATACGCATTCTCTTCCACTACCGCACAGTGATTGACCTTATGCAACCGAAGCAGCCCTAACGTATGTTTTATCTCTGGTCTTAATCCTACAATCCCCCTCAGCTTTATTATTGCATACATAAAAATCACCTTTATGACATTGTCTTTATCGTAGAAGTCGCTCTCAAAGCGTTAAAAGTAGCCATAGAAAGATTTAATGTAGTTCGTGTTTTTCCTTTTGTCTTTGTCCAGATATCTTTAATACCTGCAAACTCTAGAATTTTCTTTGGTGTGTCGCCAGCAGCAAGACCCAGACCTTTCGGCGCTGGTTTAAAAGTTATAGAAACCCCGCCTGATTTACCTGTCACTGCAAAAGGCACAGAATGCATCTCATCACAATTGCATTCCCAGGAGCCACAACCTCGGTCTATGTACGTTAGGTTCAGTTCAGCAGCCCTTATCGCTTTTGTTATGCCGTTACGAACAAGAGCATCTTTGCCCGTGCCTATGCCAAGGTATCCGTCTTTGTTACCTACAATCACACATACCCGGAACTTTATTCGACGGCCCGAATCTGTCATCCGCTGCACCATGTTTATATCCAGAACCTCTTCTACGAGGTCTGGAATAACAGCTTCTACAATTTGAAACTCTTTTAATGGATATCTTGAACTAAGAACTTCTTCTATCGTTTTTAGTTCTCCACTCTGCACCAACTTACCCAATTTTGTTGATGGTACCCATACTTCTTCTTCTCTCTTCCACCCTGCTGCTTTAGTCATGTTTCGTTAGTTTCCTCTCTATCTACTGCCTTACCTGCCTTTATATTCTCCTTTACCATCTCAAAATTGTCTGTTATAGTTGTATCGTTCAAGAACGCTGCAATATGTTCTCCTCTAATACGTTCATCAGATGGAAAAACAACACTGTCATGAGGGACTTCCATACCTGAATCAATCACACCTTTAAGCGCTGCATATACATTAGACCCATGAACTGGTGTTAGCAGTCCAATATCAAGTATTCCTTCATCAAACCCTGCCTTCTTTGCTTTTTCACCAAACAATAATCCTGTAAGATACGCCGCTGGTAGGTTGCTCTTTCCTCCTTTATATCCATACCGATTCAGCTCTGATGAGATTACAGATACAAAAGTTTTATCAATGGCCATATCAGTCAAAACCAACTGCATTTTTACGTATTTATTGCTTCTTCTTACTACTACACGAGGTTTCCTGCTAAACAAAAACCGTAACCTCTTACGATAATCCGTCTTACCTTCTCGCCGCCTTCTGAAAGGAACGCGATATGTTGGACCGCTTGCACTTGTTCTTTTTGTCATTCTACATTGCCTCTTTATTATAAGTTGTCTACAATATCATTTAAATGTGAAATATTTCTTATTTCTCCACCTTTCGCCTTCATGTATAACTTATGATATATGGTTTTATCTACTGAACCATCATTCCTAAGCTCTTTTAATCTACGCCGTAACGCTCTTATTTTTGTTATCCACCTGCGCTTCTTACCGCCTCTCGCACCTTTTGCGCCTTTCCTTGATCCATGCCCCTTTCGGCGTCCAAGTGCTTTTTTCATTGCTAACTCTCTAGCTCGTCCTCTGCTCACACCTATCTTATTCTTCTTCTTTATTATCCCATCTTCAATTAAACCGCGGATATCCTCTCGCGTTATAGCACCCATGACATCTTCAGTAGCTTCCGGGTCTATCCATACCCGACCCTTTCCTACTTTCATTACCTGAGCTGCTATCCTCTTCTGTTTCGCAAAATTTGTCATTCTTATTCACCTATCACTTCTCCTTTTACTAATTTAACTTTTAATTAATAAAGTATCTAAACCATTTCTTAATATACCTATTTTAATATTATCTTTTGGAGCATCTTCTGTCCCACTAGTTACACTCTGTCCTATCTCACTCTCCACTGCATCCGCAACGGATTTATAACCGTTTATCCCCCATTTCGTTAGCGTGTTGCTATCAATATCTGCGACAATAGACAACCGGACTCTATTCATCGTTTTTCGCATATAGTACGCTTTATGTCCCCCAAGCACAAAACTTGTCTTGATTGCGGCTGCCGCTGCTTCGTAGCTTGCATATTTGTTCATCCATTCTTCGAAATATGTGTCACCAATGCCTTCCCTACATTCCGCAATGAGAATAAACTTACCCCCCGGGACCAAAGCACGATAGCAATTCTCAACTGCTTTTGATGCCTGATACAGGTTTCTATCTTTTGGAAAACCCCCTGCACTTACCACCAATATGTCGAACAAATCGTTATTTTCTATGCAGAACAAATCCTTTGCAACTTCAACTCCCTTAAGAAACACTGTATGCATCTCGCCTGCGTAGGCACCCACCAGATTACCATTATTATCGGAAATTGTATTTATTACGAAATCCGGGGGTACGAAAGAGCCAGCTTCGCACATGTCCAGATGCACAGGGTTATTATCTAAGTTTGCGGTTCTTGCATGTTTATCAACTAAAAGCGCATGGTTTCTTTTTATAGCATCTCGCGATGATATCCCCGGAAGTATGCTCTTCCTTCCGCCACCGAACCCTGCGTAGTAGTGTAGAGTTATGTCCCCGGTCAATATTTTTATATCAGCCTCTACGTAGTTCTTGTTTATGCTTATGGGCATCCCTCTACTTGTCGTACCCAAATAAACCAAATCTTTCGCATCGCAATTATGTATTTTTATATCAAACCGAGAAAAGCATTTACCGAGCATCCTCCTTAAATCTTCCTCTGTAGGTCCCTCATGGGTGCCACAAGCTACGAGCAGTGTGATATTAAGCACATCTCCTAATTCCTCTGTCAGGGCGTCAAGCATTTTCTCCGTCGGTGCGTTTCGTGTATGGTCGTCAATAACAACAACGATTTTTGCTGCTTTTTTGGTGGCCACTATCTCGCGAAGCTTTTTTGTCCCGATAGGGTTTTGAAGAGCATGTCTTATCACGTCATATTTTTTATTGCCTATATTGCTTCTGCTGCTACTATCGAGGATTAGCAGTTTACCTTCTATGTTCAACTCTATTTGTTCCGAGCCGTAGGGTATCTGTATTTTTGTCATGGTGCTACGAATGTTTCTCACAATAGCTTCATATAAGTTTTAGGTAAATAAGTTTTTAGGCACTCAACAGCCGGTATGGATAGCTATAGCGCATATCTTGTTGTATATAACTATAACTTCTACCTATTTAAGACACTGATTTACACGAATTTACACGGATTTAATTTCTTCTGCGCTAATCAGCGTTTATCTGTCGCAATAATTAATTTTAGTTGGGTATTATGCTTTCTTGCTCATGTTTTTGCAAAAACTTTTGATTTATCGGGGTATGTTCAAAGAGGTGTTTCCAGAATGATTTGATGTTCATCTCTTTTCTAATGTTTTACATAAGTGGGATTTTTGTGAACGGTAAACGATTGCAAAAGTCGGACCTGTTTATACCAGTTTGAAAATAACGAGGTACAGGTAACCAAAAATGCAAGTTCCAGTGGAAACATACGGGTGTCCGGGTATTTCCTTTAACCTTTTTTAGTACTTTAATCGTATTTGTATAGCAGGGGTAAAACCACGAGATTTCACGAGATTAGCACAAGATTTTGGAGTTAACATGGGATAAAAAAAACCAATAGTGCACTTAAGCAGGATCCAGAGTATTATCTTCTCGTGAAAATCTGTGTAATCTGTGGT
>QBUM01000148.1 GCA_013180585.1 Candidatus Methanophagaceae archaeon GoMg2
TGAAAGGACACTGTGGAACGTGCAAATATAAGCAAATCTGTGGCGGATGCAGGTCTAGGGCGTATGCTACTTCGGGTGATTATCTGGGTGAGGATCCGGTGTGTTCTTTGTGGGAAAATCAGCGTGACTAAAACGTTGTAAAACCAAATTAGAAGTATCAAATCGTTTTATCGTATATGGGATATAACCGCCTTTTCAACGCGTATTTCTGGCTCAAATATAATTCAACGTCAAAAATCTGGTCGTGTCCCCCCTTTTATCGACTTAAAAGAGACGATGTAACTGATTCTGCTACGCTAATTTTATAGCCACATGAACAATATAAAATGCACATGTATGCTCTGACAAACGGATTGAAAGATAATAGAGCTTACGTTAAACAGACCTATCGCACCTCTACATATTCCAGATATTCACCTGCTACGGATGAAGTTTGAGCCTGAACAACTCTTCTAATGTCCAGACGCAGTCCGTGAAGTTAGCAGCCATTGCAGGTGTTCTTTGTTTCCAACGCCGTTAACCAACCGCAATTTCAAGTTTTAGTGCATCGTGTGATTTAACGAGGTTGAACCATGCAAAGAACAGGAAAAATCGAGATACCCCCCCACACAGCCCTTATCGGGAGATAAGGCATCTTCGGCTTTGTAATGAATATTTACACATCCTTTTATACGAAAACAATATAAACGCCAAAGTTCAGACAATATTAGCGAACATGACTGCGGAAGACCAAGATGAGGACTCGAAGGGGCCCGGGGTAAAGCTTGCATGTGTGAAGAAGCTATACATTGCCAAACAATTATCTCGTGACTTTATGGAAGACCATAGCCCTAAATAGTGATGGAAACCGCCAATTAGGCGGCACCTTTAATTCTTTTTTTGTTCAGCAAACATCTGCCCTTGAATATCCTTTCCCAGCAGCCCGATAGCATCAGCACGACAATGCCGGCAGTGTGTCATCTCTTTCACGTACTTGCGGCATTTATCCTGAATTGCCTCCTTCTCCTTCGGTGTCGGTGGTTTAATATGAGCGAACTTGAACTGCGGGATAAGCGGAATAATATTGTGCATATAAACCCCCAGCTTACTTATCTCCTTCGCTACCTCAACGATATGCTCATCATTCACCGTAGGTATAAGCACAGTATTCACCTTTATCAGTATCTTACGTTTCACCGCCTCGCGAATGCCTTCTAACTGGTTCTTCAGCAGTATCTCCGCTCCTTCTTCACCCGTATATCTTTTGCCGTGATAATTGACAAAACTGTAAATGTCCTTACCAATAGCAGGGTCTATGGTATTCAGTGTAACGGTTACAGTTCCGATGTCCAACTCTTCTATGTCATCAATTCGCTCTGACAAAAGAAGCCCGTTCGTGCTCAGACAGCGCATCAGGTGTGGGAACTCATCTTTCACTAGTCGGAACGTTTCGAACGTCTCTTCGTTGAACAGCGGCTCGCCGGGTCCCGCAACAGCCACAACTTTTATGTATTGTACCTTCGCCATTACTTCCTTTACCCGTTCCAACGCTTCCTGTGGCGTTAGCACCTTGCTCGTCACTCCGGGTCGGGACTCATTCACGCAATCGAATTTCCGTACACAGTAATTACACTGGATGTTACACTTCGGTGCCACCGCGAGATGCACTCTGCCGAAGAAATGACAGGCGTTTTCACTGAAACAAGGGTGTTCACTAATCTTCCTTAGCTGTGCAGGATCCCAGGGTACGTCCTTGCCTTCTACTTTGGCGGTGGGTAATGTACACCCCTCTTCACTCTCTGCAGGCTGTACTACCATTCCAACCCTTGCTGCTACTTCGCTCATACGTTTTCTTCTCCCGATATATGAGTTTATAATACCTCTTTCTTGAATTCATCCAGCCCGGTTTCTTTAATATACCGACCCAATCGCTTTTTTGTGTCGCAGTTCTTGTAGTAATTGATAACTCGGTCAGCAAGAGCCATAGCCTCGTCATCGTTCAAATTCTCCGATAGAACCTCTGCAATCGCTGGTGCTGCACCCGCAGAACCACCGATCACTATCTTCCAGCCCTTTGGCATACCGATGAAGCCCAGATCCTTTATCCATGACTCCGCACAGCTATTACTACAACCGGAAACGCCGATTTTGAACTTTGATGGCAGTTCCATTCCATGATACCTCTTATCAAATTCCAGACCCAATTTCACAGAATCTTGCTTGCCCCTTTTACAGAACGTAGTACCCGGACAGATTTTTACGCTTCTGACACATAACCCGATAGCAGCAGCCGGTGGCATATCAAGGTCACGCCAGGCAGCGTCTATATCGCTTTCCGCTAAACCCACAATTGCTATTCGTTGTGCTGATGTTAATTTTAACGCTGCAGCATTGTATTTCTCAGCGACATCTGCTATTTTCCTTAACGTGGCGGGTTCGCAAATTCCGCCCGGCATCTGCGGCGCAATCGCATACGTTTCATAATCCCGCTGGACAATTGCGCCTTTATCCAACAGGTCTTTCTTCTTTTCTTTCTCTTCCATTTTTATATCACCCCTTTTCTTTATAATCCTTAATTGCCTTTTGCATTGTCCTTTTAGATAAACAAGTGCAATGTACCTTCTGCATTGGAATACCACCCAGATATTCTATAATTTTATCTTCATCTATCTCCTCTGCCTCTTCTAATGTCATTCCGATGATCATTTCTGTAAGGGCAGAGCCAGACGAAAAAGCACCGGCACAGCCTATCGCCTGGAACTTCGCTTCTTTTATCACGCCGTCTTCTACATTCAAAAAAATCTCCATAGTATCGCCACAGGGTCCGGTATATATCGCATGGGCATCTGGCTCGCTTAGCTCTCCGACGTTCACTTTGTTCAGATAGTACTCAATGGCTCTCTCCGAGTATCCCGACTGCTTTAATAAATCTTGTATTAGGCTCATGTTTAATCACACTGTTTTTTATTATCGCCGTGTCTTTTTATGATTTGCTATTTTTTCCTATTCCCTGATTATACCCAGCTCCTTATGCTTATTCACGATTTCATCGGCTAACCGATCCAGAGCTTTGAACTCCTCTTCGCCTGGAACTCCTTTAACAACAACGGGCTCCAGCAGTTCTACCTTTAAGTTTGGCATCATACCCGTAAGTTGCTCCACCATTCTGCTACCCCAACCGTAAGACCCGATGATAGATGCGAATCTTACTTTTGGTCTCAAGGCGTTTGCGAGACAAGCAGCATAAACGACTTTCGGATGCGGGCCGACCAGAACGGTTGGAGATCCGATTACAACAGTAGCTGCATCTACCAAAGCCATCGCTAATTTACCTATATCGGGTTCTGACAGATTGAACTGCTTTACCGTTATGCCTCGTTCAATCAAAGCCTCTGTGAAGTAATCTACCATCTTCTTCGTGCTGCCGTGCATTGAGATATAAGGTATAACTACCTCATTCTTCACCTCGTCAGAAGCCCAATCCCCGTAAGCATTGAGGATAAAGTCCGGCTTATTATGCGCTGGACCATGACTCGGTGCTATTGTGTCTATCGCCAAATCGTTTAGCCGCGCCAAGTTTTTCCTGATAATTGGCCGGAAAGGCATCATTATCTCTGCGTAGTACCGCTTGGCTGCCTCGTAGACCGTTACCTCGTCGGTCACAAACATGTCGCTGGTTGCAAGATGCGAGCCGAGGAAATCGCAAGTAAAAATCACGCCGTCTTCTTTTAGATACGTCAGCATCGTCTCTGGCCAGTGCACCCACGGTGCGTGGATGAACTCCAATGTTTTGTCGCCCAATGACAGCGTCTTGCCATCCTCCACGGTTATGAATTTATCCTGGTGTATTAAAAGCGAATCCATAAGCAAATCCTTACATTTCGGTGTGCAGACCACCTTAGCGCTGGGGTATAACTCAAGTATCTGTGGTATTGATCCCGAATGGTCTTGCTCGGCGTGATTGGCAATTAGGTAATCTATATCTTTAATTCCCAGTTCTTCAAGATTTCTTATTAGCACATCTGTCATGGCCGGGTCCACGGTGTCTATCAGTGCCGTCTTTTCGCTTCCTTGTATCAAGTAAGAGTTATAGCTTGTTCCATCGGGTAGCGGGATTAGTTCGTCAAATAACCTTCTATCCCAGTCAACTGCACCAACCGAATAAATATGCGGTTTCAGTTCTCTTCTAAGACTCATTTTAGTCCACCTTTTCAAATGCCTCTTTACCTACACCACAAGCTGGACATAGCCAATCATCTGGTAAATCTCCAAAGGCCGTCCCCTCTTCCTCTTCGTCGTAGATATACTCACATACAGTACATTTCCATTTTGCCATTTTTCTTTTTCCTCCTTTCTATTTTTAGTTAGACCACAAGATTACACAGATTTTCACGAGAGAGATATATTTGGGTTCTGGTTTCGCTATTCCATTGGTTATTCTATTCCCTATTACCCCAATTTCTTGTGTTAATCTTGTGAAATCTCGTGGTTTTTATATGAGATATGCAACTCCTACTATTTTATCTTCTCCGCAATCTTCTTACCGAACTCCCTACATTCTTCCAAACCCTTTTCGGTTGGCCTGCGTTTTACTTTCAGTCCCTGCTCTATCACGTCCATCTCCGCGAGATTCTTCATCGTTTCTGTCAGTATCTCAACGGACTCGCCGCTCCAGCCGTAAGACCCGAATGCCGCACCAACCTTGCCCTTCAAGTCCACTTTATCCATCTCGAAGAGAAAGGTCTTCATCGCTGCTATCAGAGCACGAACATACGTTGGAGAGCCGAGAACTACGGCATCAACGTCTTTTATGTCATCCGCATTTGCACGTGCACCCTTTTTCAGTTCGACTTCAACACCCGCTTTCTTTAAACCCGTTTCGATTGCTTTTGCCATCATCTCTGTATTGCCCGAACGGGTTTCATATATTATTATTGCTTTTGCCATTTTTCATCTTCCTCCTATTAAGTTGGTTTACCGCTGAGCACGCAAAGAGCTTTATTTATTACCTCTGCGGTCTCCATGTTCTCAGCGGTAAATAAACATTTATTTTAGCCTCCCCGCAATCTTCTTCCCGAATTCTTTGCACTCCTCTTCGCCTGTAACTACTTCCGTGCCTTTCATCCTCAAGTCCTGTTCTATCATGTCCATCTCGAAGATATGCTTCATCGTATCGCTCATCATCTCTACTGATTCACCACTCCAGCCATAAGCGCCAAATGCCGCTCCGACTTTTCCTTTCAAGTCCGCTTTCTTCATCTTGAATAGGAATGTCTTCATCGTGGTAATCATATCATGATGGTACGTTGGGCAACCAAGGACTACGGCATCCACATCTTTGAGGTCTTCCACCTCTGTACTCATAACCTTTTTCAATTCCACGTCCACTCCTACCTCTTTCAGACCTGCTTCGATTGCTTTTGCCATCGTTTCCGTATATCCATAGGCTGTTTCATAAATTACTATTGCTTTTGCCATTTTCTTCATGTCACCTCCGGTATAGTTTAGAATACCATCACCTCATACCCCGCCTCTATATATCGGGATAAGCTTGGGTGTCCTGACATCTCACCGCATATCGGCAGCCCTTGCTCCTCTGCACTTTCTAACGCGCCAGTCTGAGTAGAGCATGCTTTACAGACGCAATCAATTAATCCCGCTTCTTTTACTGCTGCATACATATTTGCGAACGGCTTTTTGGGGTCTGCGAGTTCTTTCACCTGCTTCGTAGCCGTGCCTTCTATTATCAATTTCACATCGTATTCCTTATTCTTCATGTCTAAAGTGTTCAACAGCGTATGTGCAAAACACATTGGTTCTCCGTTGAATGCAAAGATAGCTACCTTCTTGATCATCTCCTTGCTCTCAGCCCTCCACAGATGCCGCAGGTGGCGTAAATACACGTGCTGCCAGCTCTTTATCTACCATGAGCAAACCATTACCGTCTTCTCCCACGAGTTTCAACCTGGCAATGATTTCATTATCGTTACCTTCCTCTTCTATCTGTTCAGTAACGTACCATTGCAAGAAGATAGTCGTAGCGTGGTCCTTCTCCGCGATTGCAAGGTTCACAAGCTCATTGATGCTCTTCGTAATGAACTTCTCGTGCGCCAGAGTCTTCTCAAACATATCTAATGGCGACTCGAACTCTGTCGCAGGCTGCTCAATCGCTGCTAACTTTACCCGGCCGCTCTGATCGTTGATATAGCCGTAGATTTTCATCGCGTGCAGCATCTCCTCATGATACTGCACCATGAACCAGTTGGCAAATCCTTTTAGTCCGGTGTACGTGCTATATGCAGACATCGCCATATACAGATACGCTGAATACATCTCCTTGTTAAGTTGAGTATTCAGCGCTTCCTGCATCTTTTCGCTTAGCATATTATCTACCTTTTTATAGCTTCTTATGACAGAACCACCAGTCATAGCATTCGTATTGCTTGACTCGTTCCTTAGCGGTTTGCTCATCCGATGCCGGTGGTATTATAACCTCATCTCCTATCAACTCGTTGTTTGGCCAATTTGCAGGTATCGCAACGCCGTATTCATCATTGGTTTTAAGCCCACGGACCATTCTCAATATTTCATCCATATTCCTACCGAGTTCCTGCGGATAATAAATCATAGCTCTCATTATTCCCTGCGGGTCAACAGCAAATACCGCCCTAACCGTATTCGTGCCCTTGTTGGGATGTATAAGCCCCAACATCCTGGCAACTCGACCGGTGTCGTCTGCGATAACAGGAAACTTTATCTCCACGTCCAGATTATCCTTTATCCATTCAACCCATTTTATGTGGCTGAACACCTGGTCAATGCTCAATCCGATCAGCTCGCAGTCGAGTTCCTTAAACGCCTCAAATCGTCTTTGAAAAGCCACGAACTCGGTCGTGCACACCGGTGTAAAATCCGCTGGATGACTGAACAGGACAAACCATTTGCCCTTGTACTCTTCTGGCAGTTTCTTCCTTCCATGTGTCGTTTGTACTTCCATATCCGGGAATTTTTCCCCAATCAGGGGCATACCTACTTCTTCTTCCATTTTTTCATCTTCCTCCTATTACATTTCTATACAGTTTTGCCACACACCGTGGATATTGCAATACGCGATCGCACAGAACGCTTTGACCTCCGGTACGGGCACCTGTAACCTGGCGTTTGGTTTGGTATAACCCGCTCCGAACGCAGCCCGGCCAAGACACATCA
>QBUM01000147.1 GCA_013180585.1 Candidatus Methanophagaceae archaeon GoMg2
AACCAAGTTTAAGTGTTTTATTAACTGCTTTATCAGTTATTAACCCAAATTTCTTGTGTTAATCTTGTGAAATCTCGTGGTTTTTTTATTTGGCTATACAAATATGGTAGAAGTTATACGTTATATACAACGAGAAGGCTTAAGTACTTTATTGGCTCTTTTGTTCCGGGGTAACCAAAAAATATTGTGTAAATCTAGTGGTTTTTACCCCCGCTATACAAATACCTTTTTCCTTGCTAATAGGTTCCTCGTGGTGACGAACTTGATATCACAACTCCAGAGCATGAGCATATATCAAATGATATGTTTATGCTGAACCACTTGATGTTTTATAATCAGGGATGATATAGGACATACGAAATGACGAAAATAGAGCGCACATTCTTAGTGCTAAAGCCAGGAGGTATAGAACGAGGTCTCTTAGGAGAAATAATAGGGCGATTCGAGCGGAGAGGCTTTAGGTTTATAGCGTTGAAACACACAATGGTGAGCAGGGAGTTGACGAAGCGGCACTATGAGGAGCATAGAGGTAAGGACTTTTTTGATGACCTTGTTTCCTACACTACATCCGGTCCAGTAGTTTTAGCGGTAATCAAGGGCGGGGACGCGATAGCAGTGGCGAGAGAAATGGTAGGGGCTACGGATCCAAAACTTGCGAAACCCGGAACTATAAGATCAGACTATGGCATAGACATGCGAAGAAACCTAATACACGCTTCGGATTCCGAAGAATCAGCGAAACGTGAAATCGCGCTACATTTTCCGGATATTAATCTTGAGTAAGCTTTTATATTATTATTCACGAAATTATGATTTGTGGCGAAGAGCGGAGATGATGAATGAGGCAAATAGCGTTTTATGGTAAAGGTGGTGTCGGAAAATCCACGGTGAGTTCGAATGTTGCAGCGGCATTAGCGGAGCGTGGGCTATCTGTGCTGATGATAGGCTGTGACCCGAAACACGACTGCACGATGAACCTGCGCGGCAATGTGGAGATACCAACCATTCTTGAAGTATCAAGAGATAAAGGAATTGAGAGTGTGGGTCTTGACGAGTTGGTAGCGGGGAACATTATCGAACTCGATGAGGTCATCTATAAGGGTTATGGTGGTGTGTATTGCGCCGAGTGCGGGGGCCCAAAACCGGGTTTCGGATGCGCGGGTAGAGGCGTCATTGTTGCAATAGACCTGCTCAAGAGATTAAATGCCTTTGAACGACTAAAACCAGACGTTGTGATATACGATGTGCCAGGGGATGTAGTATGCGGCGGTTTCGCAATGCCTTTGCGGAAGGGTTTGGCTGATGCCGTATATATAGTAACATCTGCGGATTATCTCGCCATTTACGCTGCTAACAATATCTGTCGGGGTATCAGCGAGTTCGCAAATAAAGGTGGGTCGCTATTGGGCGGTATCGTCTATAACGTTAGAGGTATGCTGGATGAAGAAGATGTGGTTCGTGATTTCGCCGAGAAGGTAGGTTCGCAGGTTATCGGGCACGTACCGAACGCACATCAGATTGCAGAAGCTGAGATTGATGGTAATACCGTGATAGAATATGCCCCCGATAGCGAGATTGCCGCGCTGTTCCGTGAGTTAGCAGTGCGAATCTACGAGAATGAGCTAACTTCTGCTCCCAAACCTTTATCTTCAGAAGAGATGAGGATAGTGGGTAAGGTAATCAGAGAGAGAACAAAAGAGAAGTATAAATAAAGTAGCGATATGGATAATTTATTTAACCTATACAGATGTTAGGTTATGTTGATAGGGAGATAAAAAAGATAAAGAGGTGGATGATGGTAGAATCGGGAAACGCTGAGGATAAGAATAGCAAAGAGGATGAATGGGATGTAGAAGCTAACCTCTTGGCTGGTATAAATGTAAAAACAACAGAGGAAATAGAAGTTCCAAAGTTGCTTATAGACCAGGTGCTGGGGCAGGAGCACGGTGTGGAAGTGATAAAAAAGGCTTCTAAGCAGCGAAGGCACGTGATGCTGATAGGTACGCCCGGCACCGGTAAGTCAATGCTCGCAAGTAGCATGGCGGAACTGCTGCCTAAGGAAGAATTACAGGATATCCTTGTGTATCCCAATGCTGATGATAAGAACACCCCAAAGATAAGGGTGGTGCCTTGTGGCAAAGGTAAAGAGATAGTGGATGCACAGAAGGTGGAGGTGCGGAAGCGGGTTCAGATGCGGAATACATTTCTTATGTTCGCTTTCTTCCTCATCATGGGTATGGGCTTGATTTACTCGATACAAACGGGGCAGGTTGAGGTCATTTTCTATTCAATAATCGCCGCCGCTGTGTTGCTTATTGCGTTCCGGTGGATGATGCCAAAAGAAGAAGCGATGATTCCGAAGTTGCTGGTTTCCAATCACGGACGTGAGACCGCGTCATTCATAGATGCGACGGGAGCACATTCCGGTGCTCTACTCGGTGATGTCCGGCATGACCCATACCAGTCAGGTGGGTTAGAGACGTCGGCACACGAAAGAGTGGAAGCGGGCGCTATTCACAAAGCGCATAAAGGCGTTCTCTTTATTGACGAGATAAACACGTTACGGATAGAAGCGCAGCAAAACCTGCTCACCGCGATGCAGGAGAAGGAATATGCAATAACGGGGCAATCCGAGCGAAGTTCTGGCGCTATGGTGAAGACAGACCCTGTGCCCTGTGATTTCATCATGGTAGCTGCGGGTAATCTTGATGCCATGGGCGGTATGCACCCCGCGCTCCGTTCTCGAATAAAAGGCAATGGCTACGAGATATACATGAAAGATACAATGGATGACACAGCGGAGAACAGGATGAAACTTGTCAGGTTTATCGCACAGGAGGTGACGAAGGACAAAAAGATACCTCATTTCGACAGTAGCGGTATATGCGAGATATTACGGGAAGCAAGAAGAAGAGCAGGTAGAAAAGGACATCTTACCCTGATATTACGGGACTTGGGCGGGCTTGTGCGTGTTTCAGGCGATATTGCCCATGCAGAAAGCGCGAAATACGTAACTTCTGAACATGTGCTGAAAGCGAAGACAATGGCGAGATCGGTGGAGCAGCAACTTGCCGATGAATATCTGGAGATGAGGAAGGATTATAAATTGTTCAAGACCGAGGGCTATGAAGTAGGTCGGGTGAATGGTCTCGCCGTGATGGGTGATACCGGTGTGATGCTACCAATAATCGCAGAAGTTACGCCGGCGCAATCGCGTGAGGAAGGCAAGGTAATTGCAACAGGTAGATTGCAGGAAATAGCGCAGGAGGCGGTACAAAACGTCTCCGCTGTATTCAAGAAATTCACAGGAAAGGACATATCCAAGAAAGATATTCACATTCAATTCGTGGGCACGCATGAAGGCGTGGAGGGGGATTCCGCTAGCATTTCCGTGGCTACCGCGGTTATATCCTCTTTAGAGAACATCCCGGTGAACCAGAGTGTGGCGATGACGGGTTCTCTGTCCGTACGTGGGGATGTGTTACCGGTTGGCGGGATAACGCAAAAGATAGAAGCAGCAGCGCAGGCGGGCGTTAAAGAGGTATTGATACCTCAGGCGAACCTTAATGACGTGCTCATTGAAGAACGTTACCGTGATAAGGTGAAGATAATACCTGTGGTGCTGATAGAAGACGTACTTGAGCATGCTTTGGTGGGTAAACTGAAGAAGAAGTTCATAGAGAAGATAAAGAGTTTTACGACTGGTGTAGAGATGATTATTCCGGAGGGTGTTGTGGATAAGCGGATTATTTAGCAATGAACGCGAAAAACGTTAGAATTACAAGCACCAGATCATAATTAGGAATAGATTTGTAGTTATTTGTTGCGGAGGATACAGAGAGTTAGAATAGAGACTTGGTGTTTGTTTAGCTAACCACAAGATTACACAGATTTCCACGAGAGAGCAATAATTCGAATCGGTTTTTAGTACTCTATTGGCGATTATATCGGATAGTTTATCTCTCCACACTGACCCCCCGCCCCATTTCTTGTGTTAATCTTGTAAAATCTTGTGGTTTTTTCACCCTTCCTATACAAATACGAGACTTGTTCCTACTCTCAGCGTGCTCTCGACGGTAAACAAAATACGTCTGTTTTTTTTTTACAACAGTTCCACATCCATATGCCCATTCACTTTCCTTTGAAGTCGTCCATCCGCAGTTATTAGTTTGCAATCTTCATCCATGGCTAAAGTGACATATACTGCATCGTAAAACGTTATTCCAAACTTCCTTCCATTTTCAAAGACAAACTTCAAAAATCCTGGATCACGAACGTCAAAAAACTCTAATCCAATGTCAAAGAGCGCTTTAAAATCGCTTTCAACGTCCTCGGAGCTTTTCGCTGGATGTTTCCAGAAGACATTCCCAAGCTCATAGATCAGCAAAGTGGGTTCTAAAATTGCAAATTTGCCCGCGGCAAACTTATCCCATATCTCGATTGCTTTTTCCGTATTCTCCTCTTCTATGTACTATTTCGCAATCACGCTTGCATCCAGGACCAGTTTCATCTCTCATCCCTTAAACTTCTGACTACTTCAGCGGAGTCGAATTTCACACCTCGCGTCTTTCTCCTTGACTCATCCATCATTTTCATCGCATTCTTCCTCTTCTCTTCTCTCGCCTTCTCATCCCTCGCTCTTCTTACAAAGTTCGCCCAATATACTGTCACTTGACGCATCATATCCTTCTGCTACGGTGGTATACAAATTGAGAATACTTCTGACATGCTAAAAGTTATGTAATCCAAATATATACTTTTCTTTCAAGTAATTTAAAATAGCAAAAGCAGTCTAAAGCGTCTTCATAAAGAGAACAATATGAAAAGGGGATTTTTTCACCCTTCACTCGTCTATCTTATTCTTCTAATCTGATCGCGGGGATCCAACCGGAATATGTTTTTCCGTTCGTATCTACGAACGAAGTGCAAGTGATTGTTCCTCCAGTTATTTCTTTACTGGCTGCATGCAATATCTGAGGATAAGAACCGGTGACAATTGTGTAATTGTACGTGTGGCCTGCCTGCAAGATAACAGAAGGAGTAATTGTTATGTTATGCCAGTCGCTCTGGTATCCTGTCCAGGTACCGTTTGCTACCAATTCCCCGTTTTCGTATAATCCGATAGTTTCGGTGTGCCCGCCTGTTCCGGCACATGGGTAGGTATACAAATTGTTGACAGTGATGTTATGTGAAGGTTTGATTGTGCCTGTATGTGTGCCCATTATGCTGGGGTAAGTGCCTACATCAGTGTCAAACACGGAAGATGCAAAGTAGTTCTCCCATGGCAGCATCAGCGGACGGTAATCCTGATGCGAATCTATGTTGTAGGGGGAATTTCCTATTCCATCGTTGTCGCTATCATATCCATTATAATCGCTCCAGTAGTTGCCCATGTAGTTTGTATATAGCTCGCTGCTGTAAGTGTAGCTTATTTTTGATGTAGAGTTCCAACTCGTGTTGACCTGACCTGAGGGGCGAACATTTTTGCTGTTATTGAAATTATTTAGATAGATGTTGTTGCTTAGGGCATCAGAAAAACCAATTCCATAAAAACTGTTGAAATTGACTGTGTTGTATGTTAAAGTATTGTTATTGGAATAATCCCAAAAGTATATTCCAATAGTATTGTTCAATAGGTTGTTATTAGATATAAAATTATCAGAAGAATTCTGGAAATAAATTCCCCCGCTGTTATTCAACGCATTGTTATTAGTTATAGTATTGTCGGAAGAAGATTTGAGATCAATCCCCATCTCGCAGTTCAAGACGGTGACATTTTCTATCTTTGAGTCACTCGAATGATCCAGCAGTATCCCCTCTACGTTATTGGCCAAGATCAAGTCTCTCACGGTTATGTTTCTTGAATTGACTAATCCAAGATAGCCGACATCCCAACTTGAATCTATGATTAGGTCTTTCTCATGTACGAGGTATCTAATGGGCTTTCCATTTACTGTGTTGCTCGTGTCTATATCTTGAATATCCTCAGCATGGAAGTTGTATTTGCTTCCTGATATTGTATTGTTTCTTAATGTGTTGTTGTTAGCATCCCTCCCGATAACCAATCCAAGCTCCTTGTTTGAGTTTGCTGTGTTGTTGATTAGTAAATTATTGGAAGAATCACAAGAAAGGGTAATTCCACCATAATCGTTGTTTGAGCAGTTGTTATTTCTGATTGTGTTGTTGGAAGAATCCAAGAAGTAGATACCCCTTTCGTTTAAGTTATTTGTGTTGTGGATTAGCGTGTTATTAGAGGCACGCGCAAGTGAGATTCCGACCATTTTATTCGAGTTTGCTGTGTTATCTGTTATAACATTGCTATTTGAATAAGGCCAAAGACGAATTCCATCATCCTCATTATTTGAAGCGTTGTTGCTCGTTAGCGTGTTATTACTCGACATACGCAAGCGGATTCCATCACTGTTATTTGATGCTTTATTGCTAGAGATAGTGCAATAGTCTGTTTGGTAAAGATATATTCCAGCATCATACGAGGCATCTTTCACAGTGAAACCACTTATGTTCACATAGTTAGCAGTTACCTCAAATATAGGATCATAAGAATTTACAGCCTGAACGATGCAATTAGCAGATCCATTGTCAGATTGAATAGCTAAACTCTTGTTCACATCAACATTTTCGGTATAGGTTCCATCCCTTACGATGATGGTGTCGCCGGAGTCCGCCGCATCCACCGCGGCTTGAATAGACTCGCCGGGACCAACATAATGCGTTGTAGCTGCGGAAACGCATCCAACGCTTAGGATTGTCAGTGTTGCGAATAGAACCGCAAATATCAATGCCTTTTGCTTTCCACTTTTTTCGCTTCTCACTCTTTCCCTCCCTTAATCCAAGTATAATTAGTTCAAGAGGCTGTCCCACAATTACCCAACAACCACAGATAGCATCCCACCTGCATATCACAAAAAGATTTATTTCGTTCTAACACCTATGCCATTCTGAGTTAGTCCTACACAGAAATGCGAAATCATCTCTAAAAAATCGCGAAATTCTAATTCCACTCGAAATTTAAACGAAAGGTTTTTATTGCCGTCTGTATAACCCTTATTTAACTATAACAGCGAGGTGAAGATAAGGAATGGCGAT
>QBUM01000146.1 GCA_013180585.1 Candidatus Methanophagaceae archaeon GoMg2
ATAGCCCGGCAGTATTTACATTAATACCCGATAAGTGTGGAAGCTTTGATTACAATCTTCAAATTAGCTATAAAGATGATTCTGGAAATCATACAATTACGGAAAAGATGAATTTAATTGTAAGAGATAATAAAAATGTAGTAAGTTATTTACTTGCGGGGAATAGAAATATAATCATAGGCGTTATTGTATCTATTATAGCAATTCTATTTGGTCTGGGAATTCATCGTTACTTTAAACGAAAGAAAAGAATCGAGGGGTAACTAAACTATGTTCAAGAATCTTAAAGTTTCCTTTTTTTTAGCATGCAAATCTATAAAAAGAAGCAATATAGGAACAACTGTTTTGACTATTGCTATTATGTCTCTGATTTTTGTAAATCTTATATTTCTTCCTTCAATAGTTGAAGGTATTGCAGAAACAATTGAGCAACAAACAAGAGATCACATATATGGCAATATTCTTATTGAACCAAAAGAAGACGATTTTTATATTGATAATGTAGATAGTCTCCAAAAAAAGATAACCCGTCTGCCCGGTGTTCTTGGAACTGCGTCACGTTATATGGTTGGTGCAACTTTTACTCATAAAGATAAATTTATCGGTGGAACACTTCATTCAGCAAGTCCTGCAGATGAAATTGTTGTCACAAAATACCATAAAGGAATGATCTCTGGAGAATATCTAAGTGAATCTGATACTGATGAGATTATAATGGGTCTTGACTTAACTGGTGAGGAAGACAAAGAAGGGGATGAAGCTGATCTTGGTGGTGTAAAAGTAGGAGATAAAATTGAAGTAACTTTTAGCAACGGGGTTATTAAAGAATATCGGCTTAAGGGAATTTTTAGTGTAAGTAAAATGGGAATGGATAGTTTTGCTTTTATTACTGAGAAGGAAATGGAATCTGTTTTAGGATCGAATAATCAGGCTTCACAAATTCTTATCAAACTCAATGAGCTTGGAACTGAGAAAGAATTTAAAAAGAAATTTATGGAACTTGGCATAAAGGAAAAAATTAAAACATGGGAAGAAAAAACTGCTGGAATAACTGAGGTTGTTGTTTCAAGTTTTAGGATCATCACTCTTATTTCAACAATTGTTAGTTTAATAATAGCCGTTGTTGTGATATTTGTAATAATTTACATTAATACAATTTATAAAAGAAAACAGATAGGTATCTTAAAAGCTATTGGGATAGATCAGAGGGTTATAATTCGTTCTTATATTCTACAAGCATTATTCTATTGCTTCTCAGGAATTATCATTGGCTCAATTTTATTATGGATTTTAGTATCTTATCTAACAACAAATCCTATTTCTTTTCCTATTGGTACTATTAGACCCGTAATAGGAACATCACTGATAACCCAAAGCATACTAAGTTTACTTATTGTTTCATTAATTGCAGGATTTATTCCTTCATGGAAAACAGCAAGAGAAAGTATATTAAAGGCAATATGGGGTTAAAATGATAAAAGTTAAAAATTTAAAAAGAATATATCATAAGGGAATAGTTGAAGTTCATGCTCTAAAAGGAGTTTCTTTTGAAGTTAAAAACGGGGAATTTTTAGGTTTAATGGGTCCAAGTGGTTCTGGAAAATCTACTCTGCTTCACCAACTAGGTTTATTAGACACTCCAACAGGAGGAGAAATTTTTATCGATGAGATAAATATTTTGAAATTATCTGAAAATGAAAAAACATTATTTAGATTAAATCGATTAGGATATGTTTTTCAAGAATATGCAATTTTAGGAGAATTGACGGCTTTAGAAAATGTGTATTTGCCTCTTTTAATGATGGGGAAAAAGAAAAAAGATTGCATTAATTTAGGTATGGAAATGTTTGATAAAGTAGCTCTTGGGGAGAGAGCGCATCATCTTCAACGAGAACTTTCAGGAGGAGAACAGCAAAGAGTAGCAATAGCAAGAGCGTTAATTAACAAACCAAAAATACTTTTTGCTGATGAGCCTTGTGCTAATTTGGACACTGAATCTTCAAGGCATATTCTAGAGTTATTCAGGAAGCTAAACGAGGATTTAGGACAAACAATATTGATGGTTTCACATGAAGAATGGCATAAGAAATATGCTGATAGGATTATTTATCTGAAGGATGGATTGATAGAGAAAATGTGATTGAAATATTTAAAATTTCATTCCACATTGCCAACCACTGTTAAGGATAAGATTTTGATGTTCGAGTTTGAGATCGGAGAAGATTTTTACACCCGTCCACTTTTCATATTTTTTGTGAATTCCTATGTTGACTTCTCAAATAGTCTAATAATGGGTGTTTAAGCAAAGTTAGAGCAGGAAGAAAGAAAACTATGAAAGTACAGATAGTCCAACACATAGAATGTGAAGGCCCCGGATACCTGGAGGACTTTCTACACGATAATGGGATTGAGTACGAAATAGCCAGAATGTATGAGGGCGAGCAGTTGCCAGACAATTTCGATGTTTTGATTGTGCTTGGCGGTCCAATGAACGTATATGAAGAGCAGCGTTACCCGTATTTAAAGCGGCTCAACACGACGACAAAGAACTTTGTCATCATGGGAGGCCATTATCTCGGCTTCTGTCTCGGCGGTCAACTGCTGGCAAAGGCACTTGGTGCAAAAGTTAGAAGAAACCACACAAGGGAGATCGGAAACTTCGAGATTCAACTGACTGACGGAGGCGTAGAAGACCCGCTATTTAAAGGATTCAACCCGGTGTTTCCCGCTTTGGAATGGCATGGCGATACCTTTGAGATACCAGCAGTAGCAATAAAAGTGGGAGAATCGGAGCTTTGCGCTAATCAAGCTTTCCGGTTTAAAAATGCTTATGGGCTCCAGTTTCATCTTGAGGCAACACCGGAAATGCTAGCGGAGTGGGTCAAAGTTTATAAAGATGAACTCACAGAAGAGGAAATAGATGCTGCGGCTTTGATAGAAGAGCTGAAGAGAAAAGCGGATATTTATCGTGAATTGTCGAATCGGTTGTTTGCAAACTTTTTTAGGTGGGTCAAAAATAACAGGAGCAGATAGGATGTATGCAGAAATAAAGGAAAAATTTGGAAAAATCGTGGTAGAGAATAACCTGCGAGAAGGGAACGTAAGAATAAGAGCAAAAACATTGAGTGCAGAAGAAGCCATAGGGAATCCGGAACGGGGCGATTTCCCATTACTGAAGGGAAAAGAGCGGTTAATGCAGGCAGAGTTTAACGGCAGTCTGGGTCAGGCGTTCACGGATATGTACGGTAATTTCGAGGGAACACTTCAAAATGTCCTGGATATGGACTTGAAAAACAATTTTAGAAGGGCGATATTTATCGCCACCTTGAATGCTGTAATGAGGCATCTTGGTTTAATTGATGGAACCATTCATTGCAAGGATAATGGTCCGGAGGACTGTAGTGAAGAGTTAATTAAATTTATTTCAGAAAACTACGGGAGACCAAAAACAGCTCTTTTTGGATTTCAACCCGCATTTGCAGAACACTGCTCCAAAAGATTTGAACTCAAGATTCTAGATATAGATAAAGAGAACATAGGGAGGGAGAAGTTTGGCGTAATGATTTTGGATGGTAATAAGAATACAAAAAAGGCTTTAGAATGGTGTGATATGGCATTGGTCACAGGGACTACCATAGCTAATGGAACCGCGGAATCAATTATCCAGATGGCGGATGCAGAAAGAAAGCCGGTAGTTTTCTATGGTGTCACAATAGCGGGTGTTGCCAAACTATTAAATCTGGAGCGATTTTGTGCACGATCTGCGTGAGATGAAATGGATGAGGGGATTATGATTGGTAAAGGGGATTCAAACATAGGCATCGTTGATACAACCCTAAGAGATGGTGAACAGAGTGCAGGAGTAGTATTCAATCGAGAAGAGAAGTTGCATATTGCTCAAATGCTCGATGCGATTGGAGTTCAAGAGATAGAAGCGGGTATTCCTGCTATGGGTAATGACGAGCAAGAGACGATAAAAGCTATTATCGGGCTGGGGCTCAAGGCAGAGATATCCACATGGAATCGCGTAGCAATTCCGGATATTAAAGCGTCTGCGGAATGTGGTGTTAAAAGGGTTTCTATCGCTGTACCCGTTTCTGATATTCACCTGAAATATATTCTCAACAAGGGTAAAGACTGGGTGCTTGAAGAGACTAAAAAGGTTATTGAATATGCCAAAGAAGAGGGGCTTTATGTATGTGTTGGTGTTGTGGATGCCTCGAGAAGCGCTGAAGATTTTCTTATGCAATTTGCCAGATTAGTCCAGGATTGTGGTGCAAACCGGCTGAGATTTGACGATACTGTTGGTATTCTTGACCCATTTCAAACATCAGAAGTCATAAACAAATTGAGGACGGAAATAGATATTGACATAGAGATACACTGCCACAACGATTTTGGAATGGCAACGGCAAATACCCTGGCGGCAGTCAGAGCAGGTGCAAGATATGCTAGTGTTACGGTCAATGGACTCGGAGAAAGAGCGGGAAACGCAGCACTTGAGGAAGTGGTTATGGCACTCAAACATATCGCGGGCACCGACCTCGGCTTTGATACCGCACGGTTTCGTGTGCTGTCGGAATACGTAGCGAAAGCAGCCTTGCGTGCTATTCCCGTCTCGAAACCAATTGTGGGCGGCAATATATTTGCTCATGAATCCGGCGTTCATGTAGCTGGCATCCTGAGAAATCCTTTAACATACGAACCGTTTGCCCCGAAGTATGTTGGACTTGAGCGGGAGATAGTAATAGGTAAACATTCGGGTTCACATGCAATACGGTATGTGTTTGAGAAACGCGGTATTCGCCTTACCGAAAAGGAGTCTGATGACATTCTCAGAATGGTTCGCATAGTAGCAGAGAATACAAAGAAGGCACTCTCAGATGATGAATTGAGGGGTGTATATCGGAAGGTAATTGCACATTATCGTGTGAATAGAACTCCCATATACTAACGTTCCGCAACAGTATTCCATTCTATTTCTATTTTTTACTTAACATTTTTCATACTTTTTATGAATCTTTGTGCAGAATTCTCAAATAGTCTAATAGGGGTCTTTAAACAATGTCAGAGCAGGAGGTAAATAATACGGAAAAATGGAAATAGGAAAAAGAGAAATATCAGTGAGACGGTTGGCTATGGTGCTCGTGATGTTGAGCATGATAATAGCACTAATACCTGCAGTAATGGCTGGAGACCCCACAGGAGCAACTACGCTTGAAGAGGATCCGGGTGCGCCGGTAGACTATGTCTGGGTATTAGTCTGCGGTTTTCTTGTGATGTTCATGCAAGCGGGATTTGCAATGCTTGAAGTTGGCGTTTCAAGGGCGAAGAACTCTACCAATGTGCTGATGAAGAACTTAGTGGACTACTCAATGGGTTCACTTGCATTCTTTGCCGTTGGCTTTGCGTTGATGATGGGCACTTCCGCGTATATGCTCGTCGGAACGGATGGCTTCTTCTTAGCAGGCGAGTCATACGATGTCGGCACAGCACTAACCTGGTTCTTCATGCTGGTATTCTGTGCGACAGCAGCGACAATAGTAAGCGGCGCCATCGCGGAGCGACCAAAGTTCAGCACCTACGTCCTCTACAGTGTGGTCATTTGTGCTTTTATATACCCCATCTACGGGCACTGGCTCTGGGGCGGTGGCTGGCTGAGTTCTGCGGACTTCATGACAAAACTCGGCGGCGGATACGGTGCGCTCGACTTTGCGGGTTCGGGTGTTGTTCACGCAGTCGGCGGCTATGTAGCACTCGCTGGTTGTTTACTGCTGGGACCAAGAATAGGCAGGTACACCAGAGAAGGAAAGCCCATACCAATACCGGGACACAGTATCACGTTTGCAGTGCTTGGTGCTTTCATCCTCTGGTTCGGCTGGTTCGGCTTCAATCCGGGCAGCACGCTATCTGCACACGAACTGCGAATATCTGTAATAGCAGTGAACACGAACTTAGCTGCGGCTGCGGCTGCTATGACCGCGATGTTCATCACCTGGAAGAAGTTCGGCAAAGCAGATGTGGTGATGACGGTTAACGGCGCAGTTGCTGGTCTGGTTGCGATAACGGCAGCTTGCGCTTGGGTAGCTCCGTGGGCTTCTGTGGTAATAGGAATAGTAGCAGGCTTTATCGTTTGCTACGGCTTCTGGTTCATTGAGCGAAGAGGTGTGGATGATGTCGTTGGTGCAATACCGGTGCACGGCTTCAACGGAACCTGGGGACTGATCGCACTTGGCTTGTTCGCAGATGGTACATACGGCAATTACGCCACTGCTGAGCCATTTGTTACCGGACTGTTCTACGGAAACGCAGGGTTCTTTGGATGTCAGCTCATAAGTGTAATTGTGAACTTCGCATGGGCTTTCGGCACGGGCTTCCTGTTATTCTATGTACTCAAGCAGACAATCGGCATACGAGTATCGCCGGAAGAGGAACTTGAAGGTCTTGACATCAGCGAGCACGGCATAATCACGTACCCAGATTTTGTCTATACGGAACCAGCACGACCGACGAAAATAATACGTATGAGTAATACGATAGGAGAAAACAAGCCGGAAACAGGAGGTAAAGGAGGATGAAAAAGATAGAGGCGATCATAAGACACGAGATGCTGGACGATGTAAAGAATGCGTTAGAGGCAGAGAATATAGTGAGCATGAGTGTTTCCGAGATACGAGGAAGAGGCAGACAAAAGGGTGCAAAGCTCATGTGGCGAGGTGACGAATACGTGAGAGAATTTGTTCCAAAGACAAAGATAGAGCTGGTCGTGCGAGACGAGGATGTGGCGAAGGCAGTAAAAATCATACGTGAAACCGCTTACACAGGTAATATCGGCGATGGCAAGATATTCGTGCTCTCAGTCGAAGAGGTGATACGAGTTAGAACAGGGGAGACGGGCGAAGAAGCGTTGTGAGGGTAGTTCCCTCCCTCTTTTTTTATTTTTTTGCTATTTCTTCTTTATTGCCGTGCCACAGAGGTGTTTTCTACATCTTCCCATGCCGTAAAATCGAAAATAACAGCCAAAAAGCCATTATC
>QBUM01000145.1 GCA_013180585.1 Candidatus Methanophagaceae archaeon GoMg2
TTCTATCACTTTCCGCGCAAGTGTTAACCCATTGCTGTGTATTCCAGCACTCTTCAGTCCAAGAACCAGGTCGCCTACTTCTATTTGTTCGCCGCTTATCACCTTGTCTTTCCGCACGTATCCGACACAAGTGCCCGAAAGGTCTAAATCGTTTACTACTTCGGGTAGTATCGCGGTTTCGCCACCGACAATAGAGATATCCGAAATTCTCGCACCTTCTTCCAGACCTTTTCCTACTTCTGACGCAATCCGTTCATCCGGCTTTTCCATTGCAATATAGTCAACAAAAGTAAGGGGCGTCGCTCCTACGCAGTAAACATCGTTTACGTTCATTGCAATGCAGTCTATACCGATGGTATCCCATTTGTTCAGCTTTGCCGCAATCAGCACTTTCGAGCCGACACCATCCGTAGAGATGGCGAGTAGATGCTGCGTATCGAACGGCAGTTCTAAAAGCCCGGAGAAGCTTTTTGATATTTTACCCCGCGTTAGCTCTGCTGATAACGCTTTTACAACGTTTTGTTCTTTTTTGATGTCCACGCCCGCCTTGGCGTATGTCCATTGCATGGTGGAAAAAAGTAGTTAGGGTATGTTAAAGTTTGTTGAAACAGAGAAGCCGAGAAACCGTTATAATGTAATTGCGATTTTAAAATTATAGGGAGAGAGGTTTATGCAGATCGAAGCATTTTGAAACGTTTCCACGACTGTTTCGCTATTTTGCTTCGCGAAATCTCACACCCGCCTTTATACGCTTAATATTTTTCATCGCTTCGGCAACTGCACTTTCTCTACTATCTCCAAGCCCTATGGCTGTGGCTATGGGCTCCCCTTGCTTTATAACTCTACTCTTCTCCGGCACGTCTACGATTCCGTCCTTATCTAAATTACTCTTCACCACCCCTTCTTGTTTCGCAAACGCAATAGCCCTCACGGCATATCTATCCGCCACCACTCTTTCTGGCAGTACCCCACCTCTAACTGCATTTACGCTTGCATCTACAATATTCAACCCGGTAGAAATCTCCACAGAGTCCAAACTACCCTGAATACGCGGGTTCACTTCTATTACAAACGGCCCATCATCACTAATAACAAAATCAACGCCATTATTACCTATCAATCCCAATTCAACCGCTAACAACTCCGCTATTTCGCATGTACGCGCATAAAAATCAGTTCTGAACGGCGTGATGTTACCGCAATATACAAGCGGCCCTGGTGCGCAAAGCGACTCTATACCTATCAACTGCTCGTTTACAGCAACCGAAATCGTCTCTTTTCTTGTAGATAAAGTAGATACCGAAGCATGCGCTCCTTTTATGTATTCCTGAAACAAGAACTCCGGTAGTTGCTCAGCGCAACGAATCAACGCCGTTTCGGTGTCACAAAAGAAATTGGCAATTCCGCCACCGCCGTAAGCAGGTTTGGCTACTACAGGATAATGTAGCGACTTCGTTAGTTCTGCTTCTATTATTTCACGCCCGGTATAAGTAATAGGATGTGGAATACCCAATTTACCCAACCGGGAAGCCAGCCACGCTTTGTTCGATACTTCCTTCGTCTTATCAGGCATATTGCCCAAAATCTTGCTCTGCTCTTTAGGATTTAAGAATCCGAAATCCGCACTTTCTAATCCTGAGCCTATAATGATACCGTCCATATTAGTTATCACCCCTTCGAGGAGTCGGACGTCAGCGTGAAGCTGAAGCGGATCTAATGGGAAATATTCGCGGGCACACCGTCGCGTATCCACATCGCCAAAGGCGTCCGCGGCATACATCTCATAGCCCGCGCGGCTACCGGAACAAACGATATGCCGGACGGAATAGCCTACTGCCAATATCTTTTTTACCGTATCTGTATGTGACATCATGTTTTTTCCTTTTCGATATATACACAGCATCTTAAGCGCGAAATAAAGAAAAAGATTTAAACTTGCAACCCAAACATAAAGATGCAATGTTCGTTGACCAGTATCCATTGATAACCACACTTACGGTATTTATAGTAGCACTCTCACTCGTGCTTATTGCGTACTTAAAGCGAAAAATAAACACTGCGGCATTCTTAGGATCGCTGATGCTGGGTATGGGCATTGTGTTAACGCTCGGACGGGAATATAGTTATGCCGGCTTACTTACACTAATGACCTTCTTTTTCTTCGGGAACTTAGTCACGAAATATAAATACGAGACGAAAGAGCGACTCGGCGTTGCTGAGGGTAACAAAGGCAGACGCAACTTAAAAAACGTGTTTGGCAACGGCTTGGGTCCTTTGATATTCGCAATAATGTATGCGGACAGTCACAATACTATCTTCTTGCTCGGGTTCTCCGGAGCTGTCGCAACCGCCTGTTCTGATACTTTCTCGACCGAAATAGGACAGCCATGTGGAAAGCCGCGGCTAATCACCACCCTGAAAAAGGTTCCGGTGGGCACCAACGGTGGCGTTAGTTTAACAGGATTTGTAGCCGCAATGCTTGGCTCTGGTTTAGTCGCTATCGTTTGTCTCACATTCAGGATAGCGGTAGAGCCACAACTCTTCCTTTTCATATGCACCTTATCCGGGTTCATGGGTTGTGTCGCCGACAGTATCTTAGGCGCAACGGTTGAAGATAAGAAGCCCTTAAACTTGAATAAACACCATGTGAATATCTTAGCTACGCTAATCGGCGGGTTTTTTGCTATTGCTCTGTGCTATGCCCTTATTAATTACCTGCAGATTACACAAATTAGCCAGATTACCCGGATTTTAACGGTAGAGGCTCAGTACATCGTGAACCTGTTCATTTAACAAACATGAACCCGAGATTTTTAATGCCGTTATGCAAATAAGATAACCATGTCAATCCTGATAAAGAACGTGCTTTTGGACGGGAAAGAGCGGAACATCTACATTGAGGGAAATCAGATAGAAGCGATTAGCGAAGCTGGTAGTACTAAAGAAGCGGAATTTGTGATAGAAGGCAAGGATAAGGCGGCAATTCCGGGACTCTTCAATGCGCACACACATGCAGCAATGACTTTATTACGTGGCTATGCAGATGATATGCCGCTTCAGGAATGGCTTGAGACGAAGATATGGCCGGTAGAGGCGAGATTGACTGAGGATGATGTTTACTGGGGCACGAAACTGGCATGTTTGGAGATGATTAAAACAGGTACCACTTTCTTTAACGACATGTATTGGCACTGGGGCGGAAGTAGTAGGGCGGTTGCAGAAACAGGAATAAGAGCGGCGTTATCCGCAGTATTTATTGATGGATTCAACATGGAGAAGTCAAAGGAGCAGATAAACAGGAATAAAGCCCTGTACGAAGCGAGTAAAAAACTGCCGGCGAGAATTATTTTTGCGCTGGGACCGCATGCAATCTACACGGTTTCTGAAGAAAGTCTCTGCTGGACTCGGGATTTCGCGGAAAAGCACGACCTTCTGGTTCATATCCACTTATCAGAGACCGCGGAGGAAGTAGAGGGCTGTATAAAGCGGTATGGTATGCGACCAGTGGAATTCCTCGATAGTATTGATTTTTTAAGTCCAAGGACGATTGCATGTCATTGTGTTCATATGAACCGGAAAGAGACGGAGTTGTTAAAGAAGTACGATGTAAAGATAGTGCACAATCCGACGTCTAATATGAAATTAGCAGCGGGAAGGCGACCATACGAGGAATTGAAAGAGCAGGGGTTATACTCCAATATAGCATTGGGAACCGATGGCTGTGCTTCTAACAACAACCTTGATATGTTTGAAGAGATGAAGATAGCTTCTTTGCTTCATAAAGCGTTTTCCGGCGACCCGACGAGTATGCCGGCAAAAGAGGCTTTTGAGCTTGCCACAGTTAACGCGGCAAAGATGTTCCGGTTGAACTCCGGCGTAATCGAAGAAGGCAAACTGGCGGATGTTGTACTACTGGACTTGAAGAAGGTGGAGCTTGTGCCGAATCATAATTTAATTTCGAATATTGTATATTCTGCGAATGGCAGTTGTGTTGATACAGTGATATGCGATGGTAAGATTTTAATGGATGGTCGGAGGGTAGAGGGAGAGGAAGAGATAAAGAGTAAGGTGAGTGAGGTTGCTTATGAGCTTGTGAAGGGTGATGAAAGAAAAGATTAGCTTAGGGGATAATACGTAAATTGCAAAGTTAATCCTGCAATGTCAAGTTACGGGATGCCCATGAATTTATGCACCTGAGGTATCACCATAACATCGTGTAAAAACCGCCCTGCCACTTCAGAAAGCGTAAGTAGTTCCTTTGCGCTTGGCGCTACATCAGGTAGATGGCGCGGCGCGGTAACCGGCTGTAACACAAACTTTATGTCAAAATCAGAAAGGTCGCTGCATATCTTTTCTATCTCTTCCGCAGGCGTGTCTTTTAGCACCACTACTTTCACTATCGTCTCTATGCCACAGTCAACGGAAATCTTTACACATTCAAGTTCATTTTCATACAGTCGGTCATAGTCTTCCACTGCCCGATGGCGCCTCAGCTTTATGTCAATAGACGCGAAATCGAAGTATTCGGCTAAGGGTGCAAAAAGTATTGCCGAGCACCCGCTTGTTTCTATAAAATTTTTGAAGTGCATGTCCTTCGCCTTCATTGCGATCTCTTTCACGAATTCTGCGGAAAGAAGCGGTTCACCGCCTGTGTAGCAAATGCTGTGGACGTCAGGAGTATGCAGCTCTTCCACAAATTTCATCACAAGGTGCGATGAGATTGGGTTCTCAATAATCTTCTTACGACTAAAATCGGTATTACCCAAAACGGTACAAAACTCTGGTTGGGAGTCCCGCGCATAACAAGTGTCGCAATAAAAACAAGAAAGCGGGCAACCTGCAAATCGGACGAATATTTGCCTCCTGCCGACATAAGCGCCTTCTCCCTGAAAAGAGCTGAATAGCTCGATAATATATCCACGCTTCATTTTTTCTGGTTTCACAAATAGAAAAACGGTGTCAAAAGAAAAACAAATATGGTCTTTTGTGCTGTAGCTATTTAATATTATACAATTAGGCAATTATATAGACAAAAACAGAAAACTTTAAATGGTAATTTAGAATAATGATACTTTATGTATAAAAAAGTGTTGGATAGGACATACGGGCTTCTTACTGATACTCGTGTACCTAATTTTTATACTTGTGTTCAATGTGGTGCATGCACTTCTGCCTGCCCCGCGGCTTCTTTAGATAAGCGATACAATCCGAGAAGACTTGTGGAATGTCTTATCACCGGCGGGGATATAACGGATTATCCATTAGAAAAGTGCTTTTCCTGCTATACCTGTAAATACGTGTGTCGAAAAGGGAATTCTGTGGCTGATATAGTTAAGGTTTTAAAAGAGAAGGCAGGGTTAGAAGTAAATCGTAGAGAAGAGTGTCTGGAAGAGATACATTGCAATTCACTCTACGAGCGAGGTTTATGCGTAACTGTGGATACACAAACCCCAGATAAGTTTCCGGAATGGGGCACTACGTGGGAGAAGATATACCGAGATATGGAAAAGCTCAGGTCAGAACTTGGGCTTGAAGAGCATTATCGTAAAATACCACAAAAATCGCTTGATGAGATAAGGGAGATTGTAGATACAACAGTGAATAAGAGGTATAATGAGGGTGGAGAGATCGAGGAAGTAAAGAAGACGATTTCGGAGAATAAAATCTATTTGTTTCACAGTTGTATCGCTGACGCACACTATCCGGGCATCACAGAGAGTATAAAATACATATTTGATGGGCTTGGGATTGATTATATAGACGACCCCAGACATTCAACATGCACAGGATTTGCGTATTATGGCGATAAAATACCGTTTTCCACCATGCTCGCGGTAAATGCAAGGAATTTCGCTCTGGCAGAAGAGGTGGGGTATCCGAATATAGCACCGGTCTGTCAAACAATTTACGGTATGCTTATGGAATCAGCAGGGATTTTAAAGAGTGCAATAGGGCGGCGGGTAAATGAAGAAGTGTTGAGTAAGCTGAACCGGAAGTACAGAGGTGAAGCGAATATAATCCATGTCTCCGAGATACTATGGGCGCAAAGAGCGAAGATAAAAGAGAAGATAAAGCATAGACTTGACGGTTTGAGAGTTGCCACGCACATTGGCTGCCATTATACGAAGATGTACAGAAAATCCGCGATACCGAATTTATTGGATGAACTTGTATCTGTTACTGGTGCAGAGCTGGTGGAGTACGGGGAAAAGACCTTATGCTGTGGGCTGGGGTTTGGTCATACGATAGAGCAGGAACGAAGGCATCTGACGCGGGAGATTACGCACAGAAAGCTTATATCTGTGAAAGAAGCAGGAGCTGATGTTGTTTTTGTAGCGTGCCCGGGGTGTCAGATAACGTTGGATAGAAACCAGGAGCTCATTGAGAGAGAAACGGGAGATGAGATGGGACTGCCTATTGTGAATTATGCACAGCTAATTGCGCTGGCAATGGGTGCTGATGCGTATAAAGTAGCGGGGATACAAACGCATTCGGTGGCTCTTGAAGCGGTGTTGGAACGGGTTGGTGTGTTATAAACCACATACCTCGGGTTGAAAAATCGCAGACATCAGCCACCTGCTCATGGTTCAAGTGCGTTTGGATTGCAGGATGCTCGCGTTTCAGGTCAAGCGCCCTTTATGTTGCAGAGTTGGCAAGCCTGGAGTTTATTGCAAGATATTCATAGTTTGTGTTTCAAAGCCTGTAAATGGAAGGGTTTAATATAACCGAATTCATGTAATTCTGTTAGGACGGGAAAAAGAAATGATGAAAAACGAAGAAAGATTTGGCAATGCTTTGATATTTGCCTTTATACTTGTGACGTTAGTATTCGCAAGTCTTGGGTGTGCAAGCGCAACACCGCCTGACGAGGCATGGAACGAGACTTATGAAGGCGGTGGTGAGGATGCTGCATGGGAGGTCCAGCAGACTTCTGACGGTGGTTCATGCGTGTTCGGATAAGCGATAGACGGTCCAACTATTTTTATATAGTACAAAAG
>QBUM01000144.1 GCA_013180585.1 Candidatus Methanophagaceae archaeon GoMg2
AACCCCAAAAGAAGCGATATTTTTATGGTTAAAATCAATTGTGGGACAGCCTCTTGACCCTATAAAAGCGAATGCATATTTAGACGGTACGTTTGGTGTTGACTTAATTGCTTATATAATGTATGCGTTACCAGGTGCAGAAGTCGATATAACATTTTCAGTTGAACTTTGGAAAGATGGTTTTTTGTGGGATTCAAAAATAGGTGAGACTCATACATTTCATCATAGAATCTATCGAGGATTGGATGATCTTTACCATGTACAAAGAGATGAAATAGGTCCAGATTATCAATCAACTTCAGATAGTACTGAAGCAGAAACTTGGGTTAGAACACTGCAGAATGCAGAATTAGCTACAATTTCATCAAGCGATGATTATTATATTAAAGTACAAGCATCAGTACCTGGAACTATTGGCTCAGATACTACACCTTGGGCGCAATCACCAACTAAAAATATTCAAGTAATCTCTCCACCTTCTATCTTCTGGAGTTCGGAAGTTATGCCTGGTCAAACCATAACCGTAAATGTGAACGAACTTCTTGATTTTTCTCCTATTGTAGTTTATAATGATGGCGAGGACTCTCCTGAGGGATACGTTTCAGTTGTAACGGATTCCCACTATCTACAACTTTTAAACCCAGCGGGATACTCGGACTCAACTACCGCCATATATGATGGACAAAACCAACGTGTTTACTTTTATGATGGACGCCAAGACTATTTTGATGGTTATCTTGCGGATGCTTACAAAGTTGTAAATTCACAGGATTATGTTGGTTTTCAACATCTATACATAAAACCAACGGTAGCAGGAACTTATAATGTTTATTGGAGAGCAGCTCTCGATACTCCGGATACAGGCTATAACTTTGTAAGAAGCCCAACATCAGGAGCAGTAGATCCTTTTGGGTATACTACAAAATATGTGACCATAAATGCAGTGGATACAGAACTACCAACCATCACTATCACATCACCAACGAGCGGGCAGACGTTCACGACTCCTTCCATAACTGTTAGCGGAAGCGCATCAGATAACGTTGGTGTGAGTAAGGTGGAAGTAAAAGTAGGGACAGGAAGCTGGCACACGGCATCAGGAACAACTTCATGGAGTAAATCGGTAACGCTTAGTTCCGGCTCAAACACGATTTATGCAAGAGCGACTGACACATCAGGAAACGCTAAGGAGACGTCCGTAACTGTTACGTACAATCAGCAGGATACAATAAAGCCTACCATATCAATCACGTATCCACCGAGCGGGCAGACATTCACGACCGCTTCCATAACTGTTAGCGGAAGCGCATCAGATAACGTTGGTGTGAGTAAGGTGGAAGTAAAAGTAGGGACAGGAAGCTGGCACACGGCATCAGGAACAACTTCATGGAGTAAATCGGTAACGCTTAGTTCCGGCTCAAACACGATTTATGCCAAAGCGACTGACACATCAGGAAACACAAAAGAAACGTCCGTGACGGTTACGTCTAAGATAACAACATATTATGACCATGACGGGGACGGCATTGTAGAAGACGATATTGACGACCTTATTATGGCAACTGATGCTTATCTTGGATTCAATACCGGTAGTGAATACGATGCCGACGGAGATGGCTTTGTAGAAGACGATATTGACGACCTTATTATGGCAACTGATGCCTATCTTGGATTTATCACATGTGACGTGGAGGAACAATAGAAATGAAACTAATAACGTTATCATTGCTCATCTTAGTTTTGTTATCATTTGCATATCCAGTAAACGCTGCGACAACAAACCTTGTCAGATCAACGGTAGATTATACAGATAATGTAGATCAGGGTGCGATATTAGAATTTGTATGGAGCACGCCAGGTCTAAGCAATGAAGAAGTTCGATGTCTTATAAAGGATATACCTTCCGAGTTTGATGTGAATGAAGCAAACGTTCTAATAAGTTCTAATATGGGCGCTTTCGATAAAGTTATTAAGTCCTCTAAGATTGCCTTAAAATCTACTACTGCACTTAACGGGAACCTTGAAGTGAAAATTAAGATAACTATACCATCAGATTGTCCGGAAAACACGTATGCTCTAAAATTATCTGAAATGGTTGGTTCTGACAGCAATATGTTAAATCCTTCAAGTATCAGTATCACTGTTCAAAAGTCCTCGACCAATCCACCATCGGTTACGGTACTCTATCCAAACGGCGGCGAATCCATACCAGTCGGAACGCAAGTGCAGGTAAGTGCACACGCAACCGACGACACTGCAGTAACGAGTGTAACCTTCTATTATTCAAGTGATGGCGGTACTAACTGGAATTTGATTGGAGCAGGCACGAGAGTTTCGGGAACGGATAAAGAAGGGGTATGGAATAAAATATGGAACACTGATGGCTTGAGTGCCAGCTCGAATTATAAGATAAAAGCGGTTGCGAGTGATGGGACGCTTACAGGTGAGGATGAGTCGGATAGTATGTTTTCGTTAGTAGGTACAATAGCACCTGAAGAGGAATGGAATAGGACGTTTGGGGGTACTGGCTGGGATACGGCATACTCTGTGCAGCAGACCGCAGACGGAGGCTATATCCTTGCAGGATTCACAGAGTCGTTCGGTACCGGTTCAAGTGATGTTTGGCTTGTGAAAACAGATTCAAGTGGACACAAGCAGTGGGACAAGGCCTTTGGGGGTACTAATAAAGATATGGCATACTCTGTGCAGCAGACCGCAGACGGAGGCTATATCCTTGTTGGATATACGTGTTCAGAAGGTACTGAGAATGTTTTGCTAGTGAAAATAGATCCAACGGGGAACGAGCAGTGGGAAAAGACATTTGGGGGTACTAATTATGATAGAGCACACTCGGTCCAGCAAACTTCAGACGGGGGATATATCCTTGCAGGACATACGGGTTCGTACGGTGCAGGTTACCTTGATTTCTGGTTGGTGAAAACCGATTCAAACGGAAACAAGCTATGGGACAAGACCTTTGGTGGTACTGACTGGGACACGGCATGCTCTGTCCAGCAGACCGCAGACGGGGGATATATCCTTGCAGGATCTACGAGTTCGTATGGTGCAGGTTCCTATGATTTCTGGTTGGTAAAGACTGATCCGAGCGGAAACATGCAATGGGATAAGACCTTTGGTGGAACCGCCTTTGATGAGGCATTCTCAGCCCAGCAGACCTCGGATGGTGGCTACATCCTTGTTGGATGCACGTGTTCGAGCGGTGCTGGTTCCGAGGATGTTTGGCTGGTAAAAACCGATTCAGGCGGAAACATGCAATGGGACAAGACCGTTGGTAGTACTGAGTGGGATAGAGGACAATCAGTCCAGTGGATTTCTGACGGAGGCTACATCCTTGCAGGATGGACGGCTTCGTACGGTGCTGGGGACTATGATTTCTGGCTGATAAAGGTAAAAAGAGAGGGAGCAATATCAATCTTCGACACACAGCAATCCGAAAACCCCTATCCAAGCATCTCTGGCACGCACACAGGTACAACCACACCAAATCAAGATATAACCGTGCAAAAACTTTACACGTATCCATGCGCAGGCACTGGCGGGCATACCGAATACGTCAGGATTTATGGCAATGAAATAGACAAGAGCGCTTCTTGGAATGGTTACGCAGAAGACAGGGATACATTAACCTTTGATTCGTCATTCACCTTAGAAGCAGGCAAAACATACAACTACGTTATAGAAACAGGCTCGTATCCGCAGATTCATCATACCGCTGCGTTACAAACAGATAATGGCAGGGTAAACTGCACTAAATTTACGGATGCGAACGGAAAAGAGTATAGCGATTGGATACCAGCTATCCGATTATTTAGCTAAATAGCATAAAAAGGAGAAAAAATGGCAATAGAATACGCGAAATTGCTGGGAAGATACATCTCTGAAGGGCTAAGTGAAAATGAAGAGGTGTATATCAAAGAAACTCTCAAAAAGCTGATTGAGCAAGAAATAGAGGTGCTGGAGAAGGAGAAAGAGCGGTATAAAGGAGAAATGGAAATATTTGAGGCAAAATATTCGCTAAAATCCGAAGCTTTCCTCAAAAAATTTGATAGTGGCGAGATGGGAGACGATTTGGATTTCTTTGAATGGTATGCCTGCGTGGACAGTTATAACAGAGTGGATAAGAGGCAAAAGTCTCTAATGGAAAATTGGAAATGATTTATTCTTATTTCGCGAAATTGATGGCTGTTCTCAATGCTTCACCTTTAGTTGACAGGTATAAAGTGAAAAAAAGAGATTGTTGGGTTATTTGTAGGACAGATAAGCCTTGAAATAACTCTTAAAGACGGTTCTGTCTTGCATGGATTTGAGTATGTTGTGGTGTTGAAAGGTAAGATAGCAAGGGAAAAATACAGGTATCATTGGATGGATGAAAACGGTTTGATTATGCGCTGGGACAATGCACCGCATCATAGAGAAATTGAGACCTTCCCTTTCCATATTCACACAAAAAGCGAGCTATTACCTTCTGAAGAAGTGCGATTGGAAGAGATATTGAAGACTATCGGGAGGGTACGAAAGATATGAAGAATCCCTATCTATCAAAACTTTACACCTATCCATGCGCAGGCACTGGCGGTCATACTAATTCTGTGAGGATTTACGGAAATGGAATAAACGAGAGCGCTTCCTGGAACGGTTACGCAGAAGACTGGGATACAATCACCTTTGATTCGCCATTTACCTTAGAAGGAGGCAAAACATACAACTACGTTATAATAACAGGCTCATGTCCGCAGATTCATCATACACCTGCGCTGCAAACAGAAACCGGCTGGCTAAACTGCACTTCTTTCGTGGATGCGAATGGTAAAGAGTATGACGATTGGATACCTGCAATAAGGTTATGGAGAGAATAAAGGAGGTGAAACAAAAATAATGGCTGAAATACTAATAAAAGGGAATAAAACCGAATCAATCATGCCTATTTTGGATTCTGCTATCCGTAACCAGTTAAAGTTGCTCAAGACGAGTATAAACAGAACACAAATAAGAATCAGTAGTTTTGAGCAGAAATACAATATGTCCTCTGAGCAATTCGTGCAAAAGATAAGAGAGGGAATGGACAATGACAATCTCGACTTTGTCGAATGGATTGGCGAGACAAAAATTCTGAAAAGATTGGAAGAGGAACATAAGGAATTGGAGGGTTTGCGAATTTGCTTGTGAGCGAATATTTTCGACATCTAAGAAGTGTTATTGACACCTGTGAAGCGATTACGGTAAAAGAGATAGTAGAGGATGAACGTTCCGACTATTTGGGATTTTTCAAGGCTACGCTTTATTTCCATGACGGAACTGCCTTGCACGTAAGGGAATATGTCTTCACTCGTTTTGGCGTTGAACGAGAAACATATGTTTACCATTATCAAGATGAAAATAACAATCGGATCGTCATATATGACAATACAGAACATTTCCCGGATTTATCTAATTTCCCACATCACAAGCACACGCTAAAAAATGTAGTTGCCTCCTCAGCACCTACCTTAGAGGAGGTTTTGAAAGAAATTATGCAATTAAAGAGGTGATGAAGATAATTCACCTTAGAAGAAGGCAAAACGTACAACTACGTTATAGAATCAGGCTCGTGTCCGCAGATTCATCATACACCAGCGTTACAAACAGAAGATGGCTGGATAAACTGCACTGATTTTACAGATGCGAATGGAAAGGGATATAATGACTGGATACCAGCGATAAAGTTATTTCTTTAGTAAAAGTTTCTTTTTAAAAGAAAAGTTGAAAATGCTCGAAAAATATCTTGGGAAAGTTATAGAGGGGGAAGACCTAACAGCGACTGAAGCCGAAGCAGCAATGCAAGCGATAATGGGCGGAGATGCCGAGAATATTCAGACCGCTGCGTTTCTTGCCGCACTGAGAATGAAAGGCGAGACCGAAGAAGAAATAGCAGCGTTCGCAAAAGTCATGCGTAGTATGGCATTGCGAATACACCCAAAAGTGGCTAAGAGCGTGGACGTATGCGGTACGGGCGGAGATACGATAAAGACATTCAACATCTCCACCACTGCGGCGTTCATCGCTGCTTGTGTGGTTCCCGTAGCAAAACACGGTAACCGGTCGGTGACGTCAAAATGCGGTAGTGCAGATGTGATAGAGGAACTGGGTGCGAATTTGGCATTGTCCCCGGATAAGATAACGGAAAGTATTGAGAAGATAGGCATTGGGTTCATGTTCGCGCCGGTGCACCATCAGGCGATGAAGAATGTAATAGAAGTGCGACAGAAGCTGGGCATGCGAACTGTTTTTAATGTTCTGGGTCCATTGACGAATCCTGCGAATGCGACACATCAGCTCATCGGTGTTTACGATCCCGCACTTACTGAGAAGATAGCAAAGGTGCTGCGAATTTTAGGGCTTAAAAAGGCATTGGTGGTACATGGCGAGCCGGGTCTGGATGAAGTTTCTATTTCCGGTAAGACGAAAATATCGCAATTGGAAAAAGGAGAGATAACGACTTATTTCATAAAACCCGATGATTTCGGTATGGATGTGGCATCGCCAGAAGAGATTGCAGGTAGCACGCGGGAAGAGAGTGCGAGGATACTGCGTGATATTTTGAGTTGTAAAGAAGAAGGAGCAAAGCGGGATGTTGTTTTACTGAATGCAGCATCTGCTATTTTCGCGGCTGACGAGGTGGAAAGTATAGAAGAAGGGGTTGTGATTGCAAGGGAATTATTGGAAAGTAGACAGGCGGCAAAGAAGTTGGAGGAGTTTCTTACGTTTGCGAAGTGAGATCATAGAGAATAATAGACGCAGATGAAGAGTTCTCTCATAGTTTCGATTTTAAACTCTTCCTGTGAGTCCTGATTAGCAATATTAATCTGTAACTTTAACCTATTTTCGTAATAGGTTTTTCAGATAGTTTGTGTTC
>QBUM01000143.1 GCA_013180585.1 Candidatus Methanophagaceae archaeon GoMg2
CCGGATTCGCGGGTGAATACGAAAAGGCAGCTACTGGTGTCTGGTTTACTGCGCCATGAATGTATGTTAGTGCAAGCAGCTCGGTAGATATACCCCACAATGTATCGTTCTTGCCGTCACCGTTTAAGTCGTATCCACCCCACCACCACATAGGAACCCAGATTGACTCGTTTGATTGTGCTTCTATAAGTGGTTTGCCATTTTTACCCTTCTTTGCTATTGCTTTTGCCTCCTTCATAGACGTTGAATTGTTATATTTCCAGTCATTGACGATAACGTCTTCCAAGCCATCACCGTCTAAGTCGCCTGCCAGATACGCTTCAATGTGGCATTCTGTGCCATTTACTGACTCTGTCCACAAGGCAGTTCCATCAGTTCCCTTCTTTGCTATTGCCTTTGCCATCTCAGTGCCTGTGGATTTGTTCGCCCATTCGGTGACGACAACGTCAACCAGGCTATCGCCGTCCAAGTCGCAAGTTAGATATGCCCTTATATAGCAGGCTGTGCCATTTATTGATTCCACCCAAAGCTGCGAGCCGTCAATTCCTTTCTTTGCTATTACCCTCTCAGTCTCTATATCTGTCGCTTCATTATATAGAAATTCTTCCACAATAATGTCATCCATACCATCGCCATCCATGTCCTCTGTACAATGAGACCAAAAAAAGCAGTTATATGTGCCATTTATAGTTACCGATTGGTTCCAGAGGGGTGTACCATCCGTACCCTTCTTTGCTGTTAACTTTGCCGTTTCGGTATCTAAAGATTCATTATAGTCCCGCTCATTAAGGATAACGTCATCCATACCATCACCGTCCAGATCACAGCTACAATATGCCAAAATGCTTGACATGTCTGTTCCATTTACTGTCTTTTCCCACAGCAGAGTTCCATCTATTCCCTTCTTTACTATTACCTTTTTCGTCTCGCTCTCAGTCACTTCGTCAAATTGCGATTCAGTGATGATAACATCAGCCAAGCTATCGCCATCAAGATCGCATGCGCAATACGTCTCAATATCGCAGGTCCAATCCTCACTTACAGTCACTGCGTGTTCCCAGAGATGTGTTCCATTTGTTCCTCTCTTTACTATTACCTTCGCCATTTCTGTATCAGAAGATTCATTATAGTACCATTCGGTGACGATAACGTCATCCACGCCATCACCGTCCAGATCGCCCGGACAATCCGCCCAATCGTATGTGAAATACTCTCTTGTACCTACCAATTCGTCCCAGATGAGCGTCCCATCTTTTCCCTTATTTGCTACTATCTTTGCCGTGCTCGTATCTGCTCCTTGTTGCCATTCACTGAGGATGACGTCATCCAGACCATCACCGTCCAGGTCGCCTGCGCAGTATACCCCAATATCACACGTGATTCCACTTAATGACCTATTCCAGAGAAGCGTTCCTTCCTTACCCTTTTTCACTAATATCTCTTCCCTATCTGTACCTGCAACCCAGTCAGATTGCGATTTGATGACGATAACGTCATTCAAGCCATCGCCGTCCAGGTCGCCTGCACAATACGCATATATATTGCAATATCCAGATCCGCTTGCATTTACCGTCTCTTCCCAGAAGAATGTTCCATCACTACCTTTCTTTGCTATTATCTTTTCTGCCTTTTCTGTTAAATCCTTCTTCTCTTTGATGATAATAACGTCATCCAGGCCATCGCCGTCCAAATCGCCCACCGGAAATGCAAAAAGGTCGCAGTTATTCTCGCCACTTGCATTTGTCATCTCTGCCCATAGCTGCGTTCCGTCACTACCTTTCTTTGCTATTACACTTCTCGTCTCGGTATTAGTCGCAGGATCATATCGCCGGGTATGAACCAAGACATCTGGATTGCCATCGCCCTCTATGTCCGGGACTATCTCTGCGTATGTAAAATTGGCCACAAGAGATTCATTCCAGAGTGTGGTGTAGTTGCCCGAGATAATGTGTATTGGAGATACCATTAATATCACAACCGACCCATCGTCTTTTTCCTTAGTACCTATGTCACCATTTCCTTCATCTCTGTCTATATACGCTTTCAATCGCACAGAACCCGGAATTTGGAATGCAGACGGAGCATCTGCTGAGCTTGTATCTATCTCCTGTTCAAATTCGCCATTCTCATCTATTACGATAGCATCTAGTTTCTGGACTACCTCGTCATCTACTGCAATAGTCACCGTATCTCCTGTGTTTGCTGTTCCTTCTATCGTAAACCGCTCTCCGATAACTACTGTGCCTGGCACATCAAAGATAACTTCTTTCTCTACTACGGTTATGTCAACAGAGTCGTATGTATCAGTATCCAAATCTGTTACCTTTATCGTATAAGAGCCGGTATCGTTGAACTCGATAGCGTATGTCCTCATGCCGTCATCGTCTATTGTATCATTGAAATTGTTAGTCGTTTTATCCATCGGGTTGTCATCAAGCCCAGCAGGGAAATAAGCATTCGCACTTGAAGGGTCTGCTTTTACATTTATAGTCATTCCTGCTACTCCCGTTACTGTGAGTTGTACTATCGTGTGTTCAGAGACTTCTGTTGTATCAGCTTTTATTGTCACCACATCATCGCCGCCGGAAGCCACTGTGATAATTCCCGTATTGTTGGTCACATACGACCCAGTTGTTGTGTTTGTCCCTGTAACATTCACCGTGTAATCGCCGGCAGGAACGGCAGTCCCATCTGATTCGTAGGCACCATTCCATACCTTAGCGTTTGGATTTTTGGCTTTGCCGGTCCAGTCGTATACAGTACCAGTAGCGTTTTCTATGGCTATCCTGTATGATACTCTCTCGGAAAACGCCACATCTATCTCGGTTGTCTGCGGTGGTGTTATCATGCGATTTGAAATCGTGTATGATACAATTGTTGGTCCCATCATCGGATTATGGTCTATTTGTGTACACCATCCGTTATTATCTAAAGTTATTACAGCGTTATTCAAGTAATAGCTATCTTCATAAATCTGCCATTCTGTGTCATCAGGTTCATTAAAATAACTTGCAACCAGTTCCTCAGCCTCTTCTAATTTTTCTGCTTCATGAGGCACCGAAGTATCATGATGTGCATTTGCAATGACATTTCCATCAGACATCTGCCATAATCTTGCATGGTATCTTCCAAAAAGACCAAAAGGATCGTCAGCTACATTGTCATTATATACCCAACCGTTTACGGGATCATAAACATAAAAACCATACCAAGTCCCATAATCATACCAGCCTTCATCTAATATCTCAGATTTCACCACACCCTTTGTTGTGTTTTTCCATGCAAGATTTATAGGATCCTCCTTTTCGTATATGCCCCCGCTTTCCGACCATGTCCACTGAGGATACTCATAATTGTCCCACCAATGTGGTGGATCATCAGCACTTGTCAGCACAGTTACTTTTTCTGTTACAAATGTTTCTTCTTCACCCTCTTGCATTTTGACTACCATACCTTCTACAGGAATTTTAAGTTCTTTTGTAATTTGTTCGACTCCAAATCTTTCTTTTAGCACCTCTCCAGTATATACCTCTTTTATATGTAGATACCCTTGTTCATATGTGCAGGTTGTGGTTGCATTGACTTTTACAGTGTGGTCTTGCATCCATTTTTCCATCGTATTGTCTTCGCCCATAGCAAAACTCGGAACAAACAACATCCCCCAAAAAATCATCACAACAAATATTGCCCCTACTACAATTTCTATTGTTTTCATAATGCCACCTATTCTCTACTTTATATTTGTAAGTTTAAAAACTTTACGCTCTTCAGATTAATGTACTATCTTAATCTACTAAAGCCAGATACTTTCTCCACTATCTATTTCTTGATTTACCATCACCTTTTTTGCCATAAATAGTACTCTTATCTGATACCGAATAAGAAAAGGGAAATACACAAAATATACAAACAGATTGCCGCTAAACAGGGCATGATTTTTCTTTGTGATGCAAAATAACCTTCTAAGCCGGCACTTGTAATTAAAATAAGCCAAAATGGAATGGCATTGGTTAACCATCTCACAAAAATAGGAGAATTAGAAGCTTTTAACAGAGTTACAATAAAAAATCCAGAAAATGGCATCGCACCCATTAATGCAGACCCAACTTTATCCGTTGTCATATATCCATATATAATAGGGAGCGTGGGGAGAATAAAGATAAGGAACGTTTCAATTGATACCCGAAAAAATTGAGGGCCGTAGTGTTGTTTTGCAGCCAATACTAAACTTAGTAATACAACTATGACGGAAACAAGTGAAGGTATAATTACTTGTTGAATCAATTTCTTTTCCATTTTCTATTATCCTATTTTTTCTGTGTTTTATCACAATATAATCAAAGTCACTTGGTTCTTATCTTGTTTTTTAATATTTTACAAGTCTCTTTAATTTCTATACTCAAATCTTCATAGTTTTTATAGATGTCTTTATAGAGTGAATACCAGTCTTCATATTCTTTGTACAACTTTTCGATACTTGTTAAGGCTCTTTTGATGAAACAAATTAGAAATATTATTCCAAGTATTGGAATTACAATACCAAAATAGATTAATAGCATTCCCTCAATTACATTATTAGTACTTAAAAAAGGGGATGAGGCTAAGATAAAAATTGAATAAGCTAATACAAATGATATGAAAATGAGTATATATAAGGATCCCTTAACAAAATTCGCTCTACTTTCAGTATGATCTTTTCTAAAACTATCAATGTGCATATTTAGCTCTTTTGAAAGATCAACAGATTTTGTAGTCGTATCCTTTGAATGCACTATAAACTTTCTGACAACACTATTTACATCAATACGACTTTTTGCTTTTACACCCGAACTTTCTAATATTTTTCTCAGTTCAGTCTCTTTATCTATCAAATCCTGAGATTTATCTGTTAAATTTACATATTTATCTATCAAATTACCAAATGTATCAAAGAGGAAAAAAACAGATAATACTAATAATCCTAAAAGAGCTCCAAATACCCCCGCTAATGTACTAAAGACAGATTGTAAAGTACTTGCTTCCAAGAAGTCCCAGCAATATGGCCAAAATGTCTGCCAGGTAAACAATACTACTAACGGTAGCGTGATAATTAATACTTGAAGATAGTACTCCCGTACAAACTTCTTCATTACATTCCATCTCAGTTTATCCCTTATCATACCCCTGAAAGATATTTTCACTATTAAATTAGCAGCACATAAAGCTATTTTCCCCTATCGCAGTATAACATTTTTTAATGCATACAGAAAAAGAACTTCAAGTGACCAAAATCTTTATATCCCCAATAAAAAAGAAAATAATAGAAATGAGTCCGAATTATGGATACCACATGAGAGCACAACTGCTGAGAGATTTAGTAAGGACTACGGGAAGGAGTAAAGCAGAAGTAATAGCGGAAATGAGAAGATTAGACTTTGAGCCTTTCCGTATACCCTTTGGAAGAAATAGGGCGAAATTGCTTTTAGAAGAGTCCGAAAAGATCACCAACCGATTTGTAACACGGATCTTGAAATGATTGTGGAGGAAATACTTATTGATCTGGGATATAAGGAACTGAGGGACTACCAAAAACAATATCATACGTTAGGCAAAATCTTGGATTTTGCATTTCCAACAATTAAGCTTGCGATAGAACCAGGAGCACGCTATTTCCATGGCAATAGACTTCATTCTATTGATCCAGAAAAAGATACACTTTTGAGAGGGGAGGGCTGGGAGATTCTTTGGTATGACGAAGAGGACCTTAATGATGAAGAAAGCGTGAAAGAGGAGATTTGTATGACTATTCAAGATTTGGGTTATATCCCATAGTTAGGGGCGGAAGCCCCATTCTTTATTATTCTGTTATCACAAGTGGAAAATCCTTCGTATTAAAAATTTAGCTATTATAATATCTCTATTGTACTATTAGGATAAGCTATTAGCGTGAGTGACAAAAATAAGGATTACGGTGAAAAAACGAGTTTTTTCAACAAAGAGAAACTATGCGAATTTCCAAAGTTATAAAAGTGCTTCGTTATCCATTCGTCATCGCAGTGGCAGGAAGACCCTTCACGCAGAAATCAACACAAATAGAAAACTTTATAAATACGTTTTTATTTATTCCCTTTAGTCACGCTTTCTTCTCAAGATAGGTAGGAACGAAGAGTAGAAATGATAGAAATATGTATATACGGAAGAGGGGGGCAAGGCGGAGTTACGCTGGCTGAGTTAGTCGCACATGCCGCCATTGCAGAAGGCAAACATGCGCAATCAATGCCTTCTTTTGGTCCGGAGCGACGAGGCGCACCTGTTCTTGCGTTCTTAAGAGTGAATGAAACAGAGCGTATAAAGATAAGGACAGAAGTTACAGAGCCGGACGTGCTGGTCGTGCTTGACCCGGGTTTGCTAAACGTAGGCGAAGTTGTTTCAGGGCTTAAAAAGGACGGCATAGCGGTGGTCAATACGAAAAAACCACATGACGAGATGAAATCGGGATTGGCTGTGAATAACTTAGCAACGATAGATGCGATGGGCATAGCACGGGAAGTTTTAGGCTTGCCTATTGTCAATACGACTATGATCGGAGCGCTGTTAAAGGCAACGGGGTTAGTTGCGCTGGAGTCCCTGGTCGAACCGATGGAAGAGCGGTTTGGCAAAGTTGCCGCGAAGAACATAAAAACGATGCGAAAAGCGTATGACGAGACTGTGCTGAGCTGAACAAACGGTAAACATAGAGGTAAATGAAAAATGAGCAACGGAAAATTAGGTTGGAAAGACCTGGAGATTGGGTTTGTAGCTACGGAACCTGGAAGCGCATCGGCGTATAAGACCGGTGATTGGCGATCAGACAGGCCGGTTCGTGATAACGAGCGATGCATAAAGTGTGGGGTATGCTATATCT
>QBUM01000241.1 GCA_013180585.1 Candidatus Methanophagaceae archaeon GoMg2
TTTGTGGCAAAACCCACTCCCAACCTTGGCATCTTCTTCCTCGCTTCTTCCACTACCTTCTTTATATACGGTAAGTGAATGGTTGGCTCTCCGCCTGTGAAACTAATCTTATCAACACCCATCGCCCTACCCTCGCGCGAATTAATCCGGTAAATAGCCTCAGAAGCGAGCTCAGATGGTTCTACATAGCCTCGATAGAACCATCCGCTGCCCGGATATTGAGAAAGCCTGTACGCATTGCAATAGATACACTTGAAGTTACATCCGAGCATCGTCACCGAGTAACTCTGAAGAACCTGTGCAAGGTTACAGTAGGCAATCTCTGGCATACCCGCACCACAAACGCCAAGTTCACCTTCCAACCTGTTAACTCTACAGTTCCATTCACACAGATTGCAATTCTTAAAACCTCTTGTCCACGCCTCGTGTACGTTCATTTTTAAGTCACATAAAAAATAAATGGAAAGTGGAATATGAAGTTTGCCGTGGAACTTTAAACAAAATAAAAAACGGTACTTCGCAAGATGCCTGGAAATCGTTGGCTGTTTTTCTACCTCTGAGTGGAGGCGGAGAAAATGATTGCGGAAGAGGATTTCTCGATTGATGAACTCGTACGTCAGATAAACTCTTTTGAACTGTTTAGATACCGATAAGGCAATTACAAAAATCAGAAAATAAGTCAACGACAATATGATAAAAAAATAAAATGTGCGTGGTACTCCCACGCACGTATTCTGTTTCAATTTATCAAGCTCAACGATTGCCACCACGTCCATTGCCGCGTTGCTTGCCGCTACCATCACTCGGCGGCACATAATCGCCGTCTTTACCGTTTGGTATGCCATCTCCGTCACGGTCTCGACCGTTTATGCCGATGTTGTCACAGATACCGTCACCATCTGCGTCCACAAAATTACGGCCATAACCATGGAATCCACGGATACCGCGATTATCACATACGCCATCATCGTCTTCATCCACGAATCCTGGGCGTTCACCGATGTTGTCACATACACCATCGCCGTTTGCATCCATGTATCGTGATCCGCTTTCCGTACCGTATCGTGCCGCAGCAACTCCGATGGAAGTCGCTACCAGCGCTGCGATCAATATTCCAGCAACCAGTTTTGTATTCATTTTATCGCTTCACCTCCTAATTTTTTAACGTGTTCCCACGACCCTATATAGGAAATAACCCTATGTAAGCTTTTCTTTTCGCCAGGATTACACCCAAATCATACCCAAATCTCACCCAAATTAGTGCAGAGTTAAATCTAGCAATATCAACGTTTTTAGTCTTTTAATTATTATACAGTAACTTCTAACTATTTAGGACGCAGATTCACACGGATTTGAGTTCTTCTGCGTTAATCAGCGTTAATCGGTGTCCAAACATCAAATTTTATGCTTTCTTGTAGAGCATAGGCGGGCTATTCACGATTTTAGGCTTATATACAGCAATATCCATAACGCCACAAATTCAAACAAATCCGGTAATATCCAGAGCCAGCCCATGACATACATACGACGCCAGCCGCACGTATAATGGAAAATCGGATTCGATGTGACCGTTTGCATAATCAGGAGCACAATAAAGGCGATCAGCCCCATTGCGAATTTAGATTTTATCTGCCCGTAACTCTTTGCATAGATGAAAAGCAGACAGAACAGAAGTATAAGGTTCCCAAGCGTTATTAGCGCCTTGACATTCACGAGTAACATGTCCTGCATAACTACCGGCGGCATCTTTATCTCCTTCTATCCTATACCTTTTTCCCTTTTAAATTTATTCCACATTTTATCTAAATAATCCTCGAAGACGTCATAATCTTTTTCCATGTACGAAGATAAGAAATACACGGTGCCATATTTCTCACCTGCTGATGTAATCACCTTGTTATCCTGTAGAACCTTGAGATGATGCCTTACCGTTTTGTAATCCAGTCCCAGTAACTCCGCCAACTGATTGGCGTTGTATGGTCTATCCTTTAACGCTCTGATAATACGGGCACGGTTCACACCCCCCTTAGTGCCAACAATCAGCCACCAGATTACACGTCTCATAGATACACAATAATCTTTTAAGGAAAAAAGGGAAATAGCTTCCATGATAATAAATCAACATTACTCTTTTCTTTAGTTGTCTAATTGCACTTATTTGTTTTGTACAAAAAGAAAGAGTTCTGATTTAATGTGGTTATATTTTAGATAAAAGTAGGACACTCGGTCATACCACACTTTTATTTGGTTATGCCTAATCATATATAACATTTTTGATTATAAACTCCATTGTTTTAATCTCTTTCAAAGACCCATCATCCCGTTCAATATTGACTGTAAGATTCCTTGATTTAATGTCCAAAACGCAAAAAACAAACAAGTTAATCATATCTTTTGACGATTTTATTTCATAATTCAAAACGTCAATGAACCCGTATTCCTTATCACTACCTTTATATATCTTTCGCCTTACAATCCGCAAAAATAGATTTTATGTACTTTGACGTTTTTAACCACCTTATTTTCCTGACTCCGCCCTTTAAAATCCACCATATACTTTAATGTCTTTCTCGTTAATCGCGGGATTGTTTGAAATCAATTGCGAATATTTCTCATAATTTGCTGTTTTGCTTCTGGCGTGTATTTTCGTGATTTACCCTTTTTCCAGCCCCGGTTGTCTATTGCTATTCCACGATCATTCATCAGCACCCATTTTCCTACACTGTCTTTACTTGCCAGTAAATGACGTGCTATTTTGCGGTTACTACAGCCTTGCTCGTGCAGCTCTTTCGCTTTCTTACGTTTCAGGATTAATAATTCTTTATTCATTTCGGACACTTCTTTACTTAAGTCTTTTTTGCATATAAAAGTGTCTTACTTCTATACTAAATATAACCGTTAACTATCCTCTCCTTATTTGTATATACATTCATCCGTTCGTCCCGCACGAATCCAATAACACACAACCCTGCCTTCGCCGCGATTTCAATCGCCAAACTCGTTGTAGCACCTCGCGATGCGATAACCGGAATATTCGCTACCGAACATTTCAATGCCATTTCTGACGATATTCGACCTGTGCAAACCACAAAAGTTTCGCTAAATTCTATTTTTCTTGTCAATCCGTAGCCTATTACCTTATCCAGCGCATTATGCCTTCCTATGTCCTCCGCTATACATATCCGACCTGTTTTGTTGAAGAGTCCCACCACATGCACACCACCAGTAAGTTTATGCAAATCCGAGTTCAAAATGGCTTTTACTGCTTTGAATATATCGTCAGTATTAATCGTCAAGCCAGAACTTATCCGGGGCAGTTTTGATTCTTCTAAGAACGAAGTACCACCACAGCATCCAGTAACGATGGTTTTTTTTGCCACCAATGCACTTTGAAGATTGCTTGTTAGCACGTTTGCGATATTCTCTTCGATCTGTAATGATTCAATCTCTTCAATGTTTTTTATAACCGTTTCTGCGAATAAATGCCCGATGACAAACTCTTTCTCCATTTCGGGGCTCAGCATCGTAGTTACAAAGTGCCTGCCATTGATAAAGATGGCTAAAAGCGCTTCTGCCACTACATTATCCTTTGATTCCGAGATGCGTTTCCCGTTGCGTTTGATGCAGTTGAGTTCTTTTATCATAACACTCATTTCATAATTTTAGCGCTCTTCCGATAAACTTCAATATCTCTTCTAATCGCACTTCTTCAGAAGCTAATAGCTCGTTTTTTGTGTGTATGTGGAAAGGGAAACTCACGATTTCTCTTTGACGCAGTGCATTGTCCAATCGCATAATCAAACCGTCCTCATCCATCCAGTGATACCTGTATTTCTCCTTTGCTATCTTACCTTTCATTACCACAACATGCTCAAATAACAATCTCTTTTTTCACCTTATACGCTTCAAGTAAGGGTGAAGCATTGATAACCGCCTTTAATTTCGCAAAATAAGGATATATCATCTACTAATTTACCAGTAGCTGCCTCTTCTCCACTCTGTTATAACGGTCCACGTTTGCATACCATTCAAAGGAATCCAAATCGTCGCTCATATCGAATATTTTGGTGAATTTTTCGGATTTTAGCGAATATTTCACCTCAAGTATTTCCATTTCCATTTTATACTGCTCTTTCTCCAGCATGTCTATTTCTTGTTCAATCAACTTTTTTAGCTTTTCTTTGATAAAAACCTCTTCGTTTTCACTTAACCCCTCAGAGATGTATTTTCTTAGTAATTTTGCGTATTCTATTGCCATTTGTTAAAAATGAGTGCTTGTATCTTTAAAAAGTTTTGTTTCTGAGGATGAGGTAAAAGCGTTCACTAATGACAACCAGCTCAATAAATAAAATTTATCTACCCTTCATATCATTACCTACTTTTGGGATGAAGCCCACACAAGCGGAAGATATTTAAAGGTATAGTATAAAGAATTGACTAAGATATGCCATCAAAAAAAGTATTGTCGGAGAAAACGCTTGATTGCCCCAAATGCTGGGTTGCCATGGAAAAAGAAGAAGTTGAGGTCCTGGGTCCGAATATCGTTATAGATATTTGCCCCAAATGTAGTGGAATCTGGTTGGACCAGGGGGAATTGAATAAAATGCTGAAAGATAGAAAGCTATCTGATTACCTGACCAAGCATATAGGCACACAGAGTAAGAGCAAATTGGTGTGTCCACGATGCGGATGGCTTATGGACATCGAGACGGCAGAAGATGTGGATGTGGACATCTGCTTGAAATGTGGTGGTGCCTGGCTCGATCATGGCGAGTTAGAGAAATTGAAGGAGATTTCGGGGGCGGGATTCAAGGGTGATGAATTCGCAAAGGAGGTAGAGCGATGGGAAGAGATGGTGCAAAAGGACAAACAATCTTTGCTTTTGGGGATGTTCAAACGGTTATCGCGTAGATAAGGTGAAGTACCAGCACAAAAATTTGTGGATTCGTATAGGTAAGGCGAATAAAACCACGAGATTCCACGGGACGCAGGATATCGGTTAGATTTGCATCTTATATCTTACAGCGTCATATTCTCTCGTGGAAATCTATGCAATCCTGTGATTAGCTAAACAGATACTTGGATTTTATTCAATTGAATATCGGATAAGAGCAAAATAGCATTAATTTTTTTCCGTTTGAAGTTGCTCTTCGGTATAAACAGTGGAATAGTCTTCTTGTCAAACTTCCTTTTCTGCAGGTTCCAACAACTTTCTTCCTCTTTCGCGAGCTATTCTCTCGTCTTTTACTACCCAATCAGTATTTGGTGGCGGTATCTTTATCGGTTCTGGCTCTTCTTTGTTTTTCCATAATCCTACAACCGGATGATTCACTCTCTTCAAGAATGCCTTCAGCTCTTCCGGGTCCGTACAATCGTCCTCTGTTGCTATCTTATCAACCATCTCCGCGGGTACAGCCTCCGCAAGCATCTGTTTGTATTCCTTTGGTATCCAGACTATACGGGACCAGCCGCCATCCGCACGGACAAATTTCTTCGACCGCGGCGTTCTGAATGAGATGCCGCAATACCCGTGGTTCTGTAGACCACCGCTTATAAGCCCTGCGAGTTTCGAGAATGTCAAGCCCAGCGGCGTATCCCCGCTATATCTGCGGTCCACCAGCCCCAAACCGTCAACTTCCGGTATGTAAAAGATAGCAGCCTCAAAGCAGCCACAATTCGTCTGCGGGTAGGTTATCGAAGAATACATCACCACTCGTTTATAAGACCGGTTCGACTTCTCATAGATCTTTTCATTCACTCCCGTGTATTCACCGCCCCACGGGTCTACACACTCGCCTAACGGCATCTCAAATATATATCCGTACGGATCAAGGTCGCACATTACTTTCGCGCCTATCCACGTGATTATACCGCAATAAGGCGGTCTATCAGGTGCAACTACGCATACATGGCTCGGTGCGAACGTCTGGCAGATAGTACAGCCGTAAAAAGTGTCAACGTCTTCATCTGAGAATCGTCTCGCCTGTTCATCCAATCGTTCCCAGTACGGCACGCAGACGTTATCTACTATCCCTTTGGTGACCTCTGCACCGCCCAATTCATCCGTCGCTATCAATATCTTCACATCTGCCTTTTCTACGAGCGGAAACTGTATCTTGCAGAGGTTTATCATCGCTTGGCCAAGATGTTTGAAGTCATGCTTAGCGGCATCCTTCTTATGAAGTCGTAACCAGATCGTATCACGCGTATTAAGCAGCATCCAGCCCTCGCCCTCCTCCAATGCGAAATACGTCCATCTTGTAAGCAGATCTAAGTAATCTTCTGTTAACTGCTCCCCTGAATATCTTATCCAGAATCCGAAAGGGAACGATTTGCCTTCTATATCTTTTATTTCTGGCCCTATCACCTCTACGCGACCATCTTCTATCTCATCCGCATCGTTTACCACTTCGATAAAGAAGAAACTGCTGTAGCGGTGTCTTGGACCACCTAATTCGCAATACATATCGTGTTTCCTTACACGAAGCCCGAACTGTCGTGGTGAGATGTCGTATTTTATCCCTTTGAAGAAGTCGTCCGGGTCGGTCGGTGCGTGGTAAACTTCGCCTTCGGGTAATGAATCCCATATCCGCTGTCGCTCCCGTGATTGCTCCTCTTTCATCTCGTTCTATTTCACCAGTCCCATACGTTTATTCCTATTCGCTCTCCTTCTTCTATTCCTTCTTTATTCTCTTCTATTATAACAAATCCATCCGACTTTGTCATGCTGGATAAAATACCAGAACCACTTACCCTCAAGGGCTCCACATAATACTCGCCCTCTGAACAAAACAGTTTTACACGTACAAAATCGCTCCGTCCAACCGAAGACGGTATTTTTTTGCTTACCACTGCAAATATTTGCTTGCGATCTTCTCTAACGCCATGCACCGCATATAAAAAAGGTTTTACGAGCATTTCAAACGCGGAAATTGTTGCCACGGGATAGCCGGGCAGCACAAAAACGGGCTTGTTATTTATGATACCAAAACCTGTGGGCTCACCGGGTCGAATAGCTACGCCGTGGAATAATAGCTCACCCAGGTCTTCTACCACCTCAGCTAAAAAATCGCGCTTACCGACTGAGCTCCCGCCACTTATCAGTAGCCCATCGCAATCTTCTAACGAAGTTGTTATTCCTTTCTTTATCGCCTCGTAATCGTCTTTTAGTATGCCTACCCTATACGGACTCGCTAGTTTTTTTAGCCACGCTTCTAAAACATAGCTATTCACATCCGCTATCTTCCTCCCTGCTTCGTGCGAGTTCTTGGGGTCCGAAAGTTCATCACCCGTGGAGATTATCCCTACCTTCATTCTTTTATACACCTTCACCCGCGTTTTAAAAAGAGATGCAAGCATCCCGATATCATGACCCCTCAGCAACCTACCTTCTTTTAACACAATCTCGCCCTTCTTCACGTCCTCGCCCTGGAAAGAAACATTCTTACCCGGTGTAACAGGTTTGAATATTTCCAGCTTGTTACCCGACTCCTTTGTGTATTCCAGCATAACAACTGCATTACTGCCTTTCGGCACGGGCATCCCTGTTTGTATAGGTAAATATTCACCATCTCCTATTTCCACCTCTTTTTCTTGTCCTGATACTTCTTTACGCTTCAAAAGAGCGGTATTATTCGGCGTAGCACCAAAAGAGTTTTCCCCTCTAATCGCGTACCCATCCATAGCAGCACGGTCAAAAGGCGGGCTGTCTATGGGCGAGCGAATATCTTCTGCCAGTATTCTACTAAAGGAGTCGTCAAAATTGACTGCCTCTTTTTCTGCCTGTTTTGCATGTGCTAAAACGATCTTTAATGCTGCTTCCAACGAGATAAGCGTACGAAAAAGTTTCATCTTTCTTGTTTACGTAACCTTGTATCCAAAAATATTTAACGTTATGTTTTTAGATATTGTTATGCTGTTCGAAATTGCTTTACTGTATAAAAAGTGAAGAGAGATGAAAATATTTGAAAAAGATGACCACAGAATAATGTGGGGCAATGTGTTAGACATTTTGACGAGAGAGGTTCCTGATCGCTCAATTGACCTTATCTTTGCCGACCCACCTTATAACATCGGCAAAAACTTTATTGATTTACCTGATAAATGGGGTTCCGACGAATCATACTTAGAATGGTGTTATAAGTGGTTAAAATTATGTATTAAGAAATTGAAGAGTAACGGAAGTATGTATGTAATGACGGCAACACAACACATGCCTTACTTTGACATCTTTCTCAGGGATAAAGTTACAATACTGTCCCGGATCGTTTGGTATTACGACAGTTCTGGTGTGCAGGCAAAGAAGTACTTTGGATCGTTGTATGAACCAATACTACACTGTGTTAAAGATAAGAATAATTATACCTTCAATTCTGAGGATATTTCCGTTGAGGCAAAGACGGGAGCCATAAGAAAACTAATTGACTATCGAAAATCTATACCAACGGTATATAACTCTAAGAAAGTCCCAGGCAATGTATGGGAAATCCACAGAGTACGATATCGTATGGATGAATATGAAAATCATCCTACACAAAAACCAATAGCGTTATTAGAAAGGATTATTAAAGCGAGTAGTAACGAAGGCAATATTGTGCTCGATCCTTTTTCTGGCACTTTTACGACTTCTTTTGTCGCAATGCTGCTTAAAAGAAAATCAATCGGAATCGAAATACAGGAAGAATACGTGAAAATAGGGTTACGAAGACTGAAAATAATGCCTGAATATAATGGCATGCCACTTCAAAAAGAACGAAGAACATTCGAGCACTCGACAGATAAACGACAAATAACGTTGAATCTCCTGGAGGAATAGAAATGGAACACGAATTCACTAAAAAAATCAAAGAAATTTTGAGAAATAATTTTGGCGTTTTATCAGAGAAAGTATTCATTGAAAGTCCGATTATACAATACATTAACATAAAGACAAAATCCGCTAGTAAAGGCTCAAAATCGAGAGGTAGTTTCGCAAACTTATATGCAATCTATGTACTGGTCGAAGACTATATTTCAAAAGGCTTTCCCGAAACAGGAGAATATACTGAATATGAAGGCGCTATTTTTACAAACCTTTTCAAAAGACAACGTGAATTACCCTTCGGGCAAAAGCTTCAAAATCACGCTTTAAACCACAGGATGAATCAAGAATTCAAAAAATATTTCCCCACTTGTGATTATATCCCTATCTTAAGAGACTTAAAAACAAATAGATATTGGTTTAATGAGAATTTACTGAAAATCAAAGTTGATGGAACAGACCACAATTTAGCGAAAGCAATACTACAGATTATTGATACTTATGTTGAAACTAAAAAAGAGGCTTTTGAAAATTTCATTCGATTTTGTGAGCGTGCTCAAAAATTAACGGAGAAAGAAATAATTGGTTTCATTGGTAGTTTAGTGGAACCAACGGTGGACGCCCGGATATTTGAAATAGTAAGTTATAGCATATTGAAATATTATTATCACAACCAGAATGTTTATTGGGGGTTTGAGATAGATAAAATACAAGAAGATAATCTGAAGCTTTACAAAACGGGTCGCACAAACGCGAATGATGGCGGAATTGATTTTGTGATGAAACCCTTAGGACGGTTTTTTCAGGTCACGGAAACCGTAGATGTAAACAAATATTTCCTGGATATAAATAAAATTGAAAAGTATCCAATAACATTTGTAGTAAAATCTTCGGACACGATTTCAACGCTTGAACGAAAAATACAGGAGCAAGCGGAAAGGCAGTATTCAATAAAGGCTATCGTTTCTCGGTATATGGAATGTATTGAAGAGATAATCAATGTCCCTATTCTTATAGAAAGGTTTGAGGAAGCGATTACGCAGGAATATTTGGGCGATATTTTGAATGAGATAATTAAACAAAGCAAAGTAGAATTTAGTTATGAAGGGGATTATGATGTGAGCGATTATGAAGAGATCGTTCTATCAGAATAAAAACGAACGTCTATGGACATAGAAAAGCTATGGGAAACCTTGTATAAGGAAAGGAACACTGCATCACTTCAGGAGTTACCTGAAACGTTCTTCGAGGACGTAAGTGAGTATATAAAGAAGTTGGAGGCTGAGAGAAGAGAAGCGGATGGAAGCAGGAAGGGATTCGTAGAAGACGAGATAAAGAATGCACGGATGAAAGTGGAGGATATAATCAGGCGACGTATAGGTAAGATAATAAAACTCGCCAGTTCGGGCGTGAATACGTCACCTAAAGGGATGATGGAGGAGGAGAGATCAATATTCGATGGTGTAAAAAGCCATGTGGATGAGGGCAGAGAGAGGATATTTGCGTTAATATGGAGCGAGGGTAAAGAGGAAAAGCGAGAAGCGGTACCGAAGAACGAAGAAGATGTTTCGCATCAAACCGCTTCCGCTGTTGAAAAAAACGTCGCCAGCGCGGAAAGCGAGGATAAAGAGCCTCTACATATCGTTAGGATATTAGAGGATATCCCTACGTTTATGGGTACAGATGGAAGGATTTATAAGGTGAGAAAAGAAGATGTTATTATGCTGCCAAAGACCAATGCAGAGATACTATGTAAGAGAGGAGTTGCAGTGAGGTTTGAAGGCAAAAAAGAAGTAAGTAACGAAGGAGAAATAGAGAAATGAAGATGCCAAAGAAAGTGCGGATTCTTTGTCCGTTTTGCAAGAAGCATACGATACATGTGGTGGATAAGGTAAAAAAAGGAAGAGCTTCTTCCTTAACGTGGATAGTGCGACAAAAGAAACGTAGGTCGGGTATAGGTAATAGTGGTAAGTTTTCTAAGGTTCCAGGAGGGGATAAGCCAACGAAGAAGGTTTTTCTCAAATATAGGTGCACGGAATGTAAAAAAGCACATCAAAAGGCGGGTTTTCGTGTATCTAAGCTTGAACTCATGGAATAAATATAAAGAAAAGTTTATCACGGGAGAGATAAAATCTTGTTAACGCGCTTTTCTTTAAGAAAAGTTTCAAAATAGGAGGGTGTTTAGTATGGAAAGAAAAACGAGGAGCAAGTTTGTAAGGGTCAAATGCGATGATTGTGAAAATGAGCAGGTCGTCTTTGACCATGCGTCCACAACGGTGAGATGTGATGTCTGTGGAAGGACCCTGGTTACGCCGCAAGGCGGAAAGGCAGAGATAAAAAGCCGAATAATTGAGGTTCTTGAGTAGCAACATGAAGAGGGCGGATAATAGATGGTGAGAGACGAATGGCCTGAGAAGACGGAATTAGTAGTTTGCGCAGTAAAGGAGCTTAAGACTTTTGGGGTCTTCGTTACGCTTGAAGAGTATGGTAATAAAGAAGGGTTTATCCATATATCCGCGGTAGCCACCGGCTGGGTGAAACATCTGCGGGATCACGTGCGAGAAGGGCAGAAGATTGTCTGCAAGGTGTTATATGTGGATACGCAGAGAGGGCATATAGACCTATCCCTGAAAGCAGTGAAGGAAGGGCAAAGGAGGGAGCGGGTAAAAGCGTGGAAAAACGAGAAGAAAGCAAAGAAGTGGCTCTCTCTTATTGCGTCATCCGCAAAAGTAGAAATAAGTAAAGCGGATTTGGAGGAACTCGAATTGAAATTGTTGGATGCTTATGGCGGTCTATACGATGCGTTCCATGAAGTTTTAAAGGGTGGTAAAGAACCATTGATTGCTCTTGGAATAAATGAAGAAATAGCAGATGCTATATCTGAGGTGGCGATCGCCAACGTTAAACAGCCATCGGTGCACATAACCGGATATTTAGAGCTGACGTGTCCCGTATCTAACGGTGTAGAGATAATAAAGGAAGCGTTGCAGAAGGCAGAAGAGGTGATAAAAAGTGAACCCTCGGATACAAATGGTCTTAAGCTGGAATGCTTCTACATAGGTGCGCCGAAGTATAAGATACGTATCACAGCACCCGATTATAAAAAGGCGGAGAGCGTATTGAGTGAAGCGTCAAGCGCAGCTATTGAAACGGTAAAACAGAATGAGGGATACGGTAAATTCTACCGGAATTAGTCTTAATTTTTTTGTGCAAGTTTTAAATAAAATGAAATCAAGGATAAGAAAATGCGAGGTGTGTGGAGAATATACATTGAAAGAGGTATGTGAGAGATGCGGGAGCGCGACGGAGAATCCAATGCCTCCAAGGTTCTCTCCTAAAGATCCGTATGGTAAATACAGAAGGATGATGAAATATGGAAGAGATAGAAGTACATGAATTGAAGAAGGTGAAATTGAAGAAGCCGGTAGTGATAGAAGGACTCCCCGGAGTAGGAAATGTAGGGAAATTAGTAGCTGAGCATATAATACAGGAGCTGGATGCAGAAAAAATAATTGAGCTATACTCATGGCATTTCCCTCCGCAGGTATTGGTAGATAACGACGGAACTGTCCACTTATGCAAGAACGAGATATACGCATTGAAAACAAAGAAGCAGGATTTGTTAATCATCACTGGTGACCAGCAAAGTGTAACAAATGAGGGGCATTATTTCATTACTGAGAAGTTCCTTGACATTGCAGAGCAGTATGACGTATCTCGTATCTATGCCCTTGGAGGATATGGTATAGGTCAGCTTGTGGAGAAACCAGTAGTGCTCGGTGCCGCGAATGATTTAGAGCTTGTGGCCGAGATGAAGAAATACGGAGTGGAGTTCCGGGATGAAGAGCCAGGTGGAAGCATTGTAGGTGCTTCGGGACTTCTGTTAGGTCTCGGAAAACTTAGAGGCTTTCCCGCGGTTTGTTTGCTGGGTCTTACCTCTGGTTATTTGGTGGACCCACAAAGTGCACAGGCAGTACTAAAAATCCTGTGTCAAGCATTAAATCTCGAAATAGACATGCAAGCTTTGGAAGACCGCGCCGAAGAGATGGAACGGGTAGTCGAGCGCTTGAAGGAGATGGAGCAAGCGCAGATTCCGAAACACCGCGAGGAAGAGTTGGGATACATCAGGTAACCTCTACGGGTAGTATAAAAAAAAATCAGCAAATAAAGAAAAAAAAGGGGATTCTCACGCGGACTCTGGCGTTAGAATCTTCAGTGACGTGGGTCTTTTAACTACGTCCCCTTCTTTTATCCCCACTACATACTCTAAGTCCTTCTCCTTTGCGAGGTCTACTATTCTCTGTGTTATCACACCGTCAAATACCAAACCCTTTGCACTCTCGGTCATCTCTTTCAATTCCTTTGCAAGGTCTCTTACAGTTGTCTCTTTCACTACATTCTTATCGTTGTCCAGCAGTCGTGCTTTGAGCGTGCCCGCAAGCTCTTGCAAATGCGTTTTGAATGGCGCTATAGCTTCTTCCGCCTTCTCTTTTACTTTCTCCACTTCTTTGACCTTTTTTCTTTGTATTACCCTTGTCTGCTCTCGTCCCGGCGCTTGCTCTTTCTTCTCCTTGTGGTTATCCAACTGTTCTAATGGCGTTTTATTGTGTAACGATTTTGAAATCTCCTTGTATGTCATGTCCTCTACGCTTCTTCCCTCTGGTGACGTGGCGACATAATCAACCTCAGCGACCTGTAAAAGCTCCTTTAATATGAGCTCACCACCTCTATCACCGTCAAAAAAAGCCGTGACTGTTTTCCTCTTGCTCAGCTTTGGTACTACGGAAGGTATATTCGTGCCCTCTACGGCTATCGTATTTTTAATACCATATTTTAGCAGGTTTAACACATCTGCTCTGCCCTCCACAATTATAATCGCATCCGAATTCTCTATGTTTGGTCCCGCAGGCAAGCCTTTATACTGCGTTATCTCTTCCATCCGCACCGCCTGTTTCACCTCGCTCACCATCGTATCGCTGTCTATGGTCGTCTCGATAACGTTACGCATTATCTTTTTTGCTCGCTCGGTTATCCGCTTTCTCTTCGTCGCCCTTATGTCCTCCATCTTTGTGACTTCGACATGCGCAACGCACGGACCCACCCTATCTATGGTCTCTAAAGAAGCGGCAAGTATTGCCGTCTCTACCTTATCCAAGCCCGATGGGATGAGTATTTCACCTGCGGATTTTCCACTCTTCGACTCGATGTTTACCTCTATCCTACCTATTCTACTGCTCTTCTGCAAATCTCTAAGATCTAACTCTTCGCCTAATAATCCCTCTGTCTGGCCAAATATTGCACCCACCACATCAGATTTCTCAACAAAACCCTCCGCTGTGATGTTAGCATGAACTACGTATTTGGTTGTATCTATATCGTGCATTTTATTACTCTCCTTAACGGTTTCATTACCTTTGTCTTTTTGCCTTACCTTTGCCATATCTACCACTTATCATGGCAACGTGAAATGACTTTGCCACAATTATTATCCAATATACTATAATAAGATAAAAAGCAAATATTTATAGAAGTATGGAGACCTGATAGATGAGAGTAGAGGATTTAGAACCTGACAAGTTCGTGAGAGAGAAAGTAGAGGAAATATCAGCAGTTGTTGGGACTGATTGTGCCATCAATGCTTTATCTGGTGGTGTGGACTCTTCAACAGTTACTATGCTTGGTCATAGCGCTTTAGGAGAGAGATTGAAAACCTATTTCATTGAGAATGGCTTGATGAGGGAAGGGGAAGCGGAACAGGTGGTTTCGCTATTTGCGGATTTAGGCGTGAAAGTAGAAGTTGTGGATGCGAAGAAACAGTTCTTTGACGCTTTGAGCGGTGTGACGGACCCGGAGGAGAAGCGGGAAGCTATTACACAAACTTTTTATCGTGACGTGTTTGGCAAACTTGTACGTGAAAGCGGTGCGCAATTTCTCCTGCAAGGCACTATACTAACCGATGTAGATGAGACCGTTGCGGGAATCAAGAGGCAGCATAATATTCTTACGCAGTTGGGCATTGATACCGAGCGTGAATTTGGATATAAACTTATAGAGCCGCTGGTGCAGCTCAGGAAGGATGGAGTGAGGGAAGTGGCGAAGACGTTGGGTTTGCCGGCGTCTGTGTATAATAGGGCACCATTTCCAGGGCCCGCTCTTGCCGCGCGGGTAATTGGCGAGGTGACACCAGAAAGAGTAGCGGTAGTGAGGAAGGCGACGGTAATACTGGAGGACGAGTTGAGAGATAGCGGAGCTTTTCAGTGCATGGCAATCCTGCACGAGGATAGAGTAACGGGGATGCGGGAAGGTAAAAGAGATTACGGGCTGCAAATAGAGGTTAGAAGCTGGGAAAGCAAGGATGCGAGAATAGCAACGCCCACGAGGTTGCCTTACGATGTATTGGAGCGGTTGAGTGAACGGATAACGACTGAGGTTCCTGGTGTAGTAAGTGTGACATATAATATAACAAACAAGCCGCCGTCAACGATGGAAGTGGTGTGAACAACAGAAATGGAGACGGGAAACGGCAAAACTACTTTTTCCGGGTTTACGTAGGATTTTTAGCAGGTTCTTTTTGCCTCACATCCGCATACTTACTAATCTCTTCGAGTAGCGGATGCCCTTCCCATGTGCTATCATAACGGAATACGAATTTCGCTTTACCTTTGTTCATCACCAGCAATTTCAATACATTCTGTAACGCCACGGTCTTAGCTACGTCGTCTATTGCCACTGGTATTTCCGACTGCCCAACAGGATAACTTTCGTTCAGTTCAACAGGATAAGGTCCAAACGGCGGTTTCACGAGAAATATATGGTCATACTCTTCCGATTCTGATTCTTCTTTTGTCGTTATCAAGACACGACCAGATATATCGAACCTGTTCAGCCGGTTAGAGTATCTCAATACCTCCGGTCTATGTGCGGAAAACTCGCTGAGATAAAAGAACGGGCGTTTCGTAGCAGAGTCGTATTTCTCAATCAGCGCCGAATAGTTTGTCATACGCTTCAATGCGTCCACTAAAGAGGGGTATGCTCTGCATCGCCTCTCGCATAGTTCCCATAAGCTACCCTCGGCTATACTCTGCTTTACCATTCGCATCTCCTCAAACGTAACCCACAGATTATGCTCAGCCAGCAAGTCTTTACTCTCCTTTAGCTCAGCTACGCTGTAAGTAGAGCACACGGGACAGGAACAAGGTAAAACCCGTAATTTTTCTAGTTTTTTCGTACCGTCACTTGTTAAATAGCGTTTATCTTTCGCGAATAGAGCATAAGCTGCAGAATCAAATAGGTCGCAGCCCAGAGCAACAGCTAACGGAAAGAGCATTGGATGCCCCGCACCGAATAGGTGGACAGGTGCGTTCAGCGGCAAATTCCTTTTTGCCGCCACGATTATATCTACCAGTTTATCGAATCCGTGTGATTCAAACAGCGGCACTACGCCCCCTACTGCATACAAATCAAACCCGATTTCCGCAGCACGTCGCGCGCTCTCCTCTCGCAGGTCTACGAAAGTAGAACCTTGCACTACCCCCGCAAGCATATTATCCTGTGCGTTGGCAGGCATTAGAGTTCTTGCTTCTCGCAGCCGGCTCAAAGTCACTTCTAAATCGTCTTTTGCTCGTTTTCGCATACAGTAGGGTGGTGTTGGTATATCAAGAGGCACACACACATCAGAGCCTATATTCTGCTGGAATTCTAATATTTCTTTGTTACTTACCTCCACGTCTTTGTACTCATAGAGTTGATAAGACCCGGAATCTGTCATTATCGGCATGTCCGTGCCTAAAAGCGAATGAACACCGTTTGTTAGCGCTTCTTCTCGTAAGTCCGGTTTCCTGTAGATTATATACGCATTTGTGATGAGCATCTCAGCGCCGTAGTTCTTCATATCCGCAGCCGCGATTGTCACGAGATTCGGGTTTATCACAGGCATTATTGTCGGCGTCTCTATGTATCCATGCGCCGTGCGAAGCTTGCCTATTCGCCCCATTAAGTCCTTGTGCAGTATTTCGAAGTTGTTCATGTCCATTTTATAAACCACAAGATCACACCGATTTTCACGAGAAACCTCTCTTTAAGAAGCGTTACAAAAAAAGTTTTTCTCGTCTCCTAAGTGTTTTTGATTTCAATCCATAAAAAGACTATCAAAATTCAGGGTGCGAATGAAAGCGCATCAGAACTTGTTACAAATCCCTTTAAGATGTTTTTTATATGGTGCAGTCCATATTTATGCTCGTAATCGCTCAATGCAGCTACGCAATCCGCAGGCACTATTAGCTCATAACCTCTAAGAGAAGCGTCTATTGCGGTATGCAACACGCAGATATTTGTAGCAACGCCGACGAGTATCAAAGTTTTTATTCCTTTGTCGCTTAGATGTGCATCGAGGCCAGTTCCAAAGAAATCGCTATATTTCTGCTTTCTTATTACGTATGCTTCTTTTAAAAAAGGCGAGAGCTCATCTATTATCTCTGCACCCGGGGTCTCACGAACACAATGCTGACCCCATATCTCAAACTCTTCGTCGTCGGGCGAATGCCAATCTTGTGCGAATATAAGATGCACCTTTTTCCGTATTGCCCGCTCTATTAACCCGCTTATTCTTGGTATTATCGCTTCTACTGAGTCGCCTATAAACAAAGCGCCATCTCCGTAGCAGAAGTCCTTCTGCATGTCTTCAACAATCAATGCACTTTCCTCTGGAACCACTATTTTTGGGGGCATACTCACATTTTAGATGATTCTTGAACTAAATAATATTCTTATTTCCTGATCATCGCATCTATGCCAACTATATACGCATAGGGGGCATAAACTTTCACCTTCCTCGCATCCAGTATTTCCAACTGCACCTCATGCTTTTTTATACTTGCCGTTAACTTCTCCTTTGCCTTATCTATTGCAACTCCAACTCTATTCTCCGCACTCACATCATACGCGGATTCCACATCGTAAAAATGAATTATCCCGCCTTCGGGCTTGAGCATGCTCAACGCCTCTTCAAGAAACAAATACGCGCTCTTCGGCAGGTTCATGATTATCCTGTCTGCTCGGTCTGTGAACGCCCTGTAAACTTCTTTTATATCACTTTCTATCGCTTCTATGTTACTCACACCATTCAATTTTATATTCTCACGTAGATACCTTACAGCCACGGGATTGATGTCAATAGCAGTAACGTGGCTTTGGGGTGCTAGTTTAGCGATTTGTATAGCAAAAGAGCCAACACCTGCGAACATGTCTATTACCTCTTCTTTTTCGTTTTTGTCTTGTGCCGCGAGTGATGCCACTCTATCTCGTTCTCGCGCTAAGCGCGGGTTGAAATAAACCTGTTCCAGGTCGAGCTTGTACCTACATCCGTTCTCTTTGTGCATCGTTTCCGTCCTGTGCTCACCTGCGATTACCTTCAGTTGTCTACTCCTGAATACGCCTTCCACCGGTGATATTCGTTTCGCTACTACTTTTATGCTTTTATGCAGGCTCATTATTGCTTGTGCTACGAGCTGTTCATTTGCTACGTCGTCGGTTAGCACTGCGATGTCGCCCACTATTTCAAATGAAGGTTTGAGTCCAACGAGCTCTTCTATAGTTCTTCTCGGTTCTAATAGCTCGAATTCTTTTGTTGAAAGTTCGGCAACATCTAATTCTCTTTGCTCATGCTCGGTTAGCGCACGTATAAGTGGTAAATAGATAAAATTATGGTTAGTAGTTATCTTTGCGTCCGTTTTAAGCAGTTTGTGATCTTTTAACGCTATTCTGATTTCTTCGCCACGTCTTTTATCTGCTTTTACACAGGGCAGAGGCTCTCTATTTTTCATTGTTTATCGGTGTATACGCGATTGTAAAAGTACACGGAGTAATTTATATAACACGCATCTATGTAAAAGTTAGGAGGTTTAAATGTGCAAGAAGTTTCAGTTAAAAGGATGTATATACGAACCAGGTTCGAATATACCGCTAAATTGGAGAGATATGCGAAGTAAGTTCGGATATAAGTTGTTATGCAACATGCCGATATTGAAACAGGTTTCACATATGAAAACTATATTAATTGACCCCGCAATAACGAATGATATAAAAAGTGCCTGTTAGAAGCGTACACATCTCGGAATGACGGGGCGGGTAATAATCTGGAAGGATTGGTAGAATGGCAAAGAATGACAATAAAACTCAAGAAGAGCCTCTTGAGAAACAACTGTGGAAAGCGGCGGATAAACTCAGAAAGAATATTGACGCCGCTGAATACAAGCATATAGTCATGGGGTTGATTTTTCTTAGGTACATCTCAGATGCATTTGAGGGATTATACAGTAGATTGCAGAAAGGGGAGGGTGATTACGCCGGAGCTGACCCGGAAGACAGGGACGAATATAAGGCCGAAAATGTCTTTTTTGTTCCTTCAATAGCACGCTGGTCTTATCTGCAAGCAAGAGCAAAACTACCGGAAATCGGTAAAGACATTGATAGTGCAATGGACGCTATAGAAAAAGAGAACCCTTCGCTTAGAAGTGTTCTCCCAAAAGTTTATGCAAGAGGCAACCTTGATCCCACAAGTTTGGGTGGTTTGATTGATCTGGTGGGTAACATTGCCCTTGGTGATGCCCAAACCAGAAGTGCCGATATTCTCGGTCATGTTTTTGAGTACTTCCTTGGCGAGTTTGCCCTTGCGGAAGGCAAAAAGGGCGGGCAGTTCTACACCCCCCGAAGCGTTGTTCAATTACTGGTAGAAATGTTAGAGCCCTACAAAGGAAGGGTTTTTGATCCCTGCTGTGGTTCCGGCGGAATGTTCGTTCATTCTGAAAAATTCGTAGCCGAACATCAGGGAAAGGTGAACGACATTTCTATTTACGGGCAGGAGAGCAACCAGACCACCTGGCGTCTGGCAAAGATGAACCTCGCCATCAGGAGCATTGATAGTTCACAGGTCAAATGGAACAATGAAGGTTCCTTTATGAACGATGTCCACAAAGATTTAAAGGCTGATTATGTCATCGCCAATCCGCCATTCAACGACAGCGACTGGAGCGGTGATCTGCTCCGTAAGGACGGCAGATGGAAATACGGCGTACCGCCAACAGGAAACGCCAACTACGCCTGGATACAGCATTTCCTATACCACCTCAGCCCAAGCGGACAGACGGGTTTTGTTCTGGCAAAGGGGGCGCTGACCTCCAAATCATCTGGCGAAGGCGAAATCAGAAAGGAGCTTGTGGAAGCCAGACTGGTTGACTGCATCGTGAACCTTCCGCCAAAACTGTTCCTGAACACACAGATCCCGGCCAGCCTGTGGTTTCTGAGCAGAAACAAGGCAAATGGCAAATACAGGAACAGGACAGACGAAATCCTGTTCATTGATGCCCGGAATATGGGGCACCTGATCAACCGCAGGACACGGGAGTTCTCGCCTGAAGACATACAGCAGGTTGCCGGAACATACCACAACTGGCGCAATCCTGAGGGGGATTATGAAGACGTAAAAGGATTCTGTAATTCTGCGTCCATTGAACGGGTGCGGGAACTTGATTACGTGCTGACTCCGGGCAGATATGTGGGGCTGGCAGTTGAAGATGATGATTTTGATTTTAATGAGCGGTTCAGCAAGCTGAAAGCGGAGTTTGAGGAGCAGTTGAAAGAGGAAGAGAAGCTTAATTTGCTGATTGCTAAAAACCTCAAGAAGGTGAAGCTGGTATGAGTAAAAATGGATTGGTGATAATTGATGATATCCAGAGCAGAATATACACCATCCGTGATGTTCAGGTAATGCTGGATAGGGATTTAGCCATTTTTTATGGCGTAAAACCAATCAGACTAAGAGAACAGGTGAAAAGAAATATCAAACGTTTCCCCTCAGATTTCATGTTTCAGCTCACAGAAGAAGAGGTTAATTTTATGGTATCGCAAAATGCGATACCTTCAAAGCAGCATCTGGGCGGTTCACTTCCATTTGTTTTTACAGAACAGGGTGTTGCGACTATTTCTGCGGTACTTACCAGTGAAAGAGCGATTGAAGTTAATATTCAGATTATGCGAGCTTTCGTTGCAATGCGCCGTTTTATCGCTTCAAATGCAGAGGTTTTTCAGCGCCTGGATGCTGTGGAAATGCGGCAGATAGAGCATAAAGCAGAAACCGATCAGAAATTTGAACAGATTTTCAATGCCATTGAAAAACGAAGCATAAAACCAAAACAAGGTATCTTTTTTGATAGCCAGATTTTTGATGCGTATCAATTTGTTTCCGATCTTATCAGAACAGCACAGAATACAATATTAATTATTGATAATTATATTGATGATACTGTTTTGACGCATCTCACAAAAAGAAATAATGGTGTAAAAGTTACGATTCTCACAAAAACAATATCAAAACAACTGGCATTGGATATAAAGAAATTCAATGAACAGTATCCGTCCATCGAGATAAAAGAGTTCAAAGACTCCCATGACCGGTTTATAATCATCGACAATACCACAATCTATCATTTCGGCGCTTCCCTGAAAGACCTTGGAAAGAAATGGTTTGCGTTCTTGAAGATGGATATCGGGGCGGTTGAGATGCTCACGAGATTGGGGGGATGGCATGAGTGAGTGGGAGGAGTTGTAATGAGCAAAAAAGAAGTATTCCATTCCACAGTCGGTCAGTTGGTTGAAGTTTTGAAATCCCTGCCGCAGTATCTGCCGGTATTGACCAGCGGGTATGAAAATGGTTTTGAGAACTTTTATCCACCGGGTGTTGTTAAGGTGAAGCATGAGCCTGAAAATGCGTATTATGATGGCGAATTTCAGGTTGCGGAGGATGGAGATGAAGTAACATTTGATGCGGTGGTACTCAGGAGGGTGGTTCGGGATGAGTGAGTGGAAGGAGTGTAAGCTGGGGGAATTAGGAACTGTAGTAACTGGTAAAACCCCCTCAAAAAATAATCCAGAAGATTGGGGCGATGCAATGCCTTTTATTACCCCTTCTGATTATAAATATTATGGGAAGATGGCTTCAAGAAGTGAAAGAAATTTATCTATTGTAGGAGTGGATCGCCTATCAAATAAGGTTCTGCCAGTAAATTCAATTTTGGTGACCTGTATTGGTTCGGATATGGGCAAGGTTGCAATGAACCAAATTAAAGTAATCACTAATCAGCAAATCAATTCTATTATTCCAGATGTAGATATTGTTAATAACAACTTTCTTTATTATCGATTAGTTGATATGTACAAGACTTTGCGTATTTACGGTGGCGATGGTACAGCAGTTCCTATCGTCAATAAAGGTGATTTTGAAAGCATTGAAACAGAAATCCCCCCTCTCCCCGAACAGCGCGCCATCGCCTCTGTGCTTTCCAGCCTCGACGACAAGATAGACCTGCTCCACCGCCAGAACAAGACCCTCGAAGCCATGGCGGAAACGCTGTTCAGGCAGTGGTTTGTGGAGGGGGTGGAGGAGGGGTGGGAGGAAAGACCATTATCATTTTATGGAAATATTATTTGTGGGAAAACACCCTCTAAGAAAGTACAAAATTACTTCAATGGGGATACTCCATTTATTAAAATACCTGATATGCATGGTAATGTTTTTCTTTTCGATACTGCCGATAGTTTAACTGATGCAGGAAAACTATCCCAGCCGAATAAAACATTGCCTTCAAAATCAATATGTGTAAGTTGTATAGCGACTGTTGGATTAGTTTCGTTCAACGCAAAAGAGAGTCAAACAAATCAACAGATTAATTCTATAGTACCTCACGAAGAGTATTATCGTTACTATTTGTACCTTACAATGCGTTCATCATATGATTTGCTTCATGCTATGGCAAGCGGAGGTACTGCAACACTAAATTTAAATACGGGTGATTTTTCAAAAATTCCAGTTTTATATCCTGACCAATCAGTCTTAGAAACATTTCATAGAGAAATCAAACCACTGTTCGATAAAATATTTTTTAACCAATCCCAAATCCGCACCCTCGAAAAACTGCGGGACAATCTCCTGCCAAAACTGATGAGCGGCGAAGTCCGGGTGAAATTTGAGCAACAGGAGGCGGGCACATGAACAAAAGCGGCATTGCAAAACAACAATCCGATTTCATCCTCTACACCTCAAATGATGGAGACGTGAATGTAGAAGTGTTTCTGAAGGATGAAACCGTCTGGCTCACACAGAAAGGCATATCCGGACTGTTTGGAGTAAATGTACCTGCCATCAGCAAACATCTGGCAAACATCTATGAAACAGGGGAGTTGAGGAAAGAGTCAACAATTTCCATTTTGGAAACAGTTCAAAATGAAGGCGGTAGGAAGGTCCGCCGGAAAGTGGAATTCTACAACCTCGACGCCATCATTTCGGTCGGCTACCGCGTCAACTCCTACCAGGCTACCCAATTCCGCATCTGGGCTACCAGAACCCTGAAAGAATACATCATCAAAGGCTTTGTCCTTGATGATGAACGGCTGAAACAGGGGAAGCGATTCGGCAAGGATTATTTCGAAGAACTCTTGGAGCGCATCCTGGAAATCCGGGCGAGTGAGCGGCGGTTTTACCAGAAGATCACCGACATCTACGCGCTTGCTGCGGATTATGACAAAAACGCGCCAGTAACAAAGGATTTCTTCGCAACGGTTCAGAACAAACTCCACTGGGCAATCACCGGAAAAACCGCTGCGGAAACAATCTATGACTCGGCGGATGCAAAAAAGATGTATATGGGTTTAACAAACTGGAAGCGGGCACCGGACGGGAAAATAATAAAGTCCGATGTTTCCATCGCAAAGAATTACTTAAACGAAGCCCACATCAAGGAACTGAATCAAATCATCTCCGCCTATCTTGATTTGGCGGAAAACAGGGCACAGCGGCATATTCTGATGAAAATGGAAGACTGGGTTCAATTTCTCCATAGCTTTTTGGAATTGTCCAACTACCCGATACTACAGGACAATGGTAAAGTCAGCGCATTGGAAGCGAAGCTGAAAGCCGAGCAGGAATATGAAGAATATCGGGTAATACAGGATAAAAATTACATTTCCGATTTTGACAAAGAGGTGTGGCGAATAAAGGAGGGTAAGGATGACTACAAATAATATCTCTTTGCACCTTAAAAACATCTACAAAGAGAAGGAACTTGATGAATTGGCAACAGCCGAGGATTTCTCGGTAGTTCAGAATGAGAAATTGTACGATGCCGATTGTAGGGTTGTTATTAATCACCTGATGAACATCTTTTTTGATAACGAGTTAGAGGAAAATTCAGTATGTGCAAGTTTTGCACATACTCCTAAAGAATTAAAGGGGTAAATGATGACGACAAATAAAATCACCGAATCCGCAATAGAGGAATTAGCAATCGAGCTACTTGAAAAACAGGGCTACCGTTACATTTACGCGCCCGATATTGCGCCTGACAGCGAAACGCCAGAAAGAACAAACTTTGACGAAGTCCTGTTATTAGAGCGTCTGCGAAAAGCCGTTGGCAGGATCAATCCCGGCATTCCGGCAGATGCGCGGGAGGATGCCGTCAAACAGATACAACGCCTTAACTCTCCTGAATTAATCGCCAACAATGAAGCATTTCACAGGATGCTCACAGATGGTATAAAGGTAAGTTATCAAAAAGACGGAGCCGACAGGGGCGACCTTGTCTGGCTGATAGATTTTAAAAATCCGGAGAATAACGAATTTTTTGTAACCAATCAATTCACGGTCCTGGAAAACAACGTGAACAAACGCCCTGATATAATTCTCTTTATCAACGGGCTACCTTTGGTTGTTATCGAACTGAAGAATCCTGCCGACGAGAACGCAACCGTAAAATCTGCATTCACGCAGTTGCAGACCTACAAACAGACAATACCCTGTCTTTTCACTTACAATGGCTTCATGGTCGTATCCGACGGACTTGAGGCAAAAGCGGGTTCTATCTCCGCAGGTTACAGCCGTTTCATGGCATGGAAATCTTCTGACGGCAAAACGGTAGCATCTCCCCGGATAGGACAGATGGAAACGCTGATCAAAGGAATGCTCAACAAACGAACCTTGCTGGACATTATACGCCATTTTATTGTATTCGACAAGTCAAAAAAGGAAGACAGGGAAACAGGTGTAACAACGATCAGGACCGTAAAGAAATTGGCTGCATACCATCAATACTATGCAGTCAATCGAGCCGTGGAATCGACTCTGCGGGCATCGGGATATTCTAAAACCAAAACGACAGATGAGTTTATGGTGATGGAATCACCGGCAAGCTATGGTCTTGTTGGGGTGGATTCTCAACCTGCAGGGGACAGAAAAGGCGGCGTGGTCTGGCATACGCAGGGAAGCGGTAAATCGTTATCAATGGTGTTTTTCACCGGTAAAATCGTTCTCGCCCTGGACAATCCGACCATACTGGTAATCACCGACAGAAACGATCTGGACGACCAGTTGTTTGATACATTTGCCGCGTCAAAGCAACTTCTCAGGCAGGATCCTGTCCAGGCTGAAAGCAGAGGACATTTGAAAGAGCTTTTAAATGTCGCATCGGGGGGAGTTGTATTTACCACCATCCAGAAGTTCCAGCCCGAAGAAGGGAATGTTTACCCGATGCTTTCAGACAGGCGAAACATCATTGTAATTGCTGATGAAGCCCACCGGACACAGTACGGATTCAAGGCAAAAACCATAGATGACAGGGACGAACAGGGAAATGTGATTGGTAAAAAGATAGTTTACGGCTTTGCAAAATATACACGCGACGCCCTGCCCAATGCGACTTATCTTGGCTTCACCGGCACGCCCATCGAAAAAACAGACGTGAACACGCCCGCAGTGTTCGGCAATTATGTTGATGTTTACGACATCTCCCAGGCGGTCGAGGACGGCGCAACAGTAAAAATCTATTATGAAAGCAGACTGGCAAAAATCACTCTCAGTAAGGAAGGTAAAAAACTGGTAGCTGAATTGGACGAGGAACTAGAAAAAGAAGACCTTGCCGAGACACAAAAAGCCAAGGCGAAATGGACACAGCTTGAAGCTTTGATTGGCAGTGAAGACCGGATAAGACAAGTTGCACAGGACATTGTAACCCATTTTGAGCGGCGCCAGGAAGTGTTTGAGGGCAAGGGTATGATCGTTGCAATGTCAAGACGGATTGCAGCCGACCTGTATGATGAAATTATTAAAATCAAACCCGGGTGGCACAACGACGATCTTAAAAAGGGTGTTATCAAGGTGGTAATGACCTCGGCATCTTCAGACGGTCCAACGATCTCAAAACATCATACCACCAAAGAACAGAGACGAGCCCTGGCAGAAAGAATGAAGGACACAGAAGACGAATTAAAATTAGTAATTGTGCGGGATATGTGGCTAACCGGTTTTGATGTTCCTTCGCTGCATACGATGTATATTGATAAACCCATGAAAGGACATACACTTATGCAAGCAATTGCCAGGGTGAACAGAGTCTATAAAGACAAGCCCGGTGGCTTAGTGGTTGATTATCTCGGAATCGCCTCCGATCTGAAAGAAGCCCTATCATTCTATTCTGACAGCGGAGGAAGGGGCGATCCTGCTGTTCTTCAGGAACAGGCGGTTCAGTTGATGCTCGAGAAACTTGAAATTGTATCCCAGATGTTTCATGGATTTCCCTATGAGCATTATTTTGCTGCGGATACCTCAACAAAGCTATCAATAATACTCGCTGCGGAGGATCATATCATTGGCATTGAAAACGGGAAGAAACGGTATATTGATGAAGTGACTGCATTATCAAGAGCGTTCTCTATAGCCATTCCGCACGAGCAGGCAATGGATGTAAAGGACGAAGTCTCGTTCTATCAGGCGATAAAAGCCAGACTTGTAAAGTTTGACAGCACTGGAACAGGCAAAACCGACGAAGAAATTGAAACCGCAATCAGGCAAGTTATAGATCAAGCCCTCGTAACTGAACAAGTGATAGACGTTTTCGATGCAGCAGGTATTAAGAAACCGGATATTTCCATTCTATCAGAAGATTTCCTTTTAGAAGTCCGGAACATGGAACATAAAAACATTGCTCTGGAGGTTCTTAAAAAGTTGCTCAACGATGAAATAAAAGCCAGGGTGAAAAAGAATCTGGTTCAAAGCAGATCGTTAATGGAAATGCTGGAAGATTCCATCAAGAAATATCACAACAAGGTTATTACAGCGGCAGAAGTTATTGAAGAACTGATTGAGCTGAGTAAAGAGATTAAGAAGATGGATAAAGAGCCACAGGAAATGGGGTTGTCAGAATTTGAATATGCTTTTTATACGGCAA
>QBUM01000142.1 GCA_013180585.1 Candidatus Methanophagaceae archaeon GoMg2
TGTGATTTTTGAGTGCCGAGTATATAAATAGCTTTGCTTTTGGGTAATATGTGTTACCCTGATTGCAATTTGCATTTATAGTCCTTTCCCTAATAAATTGCAATTATTAAACCACCTGATTTCACGAGATTAGAGGCTGTACCATAATCAGATATTTTGCGAAAATGAATGCTTATTTTTGGGTAATTGTTTAGCTAACCACAAGATTACACAGATTTCCACGAGAGAACAATGATTGGAATCTGTTTTTATTACTCTATTTGGGGATTATAGCGAATAGTTCCGCCCACCCCTACTAATCACCATTTCTTGTGTTAATCTTGTGAAATCTCGTGGTTTTTTAGTTAGCTATACAAATACATTTTTGGTTATAAAGCCATATCTGGTCTTCTTTTAACTGGGATTTTGGATTGTGAGACAGCCTCTTAAGTATAGGGTATGTAACTTAGTAGTTTGCTTTTTGGGGGATTATCTAACGGGCTAACCCGCTGACATTCTAACCCGCTAAACTATGCCCATATATGCACACTTACCCGGGCGATAACTACGTGAATATCCATAAAAATAATAATTATCTATCTAATATGTTATTAGACATGGAACTAAAACAGACAGCACAGCAAGACTGTATCGGCGACTTCACATACAACTTCTTATGGCAGCACAAGGGAGCTAAACTCAACCCTACCGGAGTAATCCCTTCGCAATCCGGCACGAGTTACTCGTATGAAGATGTGGTCGAAGCGTTGAAAAGCGGCGAAGACGTGCATATTCTGGGCGATGTTGGCACGAGGCTTGCTTCGAGCTTAGGTGTTGACCTCGTTTATTTCGGTGGAAATGGGAAAGAGCTACCAGACGTAGGGTCTATTTTTGTGGACGGAAATGTAGATTCTCATCTCGGAATAAGCATGCTTTCAGGTGCTGTTTACGTTAAGGGCGAAGTAAAAGAACCGCTTGGCAATGTGGTGCAAGTAAAATCTGATAGGGATGGTTATAAAAAATTCGTTTCGATAACCTGGCTATTGCACCGTCAGGAAGAAAGAGATAGCATACGCGAGCCCAACGAGTTCAAAGAAGACGAATTAGTTCTTACAGACCGAGTTTTGAGACACACGCTTGCGGCACGTTGCATTAGCGATACGAAGGTGCGTGTGAAAGGCGATGTTGGAAAGCGTGGGCATATTGATGCGAAAAGGGCGCGTATTAGTAGAGGGAAATGCGGGTATGAACGCTGCCGCTCTGCTTAATGGTGGCTTAGTTGTAATATTGGGTAGTGCCGCGGAATTCTTAGCGGTGGAGATGATAAAAGGGATTGTGTTCGTGAAAGGCGAATGCAAAGGTTATGTAGGTGGTAAAATGACGGGTGGACGGTTCATTTGCAGAAGGACGAACCCGCTTCCGCCTGTTACGGAGAAGGTACTTGAAAAAGAGGATATGGCGCTGCTATCGAGATTTGGCGTATCGGGAATGCTTACGATGAATTATGGCAGGTATGAAGTATGAATGATTTATGAATTACTCCTCAAGCACGAACTTAAAAGTAAGTATCATTACCGCAGTTATCATAAATAGGAAGGCAATTAGCAGTTTCAATTCCGGCAGCACTTCTGTTAGGCCAGACCCACTGATGATCTTCTCGGTCGCGGACACCGCGGGCATAAGCACTGGAATACAAACAGGAATAAGCAGAAAAGAAAGTAGTAAAGTTTTCCCTTCTGAGAACATCACGAGTCCTGATACAAAAGAGCCGGCAAACGCGAGTCCAACCGCACCTAATAGGCATACGAGCAAAAGAGCCGTAAATCTCGCGCCTAAGTCGAGGTTTAAAAAGATAATTGAGAAAGGTATTAAGACGCATTCCACGACGAAAAGCATGGCTGTACCGTAAATTATTTTACCCGTGAGGATTGCCAAGGGAGAGCACGGTAGTGTCTTCAGCCCGCCCAGGGTGCCTTTATCCGCTTCGCGTGCAAACGAGGTGGTAAACGTGAGAATACTGGCAAAAAAGGTGATTATCCAGAGTGTAGCAGCACCTACTTCCGGGCTTGTGCCTATCGCACCACCGCTCCATGCGAAGCTGCAGATTAGTATGGAACCGACCGAGAAAGTAAGAATGGATAGTATCTCATACGACCGTCTGAACTCGGCCCTCAGGTCTTTTTCCGCTATCCTCAATGCTGCGCTTGGAAAATCCAAAATTCCTGTAGATGCTAATACTGCCAGACAAATCCCTAATCCTGGTACTACCAATTTAGCTCACTTTCCCCTTGTTTTAATAATAAAATATGCTACTCAAGATAAATAATATTTGTTGGGCTTTGGTAAGTCTTTTTCATTGTACATAAACTGCCTTCTATTTAAGACACGGATTAAGACGGATTTACGCGGATTTAATTACGTTTATCATCTATGTTAATCTGCGTTAATCAGTGTCAATAATTTGTTTATCACAATATTTAAATGAGCCTTTTCATTTCTGCTTCCAGTCTTTCCGCTTCTTTAACCGCACTATCTCGTTTTTTCTTCAGTTCAAGCCATTCCGGGTATTTCTCATGTTCTACCAACGCCTTAAACTTCATCTCCTTCTGCATCAACTCACGCTGTTCCTTTTTACGCTCGCCCAACTGCGTTTTCAGCTCGGCCTGTTTATTTCTTAGTCGCACTACCGCTCGTCCTTGCAATCTGTGGAATTTGTCATCCTCCTCGGGGTCTTGTTCACGTTCTATAGCTGCCTTCAACTGCTTTTCCTCCGTCACAAGCGCTTCCAGATCCTTTTCAAGCGTGGCCCTCTTCTTGTCAAGCTTTTCACGCTCGTTTTTGTGCTTCGCTTTTTGCTCGTCTATCCAATCGCTGTCCATGCTAATCAATAATATTTGTATGGGATGATATAAATTACAATTTCCAAATCTCAATCAATGTTCTATTGCACCCTCACCGTGATTAGCATCCGATGAAATACTGAAAATAGCATCAACGTTCTGCCTGCTTGTCGGGTTGAGTTCATAGCCACCTCCTTCCAGAAGCGGCTAACAGCTATAAAATTCATGTTTCATTATTTAAGGCGGTGCTGTTCCATTTATCTATTTCCCACGCTTCTTCACAAATTCTAAATCATTAAATGCCTTTAATCTTTTAATTGTGGTCTCGTAAGTGTTATTTTATTCCTCTTCCTGTGTTATGGGCTAATTTAAAGTGAATATATCCTGCATACTTCCTTTCCAATCCCTTTTCATCCGCTCAGGTTAAAACTTCCACTGTTTCCTTTGTTAGTTCTAAAGTGTAAAAGGGTTCAAACCCCTACCTTAAATAACATTGATACGTTTTCTCACCCATTCACTGCTCCAAAAACTCTTTCAGCAGCTTTATCGCACACAAATCACCGCAAATAGAACAAGCATCAGTCTCCGAAGGCCTGCTATCTTTTATCCTCCGTGCTTCTTCCGGGTTTATCGCAAGCTCCAGTTGCTTCTCCCAATCCAGCTTTTTCCGTGCCTGAGCCATTCCAGCGTCTAAACGTCTTGCCTTCTCTCGTTGCCCTTCTTTCACGAGGTCTGCAACGTGCGCCGCTATTTTCGTTACTATCGTACCTTCTTTTATGTCGTTCACAGAAGGCAGCGCTAAATGCTCGGACGGCGAAACCATACACAAAAAATCGGCACCGTACATACCCGCAACCGCTCCGCCTATGGAACTCACAAAATGGTCGTAGCCTGGTGCGATGTCCGTGACAAGCGGACCTAACAGATACAACGGCGCGAAGTCTGTTATATGCTTTATCGTCTTCACTGATGCTTCTATCTCGTCCAGAGGTACATGCCCGGGACCTTCCACGATTGTCTGTACACCTTCTTCGCGGGCTACAGCCACGAGCTCGCCAAGCACGATATTTTCCATGTATTTCGCACGGTCCGAAGCATCTAAAATAGCGCCGGGTCGCATACCATCACCCAAACTGATCGTTAAGTCGTATTCTTTCGCTATCTCTAATAGATATTCATATTCCGCGTAAAACGGATTCTCACGCTCGTTGTGTATCATCCATGCGACGTGAAAAGCGCCACCGCGGCTGACAACGTCTAAAATACGGTTGCTTCGTTTCAATCGTTCCAGCGTATTCAGATTCACACCTGCGTGGATAGTGACAAAATCTATACCGTCTTTTGCATGTGCACGCACCGCGTTAAACATATCATCCGAACTCATATCCACGACTGCTCTTTCTCCTGACCGCCCTAAAGCCGCCTGATATATAGGCACCGTCCCTACAGGCACCGCTACTTCTTTTAAAATCCGCCTTCGGACTTCATCAATATCGCCACCGGTTGAGAGGTCCATTACGGCATCCGCACCGTATTTTACCGCTATCTTTACCTTTTCTACCTCTTCTTCTATGTTTACGTAATCCATTGATGTGCCTACGTTCACGTTCACTTTCGTGCTCATGCCTTCGCCTATTGCTTTTAGCACTCTACCGTCCGCATGGGCTGCTCTAATCGCGTTTCGCGGGATTGCAACTCGACCTGCTCCGATGAGTCGTTTCAGTTTGTCCCGACTGAGCCCTTCGGCTGAGGCGACATTATCTAAATCCTTCTTTTCCCAGTTGGCGGTGATAGAATCGGTGTCCATTTTGTACCTGTCCTACTAATTAATTCAATGCAATTTTTATAAACTTTTTACATCTATTTATCTATTCGTATTTGTATAGTTAACTAAAAAAAACCACGAGATTTCACAAGATTAACACAAGAAATGGTGATTAGTAGGGGTGGGCGGAACTATCCGCTATAATTCCCCTATAGAGTACTAAAAACCGATTCCAATCATTGCTCTCTCGTGGAAATCTGTGTAATCTTGTGGTTAGCTAAACAATTGCATCTATTCTATTTTGGTGATTTCGGGCATCTCACCCCATGTGGCAAGCATGTCCTTGTATATCACAAGTGCACCTCTGATGCTTTCCACATGCGTAATCGCGTGAAAAGCGTTTTTAACCGATTGCGTATCAGTCACGGAATTGCAAAGCGCAGTAGCGGCGGCATCGGACAATGATGCGCTATTACTTACTACCGTTGCCGCATCTGCATTACCAAAGCTTATAGAATGTCCCACGGTCCCGGAGGATGTACATATACCTAATAAAGACGAAGTGGGCGGTATCTTAAGTGCAATCTTATTGGAGAATGGGCTTTCTCCTGCATATACGCCAACAAGCACTTCTCTATCGGTTATCAGTGCAACGTCGCCGCCGTTATCCACCATTGCATAAGTAGCTCCTGCATCTCGCATTGCAACCACTGCGAATTCGGCTAAAGTGCCTGCAACTGCTGACATCGGGCCTATGCCAAACTTAGTCGCTGATTCTATCATTCTTAGCACTATCTCCGGTAGCTCGTTCTTTTCTTCTATTTGATACTCTTCAAGCGTAACGGCAAAATAGGGATGCCAGCGTACAAACCGTTCTAAATCCTTTCTACGTTCTTTTAGCTCAGCTTTTGCGAGTTCTATGTATCTCTTCTCGTCTGCCGTTATCCATGCGAAAGTCTCTTTTAACGTGAATCGCTCTTTCATCACCTTTTCTCTTAAACTCGGTTTGTTAACAGTTTCAACTGCTCTCTTACACCAACCACATCACCAATCACAATAACCGCTGGCGGCTTCACATTCTCGTCCTTCGCCACTTCCACTATATTCTGAAGCGTTCCAGTCACAAGCCTTGCATCCGCGGTGAACCCTTTTTCAATCACCGCCACCGGCGTGTCCGCACGCATACCATGCTCCAAAAGCGACTCAACGTTCTTAGCGAGATTGCCCACACCCATCAATATAACAAGCGTTCCTTTCAAATTCGCTAGCGCGTCCCAGTTTAAGCTCTCGTCTTTCTTCTCCATCTCATGCCCCGTGATTATCGTAACCGAAGACGAAATGCCACGGAACGTAAGCGGGATGTAAAAAGAAGCGGGTACGGCAACTGCGGATGTTATTCCAGACACAACTTCAAACTCAACGCCGTGTTCCTTAAGAACAGCCGCTTCTTCGCCGCCACGACCGAATATATACGGGTCGCCACCTTTCAGCCGCACAACCGTATCGTATTTTGCCGACAGTTCCACCAGAAGCTCGTTTATACCGTCTTGCGATAGTTTGTGTTTGCCCGCTATTTTGCCTATGTCTATAACTGCTTTATCCTCTGGAATCAGCGTCTTCACGCCCAGCACTAAATTGTCCACTAATATCACGTCTGCTTCTTGTATAAGCCGGTACGCCTTCAAACTTATCAGTTCCGGGTCGCCTGGGCCTGAACCCACGAGATATACTTTGCCCATTTTTCGGTTACCTCTACTAAAAGTATATTATATCTTTGGTAAAGCTTTCTTTTCTAACGAAAGGTTTTTTATAGCTGTGGCTGGCATGTTATTCATCTGACGACAATCTGACGATTGTCTGACGATTATTTGCTTTAAGCCAGTTCATAGTATATTGTAATACAGACATTGTCCCTAAAACGTCCCTTTTGTGTCCCTTGTTGATGTCCCTTATCTTTATCACTCGCACTGCAATACTAAAACACAGTTATAAACAAAACCCCAACCACCATCCCCACCACACCCGTCAACCGCTCCCTCAAACCTTCTTCCTTAAAAATAGCATATCCAAAAAGAACACCCATTATCGCACTCGTCCTCTTTATCGCAAACATAGATAAAATCGGGCTTCAGAATTCATCGCCTATTTTCTGGGTGATTGCAATGGACCTGTTTGTGGGGATGCTGCTGTTACCTCTATGCTGGCGTAAGAGAGCACAAATTCTGGTTAATC
>QBUM01000141.1 GCA_013180585.1 Candidatus Methanophagaceae archaeon GoMg2
AAACGCTACTGACCTTGCATAGATAGAAATTATCACCTCGCCTGTGAATCTCTGTACTTTTCTTCCTTTGCGCCAAGACCCAATCGGGATTTTTTTTACTACCACCCATATTACTAAAATTAGTAACATGTATATAAATAAAAATAAGTACGATATATCTATGAATACTTGGACTAAGCCCTGTTTAAGATCTGTTCTAAAACCTATTACTCAAAATGGTTATAGTTACGGTTTAATAATTGCAATTTATTACGGGAATGACTATAATATTTGATAATTACGTTTTCCATACTCGTATAGAACCCTTCTTTTAATTCCCCAAAATCCCTTTAATAGATTATGGACGCATTCATACCTTTAGTACTGCTCGTTGCCTTCTCGCTCCTCGGTGTGCTGTTAGGCACTATTACAGGGCTTGTTCCGGGATTCCACCCAAATAATGTCGCTCTTATCTTTCTTTCCCTGTCACCCTTGATAATATCAGAACTGCATTTTTTAAATGCGTTCGTGCCTTCCGAGACCATACTTCTATTTGTAGCTGCGACAATCCTCGCTGCGTCGGTAGCACACACCTTCTTAAGCTTCATACCTGCCGCATTCATAGGTGCGCCCGAAGGTGACACGGCACTCTGCTTATTACCCGCACACCGATTACTCCTTGAAGGTCGTGCTTACGAAGCGACGGTTATTTCTGCAATAGGCAGCTTCGGCGCGGTTATATTCTCGTTCATCTTCTTCACACCATTCTATTTCATATTCGCCGCTCCGTTTCATCTATACGACATAATTCAAAACTATCTGCTCTACATACTCATAGGCATATCCGCGCTGCTTATTCTCACCGAGAGTTTCAGCGAGCGGATGGAAGCCTACCAGGCGGTTATTCTTTCTTCCTTTGTCTTTATCCTCTCCGGTGTGTTCGGCTATGTGGTACTGAACATGCCTGTGCGTTCTTCTATGCTTTTCCCTGCACTTACCGGCTTATTCGGGCTTTCGACCCTATTATACTCGCTGTTTTACACACCGGAAATACCAGAACAGATGATAGCGGAGCCGGTGACTGAAAAAAGCGATTTTGTGAAATCTGTTGTATCCGGCTCAACTTGTGGCGCCATAGTTAGCTTTCTGCCTGGCATCACTTCTGCACATGCCACTGTAATGGCTATGCTTGCAAGAAGGACCAGAGAGCCGGAGCAGGTAATTATGACCTTAAGCTGTGTTAATACTGCGAATGTAATCTTCTGTTTGGCGACTCTGTTTCTCATTTCGCGTGCAAGAAGTGGCGCTACGATAGCAATAAATCGCATCTTACCGGTTCACGCATGGACTGAGCTCGTTCCGCCTTTAGCTCTGATTTATTTGCTAATTGCGGTCTTAACCGCAGCTTCGGTTTCGTTCTTTGTCACGAAATACATGGGTAAGCAGTTTTCATTGATGTTCGTTAAGATACCGTATCGAAAGATGCTCAGTGGTATTGTTATATTCCTTGCTGTGATGGTGTTTCTTTTAAACGGAATTTTAGGGGTGTTGGTTCTGGCAGTAGCTACATGTATAGGGCTTATTCCTATTTATTTCGGTGTACGGCGGAGTAATTGCATGGGGGTTATAATGTTAGGTTTTAAATCTTTTTACATGCAAATAAAACTTATCACACAAAGCAAACCCGCATAACGCTTCTTCACACACCCAGAATGTCATATAAATCCAAAAATGTTGAGTGAATGATTACTTCACATCCGCTTCACACACATATTTTATTTCGCCTTTTGTATCGCTTGCCCGTTCTCGCTGCGCCCTTCTTCCATCTCAAAAGGATTCGGTTAGTTGGATAGCGAAGCTGATAATATGACGCTTCACGCTAAGCGTTTATATGCTTCTCAAAAATGAGACATCGAACTTATGGTTGTGCTATATGGCTTTCATATAGCGCGTCTAACGCAATGTTATTAATTACCCTAACATTGTACAAGAATACTACTTTAGCGCACAAGAGGCGATGATACGCGGGGAAGTGTCAAAATATGCTAACCTAAGTGGAATGTAGCTGCTACACTCAGGACTGTAAACTATGGTGGTGGTTTATGATTTGGTAGCTGCTACACGTGAAATAGCAAACAGAAACGAAGCAATTAACTGGATAATCGACAACCAGTTGGGACGGCGGAACATTACTGTGCACGTAAGAACTTATTTAATCGGAAGGAGATATAGCAATGAGAAAAAGCCGGCGGGTGGCGATAGGAAGAGCGAGGAATTCAAAGAAGAATCAAACGTGCAAAATGCACACTTGATTGACGAACGAAAAACAGCAGAGAGGATAGCAGAACAAAATAGAATAAACGAGAGTACAGTTAGACGCAGCGAATCGTTTTCCGATTCCATAGATACACTCGCGAAATCTTCAGGTGAAACGTCAATGGACATTCTAAACAAAACGAAATTCACTCAAGAGGACGTTAATAAAGTAGCAACGTTAACACCGGAAGCACAAATGCTATAATAAATAAAATAGGTGGCTGTTCCGCCACCTTTTCAAAAATTGAATTTTCGCGCTTTAATATTTTTTGTGCATATCTATATAGCCCCCTTACCGGGAGATCGTTCGTTCGGCAATAGTGCTTATGTTTTAGAATGCACAACCGCATGTACGGAACTCTTACTGCGTTCAAAAATCTTAGCGAGTTGGCTTATCGTCCATCCATCGTTAAACATAGCTTGCATTTGCCCTCGTTCGTATCCTACAATGTTTTTTGGCTTCTCGTCCATAAAGAACCTCTGATACATATCCATTCTTATCAATATGTTCTCTGGAGATAGCGATTTACTGTACAGATCACCACGTGCATTGTCCAACATATGTTCAAGTTTTATCCGTTCCAAAAATATCGCAGGTTTCACATAGTACATATTGATAGCATTGAAAATACTTTTAATGTCTTCTTTCGCGATATTATGCTGTGATAGCAGTTGTACCAATAGCGATTTCCCATGGTTGTTAAACTCGTCTCGTTTTTTGTAGGCATCAGCCAAACTTATATCAGTATCAAGCAAAGAATCCAGTTCTTCTTCTTTCATTTTTTTCGCCTCCTAATCCTCTTTAGCACTAAAATAATCCCTTCTTGAGAATAGTTTTTCGATTCGAACCACTTCACTCGCTTTAATTAGCGCGTGAACCTCGTTTGGGTTACCGTCTCGGCTAATTGTACAGGATTCCGCACCTTTTACGATTCGGAGTGTACCGAAGTAATTACCGCCGTTTTTTAGCCATATTCTAACGTTTTCGTTGTGGAATATCTCGAATATGCCTTTATTGTTCTTTGTTTCTTCATCCGTTGCTTCTGCTTCTGTTTCTCGCTTCATTCTTTCACCCCCTATACTGCTGTAAGATCAAAATCTCAATGTATCTATTTTCACATGCCTCAACACTTCTAAGCCGGTATTTCTGACCAAGGGCGTGTATAAATCCGCGCGTTTTGGCTTTATAGGGCAGGAGCCACCGGTGGGAATCCTTGGGATTTATTACTCGTTTATGGGTGTGGCTTGTGCGTTTCATGTGGTATGGACATTCACCGCCCTGCTATCTGACTCTCTTTCGCTTGTTGGTTTGTCTCCTAACGCCTCAATTATTGCATTCCGCCCCTCTCCTGTCTGCTTAGCCTGGAACACAGCGCATTTCGCCTGATGCTTATGTAGCTCTTCTACATTGGTTGCGATATATCCGCATTCACAAACTAAGCAGCTCATTGAAAAACACCCCCACAGGTGGCGCGGTTGCGGTTGTCTGCCGCCTCCCTCGCCTGTTTAGCCTGAAACACGTCGCAAAAAGCGTTATGCTCGTGTAAATCCTCTGGGGTTTTAAAGCACTCGCCACAAATGCAGGTAAATACCATTTCTTCTGGTGTTGTATCTTGCGTGTCCTTCGGTTCGTCATGGTTTGTGTTATCTCCGGGTTGGTTTTCATCTGAACTCTTCGCTTTATAGCTTTTCCGTTGATGGTCCGCAGGGTCCGCAGGGTCCGCAGGTCCGCACATACACTTTCTTTTTTTTATGATCTCAGGCAGGTTTTCCGAAATCTTATAATATTCAGTCTTTTCTAAATCAATCGCTTGAGGGTTTATAATTTTAGTTGTTTTAGGCGAGAACGCAAGCCACACAACAGAACTACGCTTTCCAACCTGCTTTGAGTATATCCATCCTTTTTTAATGTGTTTGTAGTAGTCACGCTCCGCGCTTCGTTCTGTTATGTTTCGCAGCTTTGCGATGAATTCAATATATTCGCTGATCGTGATTGTTGTCACCGCCTCTGATACCGCACCATTAGCAAAAAGGAACTCTAAGCATTTAGCATCTGTTGATGTTGCACCTCTCCAAGTTTCGCCATAATCTAAGAAACCAAGTATCTTATGCTCTATAAAATCCAATGTAGAGCAATAGAACTCAAACAGATCCATATATCCGAGTTGAACATCAGACTCATTGATCTCTGTTCGACAACATGAAAAGGCTTGTATGGCTGCCATTTTTATTAAAATGTCTTGTAATCCAAATGCGAGGCGATCCGTGTAGTTTCGACCCTTCGCACTATGGGTTTTAGCAATAGTGATGAGTTCTATATGTAGTCTTTCTATCTCGTCAATTGCCTTTTCTGTGAATGTAAAATCACCATCACACCTATTGACGATCTTCTTATAGTATCCTATCACTGCTGCTATATCTTGTTCTCGATCCCTATTTGAATGTAATCGGGCATGAAACTCATCAGGTCTATCTACCATTGTACCGAACAACCGCACATAAACAATCATGAACCGCCTCATTAACCCACCTGCCACCACTCCTTCAGGTAGGAATGTTGGTTGAATACACATTGAGATTGAACACTCAGGGACGTATGTCAGCGATTCCTCAGGCATATTATCCACCAATCGCTTATAAATCTCGTTTCTACCAATAGGATCCAAAGCCCGGCAAATGTATCGCCGGGATTCTTCATAATTGTTTTCCTTTGCCGTTAATAATATGTTCGCATCATCAAACAACAGATAATCGGATTTCAAATAGCCATAATTTTGGATGTATTGCTTATCGTCGCCTCTACCTCTAAGAATTACTTTTCCCACTAACTGCTCTGGATGCAAGCTTGTAGGACTCTTATAATCCAGTCCCATCCGCTTGGTTAGTTCTTCGATTGTTGTGGATAGTCCCTTCTTTCCTGCGCCGCTTGGTATAGGAAAGCATGGATTAAATCGAACATCTGTGTATATTGCATCACCGAGTTTAATGATTTTAATCGGTGCGATTGTACCTTGTAGAGAATACCAGAGTGCTTTTTTAATTATTACATAATCGGTTCCAAACAGTCCGGTGATGTAACTCAACTCAGCGAATTTGTTTAAATGTTTTATTTCCGGTGTTAATCTATCCAGAAAATAAAAGTCGTTTTCGTCAAAGGTATTAGTGCGGACCTGCGGACCCTGCGGACCCTTGTCACCATTCCGGTGGCAATCACTCACATACTTTATCAATCGCTCAGTAAACGTCTTGCGGTCTGCCTCCATTATCGGTCTTAACTTCGCGTACGTGTCGCACAATCTACCCCATAAACGGTCGCCACGGCATTGATTATCAATATAAAGTTCCTGGAACACCTCGATTAATAGTTCCGCCTCTTCTGTACCTGCTAAGCCGGTTAGAGTCCCAAAATGGTCTTGAATTTCGTTAAAAACCGCGTTGTGCTCCATGCTGCGACCTCCGCGGTGCTTTCTGTTTTTCTTCTTCTTCCACCTCGTCAATTATCTCCTGCAGAAGACGACACCACTCGGGAAGCTCTATTTCTTCAGGCATACCCGCCCACTTCCTCATCAGTTTTCTTGTAGTCGCCATCACATTCAAGCGCACTCAAAAGCAACCGGTTAACAAACCGAGACCGTGGAATGTCGCCACGTTGTTCTTCTATTTGCTCGCATAGCCCCCAATCCAGAGATACAGTAAATCTTCGTTTCATTCTCACACCTCACCATAGTAAGAATTGGCTAACCCCCATTGTGGCACTTTTCAACTCAAAACACTCGAAATGCAATTCTGAGAACGTAAACTTAACTTTTACAGTAATCCAATATCCAACCTAAACGAGCTCTAATAAATCGAGATACAGTTTACATCTTCTCTCGATGTATTCGGCGGTGGGTATGTCAATCGCCTTAAGAAAAGCCATCTTTCGCTTGAAGGTGCGTGTTGGGATATTCCAGATAATCGCTAACTCTTTCTGTGGTTTTAATAAGCCCCTTTGGCTCTTTCTGATCGTGTACCAATACATTAAAATGAAGAGAAAATCAGCATTGACACCTTTAGCATTCTTCAAAAACCGTTCTTGGTTCTCATTGCACAATCTATCGTACAGGTTGCCTACCTTTAGTCTTGCCGTTTCCAATGACTGCGATCTAACTTCTATCGAAACATCATTTTTAAACGATTTACTAATCCTCTCGTAATCGTGTATAAAATACCAAAAGTTATCAAATGGTCTTAAATAACCGACCTGTTTTTTAGCTTTCTTGTTTAGCACTGATAATCCCGAAGTAACAACATCAAAATCCGTTGTGTTGCTATGGAATTGCGATAGATAATCATCTGGTAGCGATATGAAAAACAATGCCGCCATAATCTCTTTTTTGACTGATCGCTTCCCATATGATGTACACCCGAGGTCACTAAGTATTCTATACGTCTTTTCAACATCAACCTCAATAATTTGTTTTTCATCGGTTGTTGCAGCCGTTGGGAAGTAAAACCCGTTTCTAATAATG
>QBUM01000140.1 GCA_013180585.1 Candidatus Methanophagaceae archaeon GoMg2
CTTGTACAACATTTATCTCGGTCAAGGATGCGATCCTAATGTTAAGCGGGAGAGGTTGATGGAGCGATGGGTTACTTAACCGAACACGCATGTACAAAATTGTAAAGAAAGGTAAAAGAGAAATTAAAATTGAATCGGAAGGAGAACTAAAACCCATTTCCGCTGGTGTTGGTGAATACGCCCCTGACATAAATGCGAAATTATCAAAAATCATTAAAGATCTCAATGATGCATTTGGGACTGATTTTACAGATGATAGTAAAGTCTTCTTAGGCAGAGTACAAGACAGCCTTTTAGAGGACAAAGAACTAAAAAACAAGATAGAGCATAACTCAAAGGAAAACGTAAAAGTAATATTTCCTAAATATTTAGATAGAGAATTAAGTAAGCTCTTAAACAACAACATGAACTTCTATAAGAGAATAGTTGATAACGAAAAATTAAGGAAGAAAATCGAATCCGCCTTGTTTGAGTTAGTATATTTCGAGTTTAATAAATACAAAAAGAAGTCTAATAAAAATAATACTAAAATAACTTAGGAATATTTTATTTTTATGTTATTCCATCCTTTTTCTGCTATTAGCACATGATCTAAAATTTTTATATTTAATAGATTCCCTGCTTTTGCAATTTTTTGTGTTATCTCAACATCATTCTCACTGGGCTCAGGGTCTCCTGACGGATGATTATGAACCAATATTATTCCTGCTGCAGAGTTCTTAATGGCTTCCTTAAAAACCTCTCTTGGGTGTACTAAAGAGCTATCTAAGGTTCCAACAGATACTAAATCTTTCTTGATTATCTTATTTTTACTATCTAATAAAAGTGCATAAAAATGTTCCTTTTTCTTATCTTTTAATTCATCGACAAAATAATTATAAACATCTTCTGGTTTTTCTATTGTTACAATTTCTTTTGTTTTAACGGCTTTACTGTGTCTTTTTGAAAACTCAAACAAAGCCTTAATCTGCATTGCTTTTGCAGGCCCAATCCCCTTAATCTCTTGAAGTTCATTTAATGATAAGTCCGATAGTTTGTCCAACCCGTATTTTGAGATTAATCTGTTGGACATGTCTATAACGTTCTCTTCTTTAGTTCCTTTCTGAAGAATAACAGCAAGCAATTCGGCATCACTTAAACTGCCCGCACCACTTTTTAAAAATCGTTCTCTTGGTCTGTTCTCTTTTGAGATGTCTTTTATTCTCATAGAATTAGTTAATAATGTGTATTTAATAAATCTTTTTTTGCGAAGCAAAAAAAATCCTACAAAGTAAATTTGGTATCCATCCTATCAACTGAGCGACAGCGACACAGATACAGAGACACAGATAACAAGAATTAAAGGGCAGTTTTACGTCAATTAGAAATAAAATTCTTCTCGTTTTATTAACAAATTTGATACGGTTTAACGAAAGATTTGTATAGGTAAATGCCAAATCAGTTATTGATTATGAAATCCTATGAAATTGTTGAAACGCTGAGAAAGAGCGGAAAAGCAGTATTCAGACCTAAGGACATAGCAAAAATCACGGAATTAAAAGGAAGCGAAGTTTACGTGCGGATAATCAAGTCATATAAAAAGGGCATGATTTTTAAATCCATGAAGGGGTTTATATCTCTGTCCCAGGACCCTTTCATCATCTCAAGTCAATTATAGAGGCGGTCTCACAATTGTTTTTGGCCACAATTTTCCCCCTTCTTTTTGGGATTTAAAGCTCTATCTTCCCTCCTTTTTCTTCCAATTTTGATTTGTTGGACAGCCTCTAAAACTAAGAAACAATGTGTCCTTTGAAATTAAAATAATATCGCATGGATATATTATTATAAGGACATGACGCAAGAAGAACTGATAGGGAAGATAGAACAGCAAAAGCGAAAGAAGAACGCGATTATTCTGGCTCATAACTACCAGCGACCCGAGGTTCAGGACATAGCGGACTACATAGGCGATTCCTTAGAGCTGGCAAGGAATGCGATGACAACGAGCACCGACATTATCATCTTCTGTGGCGTTGATTTCATGGCGGAAACCGCAGCGATACTAAATCCCGATAAAAAAATTATCATTCCCGATGTAGGTGCGATATGCCCAATGGCACAGCAATTACCCGCACAGGATTTACTCGCAGCAAAACGAGAATATCCTGACGCGGAGGTTGTCCTGTACGTGAACACGCTTGCAGAAAGCAAGGTACTTGCCGACTGTATCTGTACTTCCGCGAATGCACAAAAGATCGTTAATGCTATGGACTCGTCAACCATATTATTTGGTCCCGACCGTAACTTAGCATATCACGCACAGAAAACAACCACAAAGACGATTATCCCCGTTCCGGAGCATGGACTTTGCCCGTCGCATCACCAGATAGTGATGAACGACTTAATAACTGCTAAGAGGGCGCATCCTGATGCAAAAGTCATTGTTCATCCCGAGTGCATTCCTGCAGTTCAGGACAGTGCGGATTACATCGCATCAACAAGTGGCATGGTGAAGATTTGCAAAGAAGCCGAAGCTGTTGACGAGTTCTTGATTGGCACGGAGATCGGGATACTGCACAGGCTCGAAAAGGAAGCCCCAGAAAAGATATTTTATCCTATCTCCACTACCGCCGTCTGTCCGCAGATGAAGATGCACACTTTAGAGAATATAGAAGCGGCATTGGAGAACGAGAAGCCGGAAGTTGTTGTTCCTGCAGAAATTGCAGCGAAGGCGAGGAAAGCGATAGAGCGGATGCTTGAGATTTCTCAATGAATTTTAAAAAGGTAAATACGATGCAGGGAGAATTTTCAGCCGGAAAAGTCATAGTCACGCCGGAAACGGAACAAGAAGCTGAGAATTGGGCGATAAAGGGCTACGGTAGGCGAAAGAGTGCTAGAACAGAACTATCGCAGGAAGAAGTTGCGTTTCTGCTTGAGAGGGGTAAATTAACGCTAAAGCTGGAAGACTCAGAATTATGTTTCGATGAGTTTTTAATCCGTGTTTTGGATACCACACCCATGTTCACGGTGCGGTACCTCGTGTACAAAGATTTGAAGGAGCGAGGGTACGCCATAAAAACAGGTGGAGTGGATTTCTGGCTTTATCCGCGTGGCGCCAAGCAAGGGGAGAAGCCTGCAAAATATTTCATCCATATCCTGGCGGAAAGTGATTTCATATCGCTGATAGAGCTGAGCGAACTGCTTATATCGGCTCGTAACATGAGAAAAGAGCTGATTCTTGCCGTTGTAGATGAAGAGAGTGACATTACATACTATGAAGTAAAAGACCCAAGATTTGATGACGGGATAGAGGCAGAGAGTACAGAAGGGAAGGCAAAAGCGAGTTTAGTCGGCGATAGAGTAGTCCTGTGGGATGCTGATTTAGCGGAGAATCTATATAAGAACAATTTTTACGGTAAATTAACGAAAGAGAAGCGGCTACTGCTTTCTCTTGTTGAAGCGGCATATTTGATGAAAAAGAGTCTGTTGGTGATAGAGACTCCAAACAGTAAACAAGCAAATATGAGCTTTGAACAGTTCATTAAATATGCGAGCACAATAGAAACTGATATTATGGATAAATACATTGTTTACGAGGATTTAAAGGGAAAAGGGTTGAACGCGAAGACGGGTTTTAAGTTTGGCTCGCATTTCCGTGTGTACAAAGCAATGCAACAGAAGCACTCATTGTATTTAGTTCATGTGCTCCCCCATGACCATGTTTTTTCGATGACCGGACTGTCAAGGGCAGTGAGGCTGGCGCACGGTGTGAAGAAGAGAATGATATTCGCTTTTATGTGCAGTTCAAGCACGGTGCAAGCTCTGCCAACAGAACAGATGCCCGAGCAAAGAATTAAATACGTGGATGTCGGGCGAATGAAGCTTTGAAACTGGGGTCACAATAGTCTTGGTTGAAGGAAAAAGAAAATAGCTGCGATTATCATCAACACCATCGCTAAAATCATTACGAACTTCACAGCGCCGACATCAGTGCCAAATATGATAGGAATCGGGCCAATCATGATGATGCCTCCTCCTCTTACCTCTGGCTTCTCCATTTCTCCTGTCTTCCGTGCCTGGTAAGCCATGCTAAACAGCCCTATGAAGATGATTAAGATTCCGATAAGCACGAACAAGAAACCCAACGTGATTATTTTCATCGGTCTGGCTCCTATTTCCTCCTGATTTTGCATTAAGTATCTATTTTTAATGGTTATTTCGATTTATATCTTTCTGCTTATCCACATGACAAAAGTTTCAGATACTATCGTAAAAAATACTAATACTTTAAATACTATGATGAATTATGGAATAATGATGGCAACACATATTATCGTCATGGATTGTGCAGACGACACGGAGAAGAAACGAGTGCGGTATGTTGTGGAGAAGTGGAGAGAGAAAAGTAAGGTATTGGAAGTGAAGGGGATAGTAGTAAAAGCAGGTTTGGATGAGGGCGATGTTAGCGATTTCCTTGAGGAGTTGTATTCCAAGATAAGTGCAGGACGGGTAGAGACATACAAAGCGGAGATAGAGAAGGTAGAACCAGAAAAAAGGATAGAAAGTTTGAAAGTGGTGTTTAAAGATAATATAAAGTCAGTGGAGAGGCTTATCAGCTTTATTTTTAGCAAGAAGAATTCTACGCTGAAAGAGCACAGGTATCTCAGCGATAATTTCTCTGAGATGAAATACGGAGTGTACACGAGGAAGGGTAAAGGAGGAGTTAGCGTAAAAGTCGTTTTGAGAGAAGAGAGCGGGGAAACAACGGCAGATGTTCATTTAGAGGGTATTGAGGATGCACCGAAACGACTGAAAGAGGAATTGGTAGAGGATTTGTCTTATTTTAATGTGGAGTTGGAGGAATGATAATGGTATCATCATCAATCTCTAAAATCACAAAAGTATATATACCGAAGGTAATATGTACTATGTAGTGTAATACAGTAGTGAGTGTATGACATGAGGGGGAGAGAAGAAGGGATGAGGATAGAAGATTTGGAAAGGTTGAATGCTCTGCCGAAGACGATAGCGAGCCCGGATATGGATTTGGAGAAATTGCGAAGACTGCAGGAATACAGGCGGAGACAGTGGTGGGATGAGGTCTTGAGAATAGAAGAAGAATATTATGGGAAATATTACCTTGAGGGCGAGACAAACGGATATTTGGACGCAAATATAGCGATGGCAAAGTTGAAACTGGTGGTTTCGTTTTTGGATACAGGAGAGCAAAGTCCTGAGCATTCGTTCACGGAAGATGAGATGACGTTTATGCGCGGATTTGAAGAGCTTGCGGTAATAGGGCGGCTTTCTGTTGACGAACTTGTGGATTACTTCAAAAGAGTAAAAGGTAAAGAGCGGGGCCTAGTGAAGATAGCTTTTGACGCCGTGAACAGCGGTTACAACGTTATGGATGAGATAGTAGAAAGCAAGGAAATCCCGGGAGATTTAGCAAATGCGTTTAAACGAGTTTATGGCGAGTGGGTGAAGAAGATGGAAGAGACTGCGCGGAAATACATAGAGAAGTACGGGCTTTTCCCTGTTGAGGCAGATATAAGTTCGATTTTGGAAGTATCGAAGAAAGAGAGGAAGCGGATAATAGAAGACATCAATCAAAGCCTTTCCGCGTTAGAAGGCAAATCAGAAGAAGGGGCTTGGGTAAAAACGGAAAAAGAGCGGTTAGAAGAGACGCTGAGAAACTTTGAGCGAGAAGTTGTGACAAAAGATGCGGGGAAGGATGCGTTGGGTTCTAAGCTTGAAGAATTTGAGGAGGATAAAATAGGAGCCTGGAAGAGATACGAAAAGCTTGAAGACGCATGGTCTGAAAGTATAAGCGAAATCGAAGAACGGAAAAAGGCGCTGGTTGTAAGAGAGCAGGAGTTGAAGGAAGCAGCGGAAAGACAAAAAGCGGATTTAAAAGAAGCGGCGGGGAAAGCGGTTGAAGACGAGTTGAAGAATATTAACTGGCTGAAAGAAGAGCTGGCGCATAAGGAAGCGGAGCTGAAAACAGAAAGAGAGGGATTAGAATTTGATAAGCGAGAGGTAGAAGAGCGATTAGAGAAACTCAAGGAGATTTTAGAAGGGGGCGAGGCGAAATTGGAGTGGAAATAATAGGTGTAGATGTTTTTAACGTGCAGAGGCTTGACGAAGTAGTGAAGGGGTGATATTGATTCCATAAAATGCGTGCTCAAATATATATGTACTAAACTTTAAGTAAATTCGTGTGTAATATTATGTGGGGCCGGTAGCTCAGAACGGCAGAGCAGTAGGCTCTTAACCTACCCGTCGGGGGTTCAAATCCCTCCCGGCTCGTTAATTGACCCATGAAACACGATTATTACGATGTGATTATCGTAGGAGCAGGACCTGCAGGACTCTTCGCCGCGAACGAATTGAAAGGTTCGGGTCAGAAGGTTCTGGTGATAGATAAGGGCAAGGACGTAGAGGATCGGCATTGCCATATGGAAGAGTTCGGGACTTGTATTCAATGCACGGATTGTAATATAATGTGTGGTGTGGGCGGTGCGGGGACATTCTCCGACGGTACGCTAAATCTAAGACCGGATGTAGGTGGTGAACTCGCAGATTTATGCGACACTGAGAAGGCATGGCAACTTGTGAGAGATGTGGACCGGATGTTTCTTGAGCATGGCATGTCCAATGAGATGTATAGAGGTAATGGCGAGGATATAGAGAACTTGAAGCGACGCGCTGCTTCAGTCGGTGCCCGGTT
>QBUM01000139.1 GCA_013180585.1 Candidatus Methanophagaceae archaeon GoMg2
TTTAAGCTATATAGCAACTATAATGCTAACTAAAGTCAATTGTGGGACAGCCTCTTTAATGCGGGGTACGTGACTTTTTTTTGTGCAAGAAATGCAAAGTAAACAGCATGAAAATATTAATAACAAAGCAAAGAATATAGGTATTATGTGGAATACAAAACCAATTACAAGCAATCTAAGCATGCGATAGAATGCTGTTTTGATTGATTGGAGAGTGATATAATGATATTTTGTGTGCCTTTGGTAAAAGGGTTAATGATTTAAGAAACTGCAACGCCGATAGATAGAAGAAGCCCACAAAGAAACAAATGTACATAATAAAGGTTTATTGTGCTAAATGTCAAACGCTGCTGTACAAATACCAAAAAGAAAGTCTCGGATTCCTGATCAAATGCTACAAAGACCGGATACAGGAAGATCACACAAATGGCGATTTAAAATGCCCGAAATGTGGTGAAAGTTTTGCCAGAGACGCTATGTATCATAGAAAACCCGCCAATAAAATTATAAGGGGTAAGGTTTACGTTAGGCGTTAAATCACGGGAAATAAAAATCCGGGAAGATCAAAGCATAACCACCAAATAACCCAATTTTACTATGCTGGCACACTCTTAATCTTCCCTTTACTTTACTTTTACTTTTACTTCTCCTCGTCCTTCACATCATAATCCACATCAACGTAATCGCCTTCTTTCTCTTCCGTTCCTGCTTCAGGTTTTGCTTCCTTCTGCTTTGCCGCTTCCTCTGCAGCCTGCTTCTGCGCCTCTTGATACACCACCGCAGATACTTCGTGCATTGCCTTCATCAACTCGTCCGAATCATTCTTTATCTTTGCCACGTCAGTACCTTTCAACGACTCCTTCAGCGTATCACATGCTTTCTCTACTTTATCTCGTTGTTCCGTGCTTATCTTATCACCAAGTTCACTTACCGTCTTCTCCGAGGTGTACACAAGTGAATCCGCCTGATTCCGGAGCTCTATCTCCTCTTTTCGTTTCTCATCCTCTTCTTTTAGCCTCTCCGCCTCTTTCACCATCCTGTCTATATCGTCTTTTGGCAGTTTGGTTGACGCAGTTATCCTTATAGAAGCTTCCTTGCCAGTTCCTAAATCCTTTGCCGTGACGTTCAAAATACCATTCGCATCTATGTCAAACGTTACTTCTATTTGAGGAATACCACGTGGTGCTGGTAGAATACCATCTAAATGGAACCTGCCAAGCGAGGTATTATCCATAGCCATCGGTCGCTCGCCCTGCGTGACATGTATCTCCACACTCGTTTGGTTATCTGCCGCAGTCGTGAATATCTGCGATTTCCGCGTGGGTATCGTGGTGTTCCGCTCTATCAATGACGTGGCAACACTTCCTAACGTCTCTATGCTGAGCGTAAGAGGCGTAACGTCAAGCAGAACTATCTCGCCCTTTACCTGTCCTGTTAAGATACCTGCCTGTACCGCCGCACCTATTGCCACAGACTGCATGGGGTCCACGCCGCCTTCTGCCTTCTTACCCAGTATCCTCTCAAACCGTTCTCTTACTATCGGCATTCTCGTTGGTCCACCAATAAGTATTATCTTATCAATATCCGAGGCTGAGAGTTTCGCATCTCCTAACGCTTGTCTTATCGGATGTTCCAACTTGCTCAGCGTAGGCTCTGCCAATTCTTCTAATTTCGATCTCGTTAGCGTCTCTTCCAGATGCTTCGGCTCGCCACCGCTGGAAACTGCAATGAAAGGTAGATTTATCGTTGAGGATACGGACGATGAAAGTTCTATCTTCGCCTTCTCGGCTTCGTCCCGTATTCGCTGCATCGCCGTAAGGTCATTTTTCAAATCTATCCCTTCCTTAGCTTTAAAAGAATTCACAAGCCAGCTTATCACCGCAGCATCCATATCCGTACCACCAAGATGCGTATCTCCACTGGTGGAGAGTACCTCAAATACTCCTTCTCCTATGTCCATGATGGTAACGTCAAAAGTCCCACCACCGAAGTCAAGAACTGCAACTTTATATTCCTCTTCCTTTCCAAGCCCATACGCCATTGCAGCCGCTGTTGGCTCGTTTATTATCCGTTTAACCTCAAATCCTGCGATTTCTCCTGCATCCTTCGTTGCCTGTCGCTGATTGTCATTAAAATAAGCAGGTACGGTGATAACGGCAGCATCTACCTTTTCACCCAAATACGCCTCGGCATCTGTTTTTATCTTCTGCAGTATCATCGCGGAGAACTCCTGAGGTGAAAACTCCTTGTCAACCGTCTTCACGTAAGTCTTCTCAGAAGTACCCATCTTTCGTTTCATCTCTCTTACTGTCCCTTCCGGATTGATCACCGCCTGCCGCTTCGCTGCAACGCCCACTAACCTCTGTCCATCCTTTGTGAATGCCACTACCGATGGGAACATCTTCCCACCGTAAGCACTTCCTTCTGCACTTGGTATTATCTTTGCATCTCCACTCTCATCCATAAATGCAGCTTCTGAATTCGTAGTTCCAAGGTCAATGCCTATTAATCTCGCCATTTTTATTTATCTCCTATTTCCATGTCCCATTAATAAAAAGAACAACTTTCAGCGTGTGTATATTATTAAATGAAAAAATAAAAAAAAGAGAGAGGAAAAATTAGTATTCCTCACCCATTCCGCCCATTCCACCTGGTGGCATACCTCCTCCTGGTGGTGCCCCCGACGCACTCGATGCAATTACATCGTCTATCCTCAGGATCATCGTCGCTGATTCCATTGCCGAGCTTATAGCCTGTGTCTTTATTCTTAGCGGCTCGATTACTTTCGCTTTCAGCATGTCTGTTGGTTCCCCTTTGAACACGTCCAGACCCGCATTCTTGTCGCCCGCTTCATGTGCAGATCGGAGCGCGACAAGCATATCTATGGGGTCCAAACCCGCATTCTCAGCAAGCGCCCTAGGAATAACTTCCACTGCATCTGCAAATGCCTGTATTGCCAGTTGCTCTCTGCCACCCACGCTCGCTGCATAATTACGCAGATTCAACGCGAGTTCTATCTCTGTGGCTCCTCCGCCAACTACATACTTTCCGTCTTCTATTACGCATCCAACTACTCTTATCGCGTCGTTCATCCCACGCTCTAACTCGTCCACCACATGCTCTGTTCCTCCGCGTAGCAGTATAGATACCGATTTCGGGTTCTTGCAATCTTCCACGAATATCATCTCATCTCCGCCTATCTTTCGCTCTTCAACATTTCCCGCACTTCCAAGATCGTCTGATCTGATCTCCTCTAAGGTTGTCAATACCTTCCCGCCTGTTGCACTTGCGAGCTTCTTCATGTCGCTCTCCTTTATCCGTCTCACTGCAAGTACACCCGCTTTTGAGAGGTAGTGCTGTGCAAGGTCATCTATACCTTTCTGGCAGAAAAGCACATTCGCGCCACTCGATGTTACCTTGTTCACCATATCCTTCAGCATCGATTCCTCCTCATCCAGGAATGCTTTCATCTGGTCTGGCGAGGTTATTTCTATCTTCGCATCCACCTCGGTCTTTTCGATCTCCAGTGCCGAGTTCAGCAACGCTATCTTCGCATCCTCCACAAGCTTGGGCATACCTGGGTGTACCCGCTCCTTGTCTATCAGCATGCCTTTTATTAACACGGTGTCCTCTTTGCTTCCGCCCGTCTTCTTCTCTAACTTTATATGGTCCGTATCAATCGGCTCGCCCGTCTCTGCTATTGCTTTTACTGCTTCTACTGCAAGGTCAGTCAGCATCTCCTTTGACACCTCTGCTCCTTTGCCCGTCATCGAAGTCATTGCTATTTTCCTTAGCGTATTGGTATCATCAGGTTTAACTTTCTTTGCCATCTTCTCCAATACCTTATACGACTTCTCGGCTGCCAGTCTATATCCTGTTACAATCAGAGTCGGATGAACCTCCTGTTCCAGCAAGTCCTCCGCTTTCTTCAGCAACTCACCACCGATAACCACCGCGGTTGTCGTACCATCCCCAACTTCGTCATCCTGTGTCTTCGCTATCTCGACCATCATCTTCGCTGCGGGATGTTCTATGTCCATCTCTTTTAATATCGTTGCACCGTCGTTTGTTATAACAACGTCACCCATAGAATCAACAAGCATCTTATCCATCCCTTTCGGCCCAAGCGTTGATTTCACAGCGGCTGCAATAGTCTTCGCTGCGAGTATGTTCCTGCTCTGTGCGTCTCTTCCTCGTGTTCTCTCACTTCCTTCCTTTAATATCAATATCGGCGTTCCGCCTAATTGTGCCATCTCTATTTTATCACCTCTATTTCCTATATTTGTGGTTCTATATAAAGGTTGAGATATAAAAGTTATATAAAAATCAAATTTGTATTCCTAAACAAGAAATTAATTACAATGTAATAAATAAGAGAACCAAATTTTGGTTTTTCGGTATTGCCTTGGTAGCATAGTGGTAATGCGCCACCTTGGTAAGGTGGAGATCGCGGGTTCAAGTCCCGCCCAAGGCTTAACTAACACAAAACAAAATAAGCACTGCGCTTATTAATTAAACATGCAACTAACAAGGAAACGAGTATTGACCATTGGCGGCTCGGACTGCAGTGGTGGCGCAGGAATACAGGCAGATGTAAAAACCTTTTCCGCATTGGGCGTCTATGGTGCATCTGTGCTCACCGCTGTTACAGCTCAAAACTCATCGGGTGTGCAAGACATGCAAGAAGTGCCCGTTGAACTCGTAAAGTCACAGCTTGAATCCATTATTGGCGATAGGGCTGTGGATTACGTAAAGACAGGCATGCTGTATTCTGCTATGATGATTAAGACGGTTGCCGCACTACTTAAAAAATACGGCGTGCCTTTTGTATTAGACCCTGTAATGAAAGCGGGTTCAGGAAGTGCTTTGTTGGAGCGAGATAGCGTAAACACGCTTATTGAGCATCTATTGCCGCTATGCCAGGTTTTAACGCCAAACGTGCCCGAAGCAAACGTTATATCTGGCTTGAAAATAAAAACACTGGCGGATGCAAGGGACGCAGCAATTACGATACATGAACTGGGTGCACCTGTGGTGATCATAAAAGGAGGGCATCTTAAGCGTGAAATAGTAGCGGGTAAAGCCACGGATTTGATATACGATGGCGATTTTGAGGAACTGCGCGGTAGATATATAAAGACGAAGAAGGGGGGAATAGTGCACGGAGCAGGTTGTACTTTCTCTGCTGCATTAGCTGCGGAACTGGCGAAAGGTAAAAATATACGGGTTGCTGCGGCATCGGCAAAAAAGTTCGTGTATGATGCAATATCGCATGGTGATCTGGTGTCCAGTCTGGTAGTAGTGAATCAGGCGTATAGAATGCGCGAAGACGCAGATAGGTATTACGTGCTGGAGAACGTAAAGGAAGCGGTCAGGATGCTGAAAACTGCAAACGGCTTTGCGAGTGTTATACCCGAAGTTGGAACAAATATCGGCATGGCTATAGCGGATGCAAAAACTGAGAATGACGTTGCCGCTGTGGACGGTAGGATACGTTCAACCATAGAGGGTGTACGTGCAGGAGATGTTGATTTCGGTGTGAGCAGTCATGTAGCAAGGATGATATTGGCGATGATGGAGCACGACAGTGAGAAAAGAAGTGCAATTAACGTGAAATACACACCGGAATTGATAGTAGCGTGCAAACAATCCGGGCTGATTGTCTCTTCATTTGATAGAGCAAAAGAACCTATGAGAGAAGCGACAATGGATTGGGGTGTGAAAGAGGCGATAAAAAACCTAAATAGAAAAGCGTTAACAAAAGATTTCCCGGATGTTATCTTCGACCTCGGTGCGATAGGCAAGGAGCCGATGGTACGAATTTTCGGCAATACCGCAGTTGGTGTGGTGTTGAAATTGCGAAAGATACTGGATGCTTTAGGTGATGGCATTGAATAGAGTAAAATCCACGAAGATGCAGGGTTGTGGCAACGATTTCATTCTTTCTGATAGACTATCAAATCGCATGTGACTTTTCCTAACAAGACGAATATGGCTTGTGTGATGTTGGAGGACGAGCATAAGATGAGCATACAAAAGGTAAAGATTTGAAAATGGAGCTGCCGTAGGCGGGGTCCTATCTTGTGCGCTCTGCAGAAAGTGTGTATGAGGTTAAAGGTGAGAGAACAAAACCTTCCTTTATATTTGTATAGCCAATCCAAAAAACCACGAGATTCCACGAGATTAGCACGAGAATTTTGGGTTAGTAGGGGATAAGAAACTAATAGAGAGCTTAAACCTAATTAATATTAATATTTCTCGTGAAAATCAGTGTAATCTGTGGTTAGATAAACAAAACCTTCCTTTTAATCAATTATGAGGCTGTCCCACAATTATCCAACAACCACAGATAGCATCCCACCTGCATATCACAAAAAGATTTATTTCGTTCTAACACCTATGCCATTCTGAGTTAGTCCTACACAGAAATGCGAAATCATCTCTAAAAAATCGCGAAATTCTAATTCCACTCGAAATTTAAACGAAAGGTTTTTATTGCTGTCTGTATAACCCTTATTTAACTATAACAGCGAGGTGAAGATAAGGAATGGCGAT
>QBUM01000138.1 GCA_013180585.1 Candidatus Methanophagaceae archaeon GoMg2
TCCTGTTAAACTGGTTCGTTGTGGTGTGAAATTCGGGAAATGCTCTATTTTTTATGTTAAAGTGCGGAATGTGGGGTACAATACGCTTTATAACAAACTTTTTGGAGAAAAGCATCAAAAATAGAAAAAAAACGAAAAGCTTTTATAATCCTATGACGTATCTATAATAACCGTGTAGTTTAAGTCATCGGCGGTCGTGCTTAAGTACAGGCCATGTACTTAAGTACGGGGTATGTGACTTGTAAAACGTGTTTTCCAAAGGAAAAGAGCATGTAAAAACTATAAATGAGTGCTGTATGTGTGGTAAATCACTATAGAGGTTATCCAACAATCCAAAAATGTCGGAAAAAGAAAGACAAATAGGGCTTCAAACTCCAAAAGAAGCGATTTTTTCGTGGTCAAAATCAATTGTGGGACAGCCTCAATCATACAACAACCGGGTCTTTTCATCCGCAAGTGTTGGTTGAATGATCTTAGTCCATCGCGAAGAGTTCCATGTCCCGAGTTTCTTATGTATCTCATAGTAGTTCTGGGGGATCGGATGCGTTCCTATTACAACATCAAGCCCATATTTTGCCTGTATAAAGTTACGAAAATCTGTTACACGAGGGCATGGTGGATATCCAACTACCAGTCCTGTAGCAAGATGTATCACATTTGCACCGTTCTTCTTCATCTCTTCAGGAGCATATTCGATATTTCCACCTGGACAGCCACCACACGCAGTATATCCGACCAATTTCACTTCTTTATCCTTATAAATGCTGAATGCACCCTCCCTGTTCTTAAGCGCCCTTAGACATTTGCCTCCGGCACACATACGGTAGCGGTCGCATATAATAATCCCTATTCGAATTTCATCGCTCATTTTTCGCCCTCTGTATTTTTTAGTTTCTAATACTGTTTCTTATGGATTGCAGATAAAATCTATTTTTCATTGTATATAAAGTATAACTGCCTTCTATTTAATGACACGGATTTACATAGATTGCACTGATTTGTTTTTATGCACTTTGTAGGCTGCTCCATTTATCTTCTCGGTTATATCACGCCATTTATAATTTTTCATCTGCGTTAATCTGTGTTAATCTGTGTCCTGTAATTTATTTTTCCCCTTTTTTATAACAGAACTTATGGAGAATGTAGAGGTTTGTTTGTATTATTACTTTCACAGTGCTCTCTATTTATTTATTTGATTTCCTCCACTGTATTCCATAAGCATTATTGCAAAGATGCTTAAAGGTAGGACTAGCTGGATATTACGAAAGGAATTCTCTGAACTTAAAAAGTGGTGCAACCAAAGTCTATGGGCACCAAGTTGTTATCATCGAAGTGTTAGACAGGGTTGGAGATTCCACGGAATTTATTCCGATAGTGGTAAGGTTGAGACTTAAGACATAAAGCATATTAAACAATCGGGTGTGGCGAGGTCGGAAAAGTAAAAAATGCGTGATTGGATTATCGTCCCGCAAGTTTGTCTATTTCCGCTAAAAATTCAGCAGAGGATTTGTTCAATTGCATCGCCTGCTCACTCAATTTTGTAAGCGTGTTTATAGAGCCTGCAACCAAGAACCGCAAAATCCGGTAGTTCTCTTCCCATATTAATAAGTTCTTCAGTTGTTCCTTGCCTATCTCGTGGTACCATTCATCGTGTCGCCAGATAAGAATCACACCCAGAATGCTGACCGCTTCCTCTACCTTCAAATCCTCTAATTGCGAGAGTTTAAAGGGTAATTCATCTACAACGAACCCAAACGGATTCTTGACGGCTGGCAAATCATCCAGAGAGATCCGAACGTGCTTCATAATGCCGGGCATAGCCAAAAAGAGCTCCGAAGTGCGCACGTGCCCACTGAAGTATGCAATAAGCGTTCCTTTCGGCGTGGCAACGTGGATTTCCGCACCTCTTTTACCCTCGCCTATCTTCAGGATTGCATGTGCCGCCACCATTCCTGGAATCTTCCTCAGAACCGTTGGATATGGAATATCAGTACCTTTTGATATAGCATACTTGCTGGAGGGCCCATTTTTGACAAGGAATTCGAGAATAGCTCCGATATGTTCATCTCTTGGCATCTTCATGATATGTATACACGTTAACGGATATGAACATAAAAGGATATGTTTATACGTTTATATAAGAAATTCAAGAAGTACACGAGTAACAAAAATGGCTGAGTGGACACCAAAAAAGATAGAAGAACTTTTTGAACAGGACTTCCATGAACTCGGGGAGTGTGCAGATTCCATTAATCGTGAGAATGGGAACATTGTCACGTTCGTTGTTAACAGGCATATAAACTACACGAATATATGCGTTGCCCGATGTCCGCTTTGCGCTTTTTACCGCGATGTGGGTAGTAGCGAAGCATATATCATGAGCACAAGAGCAGTGCTTGATAGAGTCGCAGACGCGGTAAAGATGGGCGCTACGGAACTCCACATTGTCGGCGCGCTCAACCCGGAACTACATCTGGAATACTTCGAAAAGATATTTGGACTGATAAAGCGGAAGTTTCCTCATGTCACCATCAAAGCGTTGACAGCAACAGAAATACACTTCCTTTCGCAGAGAGAAGGGCTGAGTGCAGAGGAAGTACTATTGAGATTAAAGGATGCCGGACTGCAAGCAATGCCCGGCGGTGGTGCTGAGATACTCGATGATGAAATACGAGAAGTAATATGTCCGAACAAACTAAAAGCGGAGGACTGGCTCAGGATAATGGAGACAGCTCATAACTTAGGACTAAAAAGCAATGCAACAATGCTATTCGGGCATATAGAAAAGCCAAAACACAGAGCTATTCATCTATACAAGCTCTGGCAGCTACAGGAGAAGACAGGCGGATTTGTTTCCTTCATTCCACTTCTGTTCTATCCGGAAAACACAAAACTCGAAACGTTAGTTGGAGAGAAGGCAAATCCGGTTGATATTCTCAAAACGATTGCGGTTTCAAGAATAGTGCTGCGTAATTTTAAGAGCATAAGGGCTTATTGGATTTCACTCGGCGAAAAACTTGCTCAAGTTGCGTTGAATTATGGTGCGAACGATTTAGATGGTACGATTATGGAGGAGAGGGTAACACACGCGGCAGGTGCAAAAACACCGGTCATGCTTCCGATAAACAAGATTTTACGTCTTGTGAAAGATATTAACAAAATACCGGTGGAACGGGATACATTTTACACTATTTTGAGGGGGTATCCATGAGCATAAAGATCGGTAAATTCGGGTTCGTGAATAACTTTTTACCATATTATCGGCTTGAGCAGAACGGTGTGCGGGTAATAGAAGCATTGCCAAAGAAGCTTGCCGGAATGTTTGACGAAGGTAAAATAGATTTCGCGCCTGTTCCTTCGTTCTACTATATAAAGAACAAAGATAAGCTAAGAACCTATGAATTCTGCGTTGCGTCGAAGAATAGCGTTTTGAGTGTGGTTCTCGTTTCCAATGGTAAAATGCGTGATGGTGGCAGCGAATCTATTGCTGTAACAGATCAAACAGTAACATCGCTAAATTTACTAAAAATTATTTTGCGGGAGAAAGGGCGGAAAAACAAGATTGTACCTGTGAACAATTGTAAAGCAAGCGAATTACTTAAGCACGGCACTTATGCACTCGTGATCGGTGATGAAGCAATTAAGGCGAGGCTGCGATATAAAGTGGTTATGGATTTGGGCGTGGAATGGCGTGAATTAACCGGATATCCAATGGTGTTTGGGATTTCAACATCACGGAAAGATAGGGATATGACTGAAGTAAATAGAACAGTTATGGACTCGATCGAATGGGGGGAGAAGAACGTTGAGGTGGTGGTGGCGGAAGCGGCGGAGAAGTTCGGAATGCCAGTAGATTTTCTTGACGAGTATTTCAAATCGCTTACGTACCAGATGGGCGCGAAAGAAAAGAGAGGGCTTGAACTGTTCGAGGAGAAGTGTCATGAATACGGATTACTCTGAATGGAAATGATATGTGGAATAAAATAATCGCATTTTGACTTGCATTATTGTTTCTTTTTAGTGGGACTGTTGGTATTGCTTCCGCCTTATCAAACTCAGGCGGCGGAGATTGGAGTTACTACAAAGAGATAACCGTAAAGGAGAATTCAGGAAAATCGCTTACGGATTATCCGGTGCTTGTGGAATTAAATCCTTCAAATTCCCCGGCAAATGCGAAAACCGATGGCTCTGACTTGAGATTTGAACTATTGAAACAATGAAAAAAAGAGTTTATCTCGATACCTGTGTTTGGTGCAGACCTTTATTTGAAATATTAAGAAGGGAACTAAGCACAGAGGAGTGTTTGACCGATCTTCAGATAGTAACGCCGAAAATATGAAATGCAACATAATAGTTGCGGGAGAAGACGAAAGATTTAAATTCGGGAGACCTCTCTCATAAGAGCGAGAGCTTTTTCATAAAGTGACACATTCATCCTGAAACCTGAGGAGTCAAGCTGTTTCAAGAGTTCTTTTCCTTCTTCTTCTGTAAGGGTGCCATGTCGCACGGCGTCTACGATGATACCAATTGTTCCTGTAACCTTAGCACCAAAGTTTTTGCAGACATTTCTCAACCTTCTGTCGTCCGTTGCAATCACCACATCCTTCAGTTCAAAAATTGTGGCTATGACATCAGAATCACCAGTCTCTTCTTTATCCCCCAGAATTGAAAGGGCTTTCTTACGCATCTCTTCAGTTGGTTTTGTAACTTCCGCTTTGCCCTCTCTCAAGAGATACGCAAGTGTATTCCTCACTGGTTCACTCATCAGTTCTGCCACCACCTTTTAGGGGATTAAAACTCGCCATCGTAAGAGTTCGACCTGCTTAACCGTGCTTAATGCGATAATGGCCGTGGAATCAAGGACAAGACGAGAATTTGACGAATTCATTTTAATTCCTGCAAAGCTGCAACGTCTTCCTCAAGCTCTTCTGGGCGAATTTGTACCATTAGGTTCTTCTCCATAGCAATAGCGAACCAATCTGCAAGGTCGAGCCCTGCAAATCTTGCTGCCTGCTTCACACTCGCCTTTCCCGAAACGTAAAGCTCGATTGCTTTTCGGATACGAAGTTCATGGATACCTTCTCTGAGAGCAAGACGAAGAGTTTCCTCTTTATTCACACCAAGCAGCGATGCAAGTTCACTTATTTCCCTCCTCTCTATTTCTGATACCATGTTTACCTGTACATTTTAAGAGGCTGTCCCACAAATAAATCATTGCATTTTAACACAAGAAAAACACAGAAGCCAACAAACAAACAACCAAAGATTCAAAGTACGGTACGTGCACCACTTGAGAAAATTTTGAAAAAACCCCGAAAACATCGAGATATCCCCCAAAAGTATATAAAGAAGGGAGTGGAAAAAGGGGTAAATCCAAATCCTCTTGAGATATTTTTAATAAACACCTAAATAGCAGCTACCTTAGCTGCCAAACTGGGTACCAAACCGACAATTTCACAGAATGAATACCCTTTAGTACATAATTTTGCCCACATCACTTTCAGATTATGCGCCGTGCAAACCAGATTATGCTCTATCCGTACACTTTCTATACCCCTAGTCAGAAACTCACGAAACTTCATGTTATGCTTTATGTTGCCGAAAGGCCATTCAACAGTCGCCTTTCGCTTTTTGTACTCCTCTCTACCTTCCTCCGATTGCATCTTATCCACCATTCGCCTGCGCTCCGCCTCGTAATCATCGCTCGTGATTACTCTTGTTCTGCTCTTACCGGCACATTTATCCTGAAACGGACATTCATTGCAGTTCGCACCATAATAGGTGTACTGTGATTTGCCTTTATTCATATATTCGCCCTTTCTGACGAGTACCTCGCCATGAGGGCATATAAACTGGTCATTCTCTTCATCATATTCGAATTTATCCTTTGAATACGGACTGTCCTCCACCTTTTTGCCTTTATGCTTCTGCGCCTGCTTGCTGTCAGGGATATAGCCATCCAGCCCCTTTTCCTCCAGATACCGCAGGTTAGCGCCACTGTAGTACCCGTTATCAAAGTTCTGCCTTGTTTCATCAGGCAAACCGTCCAAGTTCTCCTCTGTCATTTCTACCTGTGGTTGCAACTGGTTATGATCGGTACAATCCTGAGTAACGTCGTTAGCAAGGATTATCCCCGAATCTTGGTCCACAGTAATCTGCGAATTGTATGATAACTCTATCCGCTTCTTCTTATTATCCATAAACCTTGCTTCGTGGTCAGTCAGACTGACTGCACTCTGACCACTCGTATTTAGCTCTTCCTCTGCCTTATCAAGCTTTTCCATAACCTTCTCCTTATCGTTCGCATCGCCAAGCGCATGCTGCTCGATAACCTTCTTCGCAGCGCTCTTAAATTTCTTGCCAGAGGATTGCTCAACCTCTGTTATCTTATC
>QBUM01000137.1 GCA_013180585.1 Candidatus Methanophagaceae archaeon GoMg2
GAGGCACATCCTTCGGGCGACAGCTTTGTAAATGCTCAATTAAAAAGGGAAATATAGCCTTATTGTATTTTCCGCCTGTGGATGCAACTGCTGCCAATGTCTTTATTCCATTGTCGCGGGTTATTACCGAACCATTCTCAATTGCCTCAACAATACCACCACAAGTATCAAATATTTCTTCAGGCTTTCTATCTGCAATAGTTGACAGGGCAATCATTGCTCCCCAAACAAGACGATTATTCTTGCTATGCAACAGTTTCAAAAAATCGGAAACATAAACTTCAACTAACTCAGGTTTGATGGAACCAATCCAATAAAGAACTGCTATACAATCACTTTGAATGTTTTTATCCTTATTCCACAAGTTTTCTGCTATTTCTCTTATCCCTTCAATATTTCCCTTTTCAGCAAGCTCTCTACCCAATTCCTGATTTGGAGCCTCATCCCTTCTATTTTGCATACAAGCCAATTTTTGTGATACCGACATTTTTGCCCCCTAAAATCTAATCAAGAATTTACAGCTCTCAGCTCCTGAAATTACTGACTGCACGAGTTCTACATCAACCGTTTTCCCGAACGCAGATTCAAACTGCTGCTTAATATATCCAACACCACATTGACAATAAATCTTACTTGAAAAAGGTTTTGGTGTCTGATTAACCAGGGAACAATAGCATTTACTATAATCTCCGACTACGGTGTTCTCATCTTTTAATTTGAATTTGACACCACCTCTACTCAGTTTACTCGCGAATTCTTCTACCGATTTCGATTCGTTCATTAATTGCTTTGCATGTTCGCTATGTTTTGAACCACAGCAGTCTCGACCACAATTTTCCATGATTATTACGCTTTTCTCCTCGCCAACCTGCCGCGCCAATCGCTCGATAGCTTCTTTAATCCATTCTGCCTTTTCAGCACGACGGGATGCCAACTTAAATTGTGCCACATCCAGCATAATTACCTGTACAATATCTCGATTGGTCGCCTTTTCTATGTTCTTTGCCAAACTTCCTATTTTTCCGGTTTTCGGGATTTTCGGGTTCTTTTCCATCACTAACCCTCCTTTTTACGCATTATTGGAATAATATAATCAATCTCCAATTCTTCGTTATCCATTCCAAGGAAGAGTGCTTTAGCATAAGCTTTTAACCAATAAATATATTTGCATGCTATTTCCTACTCTTCTCGTTTTTCGTCATTTTTTGCCCACACGTTAAGAGTTGTCTGTTCTTCCCGGTGCACAGGCATTTCAAACGTTTTAAAGCCACATTGTCGCTGTGCGGTTTCAACAGCCCGATATATTTTGCTGGTGTACTCATTTGGCGCGTACGCAGTCTTATACAGGGCGATATATTTTGGCAGCAATTCTGGGCAATTCCCTTCGATGAAAGACAAAACGCGGCTTCTGCACGATGCCCTCAAATCTAAAACCCCCTGGACTATATTTTTTGCCCCGGCATCACTAACCGCTTTTATCACCCCGTTTATGCTCTCGGAGTTATCGGTTAAATACGGGAATATCGGCATAAATAATATGCCAACAGTTATGCCTGCATCTGATAATTGTTTCACGGCATCGAGGCGCTCTTCAGTCGTTGCAGCTCGCGGCTCGATTTTGCGGCGAATATTCTCGTCCAGCGTTGTTATCGTAACGTTGACGAGTAGTGCCGTGCGTGTTGCCATTTCCGAAAGTAAGTCGAGGTCGCGCAAGATTAAGTTTGATTTTGTTCCGATGAATAGCGGATTTTTGTGCTTTGCAAAGACTTTCAAGACTTCTCGCGTAATCTCAAATTTATGCTCTGCCGGTTGATACGGATCGCAGACTGAACCCAGATTGACCGCTTCGTGTTTCATACGTGGTCGTGATAATTCCTTTTCCAACATCTCTGCCGCATTTACTTTCACAAGAATATTGTTATCGAACTCTGTACCGGAATCGTATCCGAGGTATTCGTGCGTGTAGCGTGCGAAGCAGTAGGGGCAGGAATGCTCACAGCCACGGTAAGGATTCGCACCCCAACTGAACGGCAGGAACCTCTTGTCGAAATGATGCAGAAAGGACTTGCATTTGACTGGTTGATAATGTGCTGGCATCGTTATTTATCTCATTCGTATAACCGTTATGATATAAATAAACAAATCCATTTTGTTGCCATGAACGCGACGCGGCATAATAAACGCGGATTTGGTGTTGTAGTGGTGGCAATAGTAGCAATGGCACTATTTGCATGCTGCATTGATGAAGACGCTCCTGTGACGACAACGCCATGCCCGCCGGATGATACACCCGTTTACGGCTACAAAATCGTCAACACGTACCCGCACGACCGAAACGCCTTTACTCAAGGGTTAGTCTTTGACAACGGCTTTCTGTATGAAGGTACCGGCCTATTTGGAAAATCCTCGTTGCGTGAATCAGAATTAGAAACGGGAAAAGTCATAAGGTCATATTATCTGCCGGACAAATTCTTTGGCGAAGGTGTGACCCTTTGGGGCGATAAGCTGATTCAACTGACCTGGCAGTCGCATGTCGGTTTTGTTTACGATAAAGACAGTTTCCTTATACTGCAAGAATTTAGCTATCCTACCGAAGGATGGGGGCTCACTCATGACGGAAAGCACCTGATAATGAGCGATGGAACCGCAACGCTATATTTTTTGAATCCTGATACTTTCGAAGAAGTCGGACGAATTGAAGTCCGCGACAGGGACGTGCCTATTACAAATCTCAACGAACTTGAGTATATCAAAGGGGCAATATACGCTAATGTTTGGTTAACCGACCGCATAGCAATTATTTCACCAGAAACCGGACAAGTCGCTGGCTGGCTATGCCTCGAAGGGCTGTTAAACGAAGAGGGCAGCTCACAGCCGGTCGAAGTTCTCAACGGTATTGCCTATGACGCGAAGCATGACCGGCTCTTTGTTACCGGGAAATACTGGCCTAAACTGTACGAAATTAGGGCTACATATCCACAAAATTCCGTATCAACTTCAACCCGTCCTCCGTCAGTATAGACTCAGGATGAAATTGCACGCCGAACACATCGTAGCTCCGATGCCTGATCGCCATTATCTCATTATCATCCATGCTTCTTGCAGTTACTTCTAAACTGTCTGTAAATAATTGCCGATCATTACCGTTCTCGTCAATCACTAACGAATGGTACCGCACCACAGAAAGCGGATTCCTCAACCCACTTAAGATGCCTTCGCCGTTATGCGTTACTAAACTCACCTTGCCATGCCTTAAAACTCGTGCATTCCGTATCCCCGCACCGAAAACATAACCTATGCACTGATGCCCCAAACAAACGCCCAGAATCTTCTTATCCGTGCAATATTTCCTTATTACTTCGTTTGTGACTCCCGCATCTCGTGGCGTCTTCGGTCCCGGCGAGATAATTATATGCCCTATCTCTTTCTCTTTTACCAGTTTCTCGATATACCCCGCAGTCACCGTATTCTGAACCACTATCGGCTCGGCACCCAGCATTCCCACGTATTGCACGATGTTGTACACAAACGAATCTATATTGTCTATCACCAGAATGGTCATCTTCTTTTACCGCCTCCGGTCATACATTCCAATAACGCCGCACCCTTACTCAGCGTCTCTTTATACTCTCGTTCAGGATCAGAATCGGCAACTATACCTGCACCTGCCTGTATATAGACTTTCCCATGCTCGAATACCGCAGTCCGAATCGTTATCGCAGTATCCATAGACCGATTAAAAGAGAAATACCCCACACAACCCGAATATATTCCGCGTCTTGACGGCTCTAATTCTTCTATTATCTCCATAGCGCGTACTTTCGGTGCACCGGATACCGTACCTGCCGGGAATGTCGCTTCTAACGCATCGAACTCGTCCTTATCGGTTCTCAGCTCGCCCACCACGTCCGTAACTATGTGCTGCACATGCGAGAATTTCTCGGGATACATGAATCGTGTGGGCTTCACGGTACTAAATTCCGACACTTTGCCTATGTCGTTCCTTGATAAATCCACGAGCATCAAATGCTCTGCCCGCTCCTTTTCATCGTTTAGCATCTCCTCCTCCAGCCGTTTATCCTCTTCTTCATTCATGCCACGCCGTCTTGTCCCCGCTATCGGGCAACCCTCTATTTTTCTACCGGCGTTAGCCTTACGGCTCGCCCCCGCAACCCGAACCAGCATCTCAGGACTTGCTCCCACTATCTTACGCTCCTCAAAATCGAGTAAGTACATGTATGGCGACGGGTTCACTTCGCTTAATGTTTTGTAGAACTCGAAATGCCCTTCCGGCGCAAAGTCGGCTTCCAGTCGCTGTGAAAGCACCACCTGAAAGATGTCACCAGCACGAATGTATTCCTTCGCTACTCTCACACTTCGTTCATAATCCGCCTTTTCCATGTTTGACGTGAAATCCCCGGACACCGATATCCCTACTGGATTATCGGTTACTTCACCCTCTTTAATTAATTCGCTCAATTTCAAGCAAGACTCTTCCAAATTCGAGTCGTTAGTTGGTGTTGGACTATCACAAAATTCGTTAGATATAAGAAACGCTTTCTTCGCCCGGTGGTCCACTATGACATTCTTCCTCGTCAGCAGGAATTCACAATCCGGTTGCTTCAATGTGTCCACTGCGCTTTCCCCTACATCCACAAAATATCGGATGACATCGTACGAGAGATAACCAACAAATCCGCCGATAAATCGCTCTCTTCTTAGCTCGCCCTCTATTTTCAACTCGCTGAGGAACGCTTTTATCACACTTAGGGGGTTTATATCGCCATTTCCCTTCGCTGCATTGTTCATCGTTTCCGCGCTAACCGCATCGTAGGTCTTTGTTTTCAAAACGCCGTCCTTCACTGCGAATTTTAACGCGGGCTCGAAACCTATGATGGAATACCGCGCCATCTTATCATCGCCTTCTCGTGACTCCAGTAAGTAGGTCTCGCCGTAGTCCGCTTCTTTCCTCAAAATATCATATATCAAACAGGGATTTGCAAATGGTATTTCTTCGCATGTCTGAATAACGAACATTGTGCATCATGTGTATATAGTATTGTACATATAAATACTTTGATGTATACAAGTGCGAAACGTTCTTAGCAACCATTTCGATGATAGTGGCAAAAACGAACGAATTTTTTGATAAGTGAAATAAAAAGAGTGCTAAGAAAATTCATCAAATCTTCTTCGTGGGGTTGCGAAATTTATATATGAAACGTAAATAAATATATTTCAGAGAATACGAAATTTGAGGGGTGTTAAGAACAGAAATGGCGGTAAAAAGGTGGATCGAAATAAGAGAGCAAGCAAATCAAATCAACAGATGGCCAGAAAGCATGGAAAATGTTCTGAACCTCCCTTCAGGAGCCAAGTATTTTCGCTGTTCGCTCCAGGTAAATCCATTTAATTATCTGGGTGATAATAGAAAGGAAGATCATGGGCTTGATGAAGAGGACTATAACTCTCAATTGATCAATAAATGCCAAGAGATTGGAATAAAGGTTATTGCTATCACGGATCACAACCAAGTTAGCGGGATTAACGCTATTAGAAAAATGGCAGAACCTTCAGGTATAACGGTCTTTCCAGGCTTTGAAGTTGCCTCATCGGAAGGTGTACACTTACTATGTATCTTTGATCCAGATACAGAAACTAATGTATAGTATCTGACATAATTATTTAGACCATTAGCCTAAATAAATGACATGGACTCATCCAACCCGCTTATCCAGCATATTTCGCTGGAAAAATTAAAACGTCTTATTCGAGAGGAGAAGAACAAGCATGTCTTCCAGCGTCTGTTGTTTATTCATCAGTTGTACTTGGAGGATGGTGTTGAAAAAGCTTGCAAGAGAATGTGTATATCAAAGCAGACAGGGTATAACTGGTTAAACCAATGGAACGAACAAGGGTATGAAGGCATCAACCCAAATTTTGGCGGTGGCAGACCCCCAAAGCTAACCAAAAAACAGAAGGAACAATTGAAAGAGAAGCTTAAAAGCAAGGGGACGTGGTTGACTCCAGAAGTGCGGGCACTCATCAGGAACGATTTTAATGTCGTCTATAGCAACAGGCAGGTCTCCCGGATACTGCGGGAGTTTAAAATGCATTATGCCAAACCATATGCGCACGATTACCGGCGACCGGAAAATGCAGAGGAATTATTTACAGAATCTCTGGATTTGGCTGTGGGCAAGTTCCAAGGGGAGTGTATCATTGGGTTTCTGGCCCAGGCGGCCCCACAGACGAGGGATAATAAGCAAAG
>QBUM01000136.1 GCA_013180585.1 Candidatus Methanophagaceae archaeon GoMg2
GGGCATTCAAATTACTTTTTACCTGCTGCGTGGAATAAAAGTGTTAGCTACTGAATGTCGGGAATATTTATATAACAGATTTAGTTAGTTTTATGAGGAGACACATAAATGAGTGATAATATTGGGCTGTCACTGGATGAACTCAGGGAAAACCTGGAAAAAGAATGTATTCAACCGTCATACCATCGTCTGAAGATTCTTGAATATCTCCAAGCGCACAGAACTCATCCAACCGTTGATATAATTTACAAGAATCTTTCAAAGGAAATACCAACACTTTCAAAAACGACCGTTTATAATACGCTAAAACTTTTTGTGAGCAAGGGCATTGTACAGGAGCTGACGATAGAAGAGAAAGAAGTGCGATACGATGCCGATACAACGCAACATGCACACTTTAAGTGTACTGAGTGTGGGGGCGTGTATGATGTAGCTCTGGAATCTACAATCGTTGAGCTGGGGACGGTAACAGAAGAGGGTCATAAAGTTATAGACTGCCAGGTTTACCTGAAAGGAATTTGTAAAGATTGCTTAAAAAGTGCCCAAAATTAAATTAGATTCCCGAAAAGTCGAAATACCAAAAACCAACAGAAGAATCTTAATATCTGTGAACCCACTGTTTGTGGGAACACAACGTTTCTGATGACAATACTTGGCCTACGGATAACAAGAAATCATAAAATTCAACTAAAATTAATTATTGACACGGATTAACGCAGATTAGCACAGAAGAACTCAAATCAGTGTAATATTAGTGTCTTAAATAGGTAGAAGTTATTACTCGATATACAACAATAAATGGGTGGTTGGCAGGGGATGCTTCAAATGATAATTCCAGATGAATTAAAAAAGATATTTGAAACGGTGGATTCAGTTGTATTTGAAACCGCGGGTAAAGAAGGAAATCCAAATGCCGTTCAAGTATTTTGGAAGAAGGTTCTCAATGACAAAGCGGTTCTGCTCATTGGTGATTTTACGACACTGAACGAGAATGATCTTATAGAAAATAATGATGTTCGCATCTACTACTGGGATCCAAAGGCAGAAAGAGGATATCAAATAAAAGGAATAGGAAGATACCATACATATGGCCCAATTTATGAAGTGGGCAGAAAATTTATGCTCGCCAAAAAACATGATAGTGCTCCTGAAGGGGTTATCGAAGTCGAAGTATCCGGTATTTCTATATTGAGACCTGGACCATGTTACTACCGCCGATAATGGAGGCTAATGTCAAACCATTTGAGTGCTATGGACCCAAAAAGGCGATTAATATCTACTACTTTGCTCATGCAGTCTCGTTGGTCTGCTTCCTTTGGCTCATTACTTTTGGTATGTAAACAAAAATACTGATAACCTTTTTATGCTCACAACTTTAAACTAATTACATAGTTGGAATAAAACCAAAAAGGTGAGGAAGATGGGGAAGCGAAATAAAAATGAGGGTGGATTTGTAGAAGAAGCGAAGGTAATAAGAAAATGGAGGTGTGAGTATGGAAATAGGTGAGAAGATAATTATTGCTCTGGTCGTAGTGGTGACCGTGGGAGTCATCGGCGGTGCGGCAATTATGATGCCCATTATGGAGCATGAGATGCACAAACCCGAGAGTTGCGGGGAAAACTGTCATGAGATGCAGCCCTTTTATGACTCTTTGATGGTCACATCGCATGCGGAAGTGGACTGTCACGACTGCCATAAGACGCACAAATCGGAGATGTTTCTGTATATTGGCGAGGCTCTTCACCATGTAGAAGGTATAGCCGAAGGGATGACCGAAGGTAAGAGTTTAGACGAAACTTATGACGATATGGTAGAAAAGGTGGAGAATAAACCGCCGGCATCGCCAAAGAACGAATACTGTATGGAATGCCATAGTGAACACAAAAAACCAACAGAAAAAATCACGGACCCTACAATATCATGTTTTAAATGTCACACAACGATCGAACACACGGCACACAAGATTGGCGAGTATAAAGGGCACGAGACTCCAGATTACAGCGGTTTCGAGTGTGTGGCATGTCACAACGACCACGATATGGAAGTCAAGGAAAATACCTGCTGGACCTGTCATCCGCCTGATAAACATCCATAATAAAAAACCGAAAAACTAATATGGCGAAAGAAGTTATGTCTAAAATGGAGGGTTTAAATGCTGATGGTTGAAAATAGGGTAGCAGCGGATTTTGAGGGAACCGCCGATTTTGTGATAACAGATCCTGCATTGGCCGGAAATACGGCATTGTTGATTGAAAATTTTAGGGGGTGTAGAATATGTTAAGTGAATTGCCAATAGATTTGGAAAAGGTGAGTAAGGAAGATAGAGATCGTGAGATACTGCGTGTCGGTATGATAGCGGAACTGGACGCTGTGAACTTGTACGAGCAGCTCGCGGCGATGGCGGAGCGAAAAGAAGTCAAAGCGGTTCTGCTGGATATAGCAAAAGAAGAGAAGACACACATGGGCGAATTTCAGGCTCTGCTTCTAAGACAAGACAAGGAGCAGGTCGAGGAACTGGCGAAGGGTAAGAAAGAGGTGGAGGAAATGGTGGAATGAGAGGTATAATACCAATAGTTGCGATTGTCTGTACTCTATTAGCAGGTTCAATGGTTGCAGGAGCTATTGAATCTTCTGATTTCGATGACCCAACAGTATGCAAGGGCTGTCATGCCGAAATATACAATCAATGGGACGGCTCGATGCACTCAATAGCATACACCGACCCTGTTTATTTGGCGGAAGAAGAGATGGCTTCAAACGAGACGGATGGTCTAACCGACACCTACTGTGCGCGGTGTCACACGCCAATCGGTGTTCTCTCAGGTGAAGTTCCTCCAATTGGACATGAAAACATGAGTGAGGTATCGAAGAAGGGAATACAGTGCGATTTCTGTCATAACGTCAATAAATCCACAGGCATAGGAAACGGTGCTTTTATGGTCGCTTTGGACGGATTTAAACGAGGGCCGTATGAAGACTCAAAATCGCCATCTCACGGTAGTATGTTCTCAGACCTTCACACGAAGTCAGAGTTCTGCGGGATGTGCCACGAGACTCACCATCCTGTGACCGGAATTCCAATCGAGGAGACATATACCGAGTGGAAAGAAGGACCGTACAACACGACCACACAATGTCAAGACTGCCACATGACGCCTGGTATTACGCATTTCGAGGCAAATCCCGGTAAGGCTTCAGGGATTGGACCCGAGAGGGACCACGTCTACACACATTACTTTGTAGGCGGAAACGCAGCGGTAACCGGTGTTATTGGCTCAGAAGTGCATCAGCAAATGGCAGAAGAACGGTTGAAGTCCGCGGCAACGCTCGCGCTGGAAGCCGAGAAGAAGGTTACGGAAGCTGAACTTACGGTAAAAGTCACGAACGTGGGTGCGGGGCATAAGTTGCCAACCGGACTTACAGAGGCGAGAGAGGTCTGGATAGAGATTATGGCGACAGATGCCTCGGGCAAGGAATTTTATCACGTGGGTGGGCTTGATTCTGATGGCGAAGTGGACCCCGATGCCGTGATGTACCGTGTAGTGCTTGGAGATGCGTCTGGAAACCCCACGGTAAAAGTCTGGGAGGCGGAATCCTTGCTCTCTGATAACCGGATATTTCCAAAAGAGACTCGAGTTGAGCAGTTTAGTTTTGCGATACCGGAAGGCGTAAATGGTCCCATTACAGTAGAGGCGAAGTTGAATTATCGGTCGGCCTCACAGAAACTGCTGGATTCGATCTTTGGTAAGGGCAAGGTCGTGGCACCGGTGATAGAGATGGCAGGTGCAGAAGACACGATAGAAGTAGGTAAGAAAGCACCAGACGAAGGAGTTCCTGGTTTTGAAAGTATCTTTGCGTTATTAAGCCTGTTAGTTGTGGCTTATATGGTTAGAAGGAACGGGAAATAAGGAGGTAATGTAAATAAAAATGAAATTTGGAGATTTGTTGAAAGGAGCAGAAGTCGAAGGTAAGGAGAAGCACGTCCCTTATATTGAGGTTGGCAAGGGACGTGGAGAAGGGAACGGGGATGTCGTACGAGTAGTAGTAGGTAAGGAAGTGCCACACCCTAACACTGCGGAGCACCATATCGCGTGGATAGAATTGTTTGGTGTGAAGAAAGACGGAGGACAGGTGGTTTGTCTCGGGCGAGCAGTTTTCGGCGCGAGTTATACCAACCCAAACATCAGGTTTCAGGTGCCTATGCCTGAATTCAAAGCGTTCTGTGCGCTCGCATACTGCAATATCCACGGTCTGTGGCAAAACTGTATTGAAATGGAATAGGAGGGAGAAGTAAAATGGAAGAAAAAGGAGGAATGCCCCTGATTGGGAAAAATTTCCAAAAATGGAAGTACAGACAACTCATGGAAGGAAGAAACTGCCAGATGAGTTCAAGGGCAAATGGGTTGTCCTGTTCAATCATCCTGCGGATTTTACACCGGTGTGCACGACCGAGTTCGTGGCTTTTCAAAGACGATTTGAAGAGTTTAAAAAACTTGACTGCGAGCTGATAGGACTTAACCCATTTAAAAGTTAGAAAGTAATAAATGTACCAAAGGAGGAAGACATCATGAAAGAAAAAAAAGAAAGATATTTGACCACGAATCAAGGTGTCCCAATCACGGACAACCAGAACTCGTTGACCGTTGGCGAACGCGGTCCAGTGTTGCTACAAGACGTTCAGTTTATCGAGAAGATGGCTCATTTTGATAGGGAGCGTATCCCCGAAAGGGTTGTCCATGCCAAGGGAGCAGGGGCACACGGCTACTTTCAGGTTTACAAGAGCATGGAACCTTATACGAAGGCGAAGTTCCTTCAGGATCCGGATAAAAAGACTCCTGTATTTGTTCGATTTTCAACTGTAACGGGTGGACGTGGATCTGCTGATACCGTGCGTGATCCCCGTGGATTTGCCGTTAAGTTCTACACTGAGGAGGGGAACTACGATCTTATAGGGAACAACCTGCCCGTCTTTTTCATCCGGGATGCCATCAAGTTCCCGGATATGGTTCATGCCTTCAAGGGCGCACCGAATAGCAATATCCCCTCTGCCTCTTCCGCGCATAACCGCTTTTGGGATTTTATATCTCTAACGCCTGAATCAACCCACATGATTACCTGGCTTTTTTCCGACAGAGGGACGCCCAAAAGCTATCGGATGCAGGAAGGTTTTGGTGTCAATACCTATGTGTGGGTGAACGCCGAAGGAAAGGCGATCTATGCGAAATACCACTGGAAACCAAAATTGGGTGTGCATAACCATGACCGTCATGAAGCAGCACGGTTGGCAGGTGACGACCCCGATTACCTTACTCGTGATCTCTGGGATACGATCGCCAGCGGCGAAGAGGTTGAGTACGAACTCAATGTCCAGTTGATGGATATTGCTGACGAATTGAAACAAAATTTTGATCCACTCGATGCAACAAAAACCTGGCCTGAGGACAAATTCCCGCTGATGCCGGTAGGCAAAATGGTGCTCAATCGCAATCCCGAAAACTTCTTCGCCGAAGTGGAGCAGGCAGCTTTCTGTCCTGCCAGCATCGTTCCCGGGATCGAGTTTTCCGATGACAAGTTGCTCCAGGGTCGAACATTCTCCTATAATGATACTCAGCGCTATCGGTTGGGAGCGAACTACCTGCAACTTTCCATCAACCGCCCTCTGGTGCCAGTCGACAACAATCAGCGCGACGGAGCCATGCAGTCTGGAAGTTTCAGTGGGCCGGTCAATTACGAGCCCAATAGCTTAGCTGGTGGTATGCCTATGGAGGCTCCGGCGGGTACATCTCGTGTATATCGCGTAGAGGGGGAAGTAACCAGGCGCAAGATGGGCATAACGAATGATTTCGAACAGGCAGGAGAGAGATATCGCTCCTTGAGCAAGATAGACCAGGAACATCTGGTAGATAACCTCATTGCGGATATTATGCACATAGACAAAACGATTCAGCAGCGGGTGATTGATAACCTGACAAAGGCTGACCCGGAGTTGGGTCGATCCGTAGCTGAAGGTCTAAAATTTGAAATAGAATAGGAGGAAAATGAAAAATGGAAGAAAAAGGAGGAATGCCCCTGATTGGGGAAGAATTCCCGGAAATGGAAGTACAAACGACACATGGAATGAAGAAACTGCCAGAAGAGTACAAGGGCAAATGGTTTGTCCTGTTCAGTCATCCAGCGGATTTTACACCGGTGTGCACGACCGAGTTCGTGGCTTTTCAAAGACGATTTG
>QBUM01000135.1 GCA_013180585.1 Candidatus Methanophagaceae archaeon GoMg2
CTTGTACAACATTTATCTCGGTCAAGGATGCGATCCTAATGTTAAGCGGGAGAGGTTGATGGAGCGATGGGTTACTTAACCGAACACGCATGAGCACTTCTCCACTGGTCTCCCTTTCGAAACTTGGATATTTGCATCTCCTGGAATAGATTTACCCAAAACGTGCTCGTGCCAAAGGCAGTGTTCACTGAATTAGGAGTTAAAAAGGATACTGTGTATCATGACGTTGAGACGCTAATAGGCAAATCATTTATTGAGATTGAGGAAGTAAAGGTAGTGTTGATAGCAACCTTGACGCATACTGGCGAAGCAGAGGCAATAACACTTGCAAAGAAGTTGAATTGTTGGATTGCACTGGGTGATTCGAAAGTGAGAGGAATAGCGATGAGGGAGGGGTTATAGTAACGGTCAGTCTGTTAAAAGTGATGCGGATAGAGGGACTGATAGAAGAAAGACCAGAAGAGTTATTCAGGCAATTGGCTATTCACCGATTCAGAATGAAGAAGGAAGTGTTTTTAAGAATTATTGAATAATCAATATCCGCTAATCCGCTTCTGCGTTCTCTGAGAACTCTGCGGTTAATCAGACAGTGTTATGTTAATCGAAAATGGAAAAAAGGGTCATAATGTTTTTATATATGGTGCCGATATTAAGTAATATGTGGTCATTGAAGGTGGAAACATGGGGGATATGTGTCAAGGAATAAGGAAGTAATAGATAATGAATAAACAAGCAGAAATCGAGATCAATTCACGAATATTTGAGGTTGTAAGTCGGCTAAAACGGGAAGTAGATGACATGTATGAGGAGTTAGAGCTACTGATGAACAAGAAGCTGGTAGAAAGCGTAGAAAGAAGTAAGAAAGAGATGCAAGAGGGTGAATTGTACGACTGGGCTGAATTTAAAAAGATAATAGACGAAGAATGAATGAGTTCAAGCCAAAGTTTACGCTGACATTTTTAAATGAGACAAAGAAACTCAAAAGCGATAAGAGGAAAGAGTTAGAGAAAGTGGCATTTAAAATCTTGAACGATCCCATGAGGGGAAAGTCGTTAAGATATTCTTTTAAAGGGTGCCGATCCGAAAAAGTAGGGAAATATCGGGTTATTTATGAGATTGCTGGAAATAGCGTAATATTCCATTATTTTGAGCACAGGAAGAAAGTATACAGATAAAAACTGGAGACAGGATTACTGATTTTATTACGGCTAAATTCGGGGTAGAATATAAAATTTGCCGTATTTGTGAAAATGTTGGAATGTGAACCAGTGATACCAGATTAATATATGTGTGTCCGGTGAGGCGAAAATGACAGAAAGCGGAATGGATGCTTTAGTATTTGACGGCAGGATTACGTTTCACGACATCAAAATGGATTGACGCCCCTTGTGTAGCGGGTCTACAATTGGCTCTAAAGAGGTAGAAAAGCTATCTCAAATACTGATTAGATCACGTGAATGGTGCAAATGAGTACGATTGATTTTGGTAATGACGGCTATTTCGTTAGAATTCCACTTAAGTTACTGAGGCGTTTGGACTTAAGGAAAAAGCAATATTTTTGACGGTCGGCAGAAGGATAATATTAGAACAGGAATATTTAATCCGCTAATTCACTTCTATGTGTTTCACGAATTTGGCAGTTAATCTGACAATATCAGGTTAATCGAAAAGCAAAAACCCCGATTCTTTTTAAATTTCCGCTTATTCTTTCTTCTGCTTGCGCCTGTTGAAGTACAGGAACAATCCTACTACGGCTGGCAACGCGATTGTTGCGAATTCCGGGACTTCTACGGAATTGTAATGTCTTAATGTATTCTTATTAGCCCAATTCTCTGTCCTTTCCACCCCAAAAATGAGGAAGAAGATTTTTAAAAATTCTAATTTGCTGTTATTCCACTCTGCTCGGTTGCGGGCACAAAAAAGAAAAGCGAGCCTTTATAACTCACCCTTCTCTGCGTCTGCGGCAGAAAGAGCTTTTGTGGCAACTCCTAAAATCTGACGAATACCCGCATATTCGGTAGTTCTTGCTTGCTTTTCACAAAATCTATGAGAATATCGGTATCTATTAGTATTCCCTCGCCCATCCTTTCACCCTTGTTTCTTCTACAAAAAGTTCTTGCAATCTCGTTCTTATAAACGCCCTTCTTCTCGCTAAAGCTTCTGATTCCGAGCCAAAAGCAAGCTCTTTCAAAAACGAATCCCAATCTTTATTCCCTTTCAATGTTGCTAAAACCTTCTTCGTCTCATCCTTAATTGTAATTGTTGTGGCCATAGTAATTATTTGATTTGAGGCTATAGAAAACAAAAGAAATAACGAGCCAGCAAAAAAAGAAAACAGACTTCCGTTTTGAAATTTTAGATTATTCGTTCTTGCGTTTGCGTCTGAAGTACAGGAACAGCCCTAAAATCAATATGGCTGGCAACGCGATCGTTGCGAATTCCGGAATTTCTTCGAAATTGTAATGTCTTAAAGTTTTCTTATTATCGCAATTCTAAGAGTTCTTTTGGTGTTTGAACGCTCATGTAAGTGCGATTGACGAAATGCTTTGTATTCCATGTAACGAATCTTGCGCAATGGTGTTGTTCTGCAACTGCTAAGATCAACGCATCCTGAAAATTCATTCTCAACTTGATTTTTTGAAATGCCGCCTCAAAAATGCTCTCTACAAATTCGTTTACTGAAATGAAGGCAGTTGAAGGATATAGCATCCGTAAGCCGTAAACTTCATCAAATCCCTTAAATAATTTCAGCAGCTCTACTTCATTTAGGTTGAAAGACGCTATACCAAGTAACTCAAATAAATTAAATATTGAGGTTGATTTCTCCTCGGTTTCTTTTAAAAACGCCTCATTGATCTCAAATCTCTTATCGTTTGTGAATATCTTATCTATCACAAAAATATCAGTATCAATAAAGATCATCTTCTCACCCGCAACACAGTCATTACTTCCTCTGGGCTTTCGCCAAAACGTTTCTTCCACTCTTCTCCTTTTCTGAGCTTAGTCCATAAATCATCCAGTTCTTTTTCACTATAACCTGCCCTCTCGCTTTTTCCGATAAGTTGCCCTTTGATAAAACATGCAATATCGCTCTTCTTATCGCTCCCTAAGAAATGCCTAACTGCATCTATTATCACTTCGCTTCTATTTTTGTAGAAACCCTCTTCAACAAGCTCAGTTATATCTTCAGCCAATTTTTTTGGCATTCTTATTTGTATTACATTACTTGTCATCCAAATCACCATTTATGAGATATTATGTTTTGTACTATATTAACTTTCGAAAAGATAGGTGATGCTCCTTACCTTGTTACATTTAACCGCCTTTCCTTCTCCCCCACCAAAAATGATAGAGCGACAGCTCTCGGTGAATATATATTTTTGATGAATGATTTCGAGATAAGGGTATAAAGGTTGTTCTATAGCTTTTTAATTGTATATAAAGTATAACTTCTATCTATTTAGGACGCAGATTTACATGGATTTACACAGATTTGATTTCTCCTGCGTTAATCTGCGTTAATCTGTGTCAATAATTAATTTCAGTTGAATATCATGCTTTCTCGTATTACCACAGGTAAGGTTTACGTTTACAGAACAGAGAAAATAGGTAAAATCATGACGGGAATACGCAATATCGTCCGCGTTCTCCGTGAACTTGGCGTACGGTTAATCCGGCAAATAAACGGATACGAGTTGGGGAAAAAAAGAAAACCGACTCCTGTTTTAAATTCTTTAGATTATTTTTTCTTGTGCTTGCGCTTGTTGAAGTACAGGAACAGTCCTAATACTGCTATGGCTGGTATTGCTATTGATGCGAATTCTGGGACTTCTTCGGAAACTACACTTGTAATGTCTTAATGTCTTCTTATTAGCTCAATTCTCTATCCTTTCCACCCAAAAAATGAGGAAGAGGCTTTTTTAAAATTCTAATTTGCTGTTATGAGAATAGCGGTATCTATGTATTAGTATTCCTTCGCCCATCCTTTCACCCTTGTTTCTTCTACAAGAAGTTCTTGCAATCTCGTTCTTCTCGCTAAAGCTTCTGATTCCGAGCAAGCTCTTTCAAAAATGAATCACAATCTTTACTCCCTTTCAACGTTGCTAAAACCTTATTCGTCTCGTCCTTAATTGTAATTGTTGTTGCCCTAATAATTATTTGATTTGAGGATATATAAAAAACGACAAAAAAAAACGAGCCGGCAAAAAAAAGAAATGATTGAAGAGGGATCGTCATATTTAAACACAAAAAATAAAATAGAAATAGACAGAAAAAAGGTATTTGTATAGCTGATGTAAAAAGCCACGCGATTTCACAAGATTAACACAAGAATTAGGGGTTAATAATGGATAAAGTAGTTAATAAAACACTAAAACTTGGTTACTATTATTATTCTCTCGTGAAAATCTGTGGAATCTTGTGGTTAGCTAAACAAATACGAAAAAAGAATATACGATGAGGCAAAATTATGATAAAAGTAGCCATTCCTTATGATATCGAGCATAGAATCAAGCAAATATCAACAGAGCGAAAGCTGAGCGAAAGTTCTATTGTTACTAATGCTTTAAAATATTACTTACCGCTAATCGAAGAGGAATTGGAGGCTGAATTTGAACTGTGGGATGCTTTGAGTGATGATGCACTGAGCAAGTTTGAAAATACGTTGGAAAAGATAAAGCTAAAATGAAACTTGGTGATATTTATCTCGTTGCTCTCCCTCAAATTGGTGGGCGCGAACAGATGGGAAAGCGTCCGGCAATAATTCTACAAGAAGAGGATTTTAAGTTGCCGACCGTGTTGATAGTGCCACTGACTACAAAGATAAGGGCATTGGATTTTGCTGGAACCATCTTGATTCAACCAGACGATAAAAATCACCTTGACAAAGAATCCGTAGCTCTGGCATTTTAATTGAGAGCCATTGATAGAAAAAGGCTATCTAAGAAGATTGGGCAACGTAAAGAGGATCAAATTACTAAATTACAGGGTTTGATAAAAGACCTATTGGGGATAAGTAAACTTGTTGCAGAATAATTTGGAAAAGCCATGAGAACGGAAATCCGTAAAAATGTGCAATATGCACGGAGCAATGGACACCTTAGGAGGCAGCATTTTATAGGATTTTATACCACAACAAGTATAGCGTTTATATCCTGAGTTTATGGATCTGTATAGCAAAAAGCAAAAAAAATAACGAGCCGGTAAAAAAAAGAAAAACGACTCCTGTTTTAAATTTTTAGATTAATCTTTCTTGTGCTTGCGCTTGTTGAAGAACAGGAATAACCCTAATACTGCTATGGCTGGTATTGCTATTGTTGCGAATTCTGGGACGTTATGGACTTCCAAATTTTCCAAATCGTGGTCTAGCGCCCCTCCAATAGTACCGTAACCTGTGTCCTCTACGTTTAATTGATACTGTGCTCCATCCGGTCCAGTTGAAACTAAACCTAGATCTATGTAATCGTACGGTGATGGCACTGAATTGCCGGCATTATCTTGGGTCCATGTTAATGTTAGCGGTACGGCCGATGTTCCTACCCCGGTCGCTGTAGCACCGCCTGAACGTTCGGTAACCGTTATGGTTATATCACTGGCGAGTGCTCCCGGGCTGATTGGCGCTAACCACACCTTCATTGTATGCGACTGACCTGCTGGCGAAACTAACAGATAGTCCCATAACCCAATGTCTATCTCAGTAGACGTTACTCCATCATTGTTTATTACTAACGGACTTGCCAAACTCGTTTGACCATTTGGGTGCGAAATTGATCCATCTGGCAGTAGCTCTATTTGCTCATCCTCCGCCACCGCAACCCCCGTCATCGCCGTCAACGCCACAACACTCACCAAAAGCGCTACCATTATTTTACTTATTCTCATTTTTTTCGTTTTTCACCTCCTAATTTTTTATTTTTACCTTTTCTTCCCTTTTTTTCTCTACCTTATACTAAGGGTACATAACGAAAGGTACACTATCAATAAACCCACTTTCGGTTTCCACACGCCCGTTTCCACTGCAAACTATTTTTAGATAGTGCTTTTAAAATCCTTCAGTACACGCATAGTTACTTGCAGGATGTTATAAGAATAATTTACTAT
>QBUM01000134.1 GCA_013180585.1 Candidatus Methanophagaceae archaeon GoMg2
CCCTGATGTTCCCCGGATGCGGGTCAGCATGAAAAAAGCCGTGTTCAAATATCTGTTTTAGAACAAGGTCTGCACCTCGTGCTGCCACGACTTTTGGATCAATTCCAAGATTTTGAACCTGAGCCTGCACTTTTGTAATTTCTGAGACTTTCAGCCCGCCAATAAACTCCATTGTCAAGACTTTACTTGAAGAAAATTCACGATAGACATGAGGCACGTGAATGGTCATGTCCACCGGGAAATTTGTCGCAAATCGCTCAATATGCGCCGCCTCGATTCTGAAGTCCTGCTCTTTCCTGATTACACGTGCAAATTCGTCTACTATGCCCACCGGGTCAAAAATGCCCAGTTCTTCCGTGAAATGGTTCTCGATAAGAGTGGCAAGATGAAGCATTATCTCTAAGTCTACCTCAATAATTCGAGCAATATCTGGACGTTGAACCTTGATTGCCACTTCTTCACCTCCGGGCAATACCGCTTTATGCACCTATGCAATAGAGGCGGAGGCGACGGGAGAATCCGTGAAGTCCCTGAAAAGACTGTCAACAGAACTCCCTAATTCCTCTTCGATAATCCGCTTGGCATCTTCCGTAGAAAATGGAGGCACCCTATCTTGAAGCTTCTCCAGTTCGGTGATAAGCTCTTGGGGGATCATATCAGGTCTGGTGCTCATAATCTGTCCAAATTTAACAAAAGTTGGTCCAAGCTCCTCCAGAGCCATTCGCACTCGCCCCCAATGAGAAACAGCCGCTATTTCCGCGGCACTTTTCCCTAATATGAAGCCCTTACCGAAATCGAGATGTTTTTGTAACTCCAGCTTCGCTAATACCTCACCAAAACCATACTTTACTAAAATTGCGATAATCTCGCGATAGCGGTTGATATGGCGATACGTGCGGCTTATCACACCGATTTTACGAATCGCCATTTTCTCATTCTTCTTTCTTCTCTAAGACCTCTTTGACAGCTTCAAGAAACCCTTTTACGACACCTTTCACCACTTCCACCGCCTTATCGCCCGCTTCTTTTGCGGAGTCCAGAGCTGCTTCTGCGGCATGTTCCGCGAGGTCCGCGGCTTTTGCACCAGCCTGCTTCGTTCCCTCGATTATGCCCTCAGCAGCCCCTTTGGTGACTTCAACAGCCTCCACTTCTGCCTTCCGTGCGCCTTCGATTGCGCCTTTCATTGCATCTTTAGCTGCAGATTCCACTTTCTCCCTCGTAACTTCGGCTCCCTCCAATGCATTCTTAACGGCATCTCTGGTAATCTCACCTATCTTTTCTTTTATGTCTTCCCCCTTCTCAACCGCTTTCACCACCGCTTCTCTAACTGCTTTTGTTACTTCACTCTCTTTTTCTTCCATATTTCCACCCTTTGTTATAAACAATTCATACATGTGCATAAATATATTCATACCATATGATTGAAAGAGACAAAAAATCTTTGAAGATGCGTATCGGGAATCTCTCTATCAAAAGAGTCCCGCCTTTATTTCCAGAACTCTGGTAATCTCATCTATTATTTCCTGTATTTTTCCTTTTACTTTCTCCCATGCTTCCAGAATAGGAACAGCAGTATAGACGTATTTAAGCCTTTTACCCGCCTCCACCTTTTTAATTATAAATCCTTCCTGGTCTAATCTCTGGATATATTTCCGTATTGTTCGTTCTGAAAGATTCAGCAGGTTTTGAATTTGTTTTATCGTTAACGAAGAATTTAGTAAAAGATTATAAATTTTTATTTCTATTGGCTTAAAATTAAGAAAACCTAAAATAACGTTCAGTAACTCTATTGGTTCCTTTCCTTCTTTCAGTGCCTTTTCTATATCTGCGATATAATTCCTTTTTACCATGATTGATTTATACTATGAACGAATTGCTATATAAATGTTGCATATGTATGTATGAATTCTTTTTTTGCCTCTTTTTTATCTTTATTCTTATTCCTTCGAAAGATCATCCGCGGCGCTTTCAACCCTTCTCAAATCGTACCCATAGCCTCCATAATCGAACTGCGCGTGACAATCCCTACAAGCGTATCGTCGTCCATTACAAGTAATCTCCCGATTCCCTCCTCGGTCATTTTCTCCACCGCCTTAATAACTCCATCTTCTGGACTGGCATAGACTAAGCGTGTACTCATCCTTTCCCTAACACGAACGCTATTCCAGTCTTCTCTTTTCACGTGAAATAGATCTTTATAGGAAATAACGCCGGTTGTTTTGTTCTCTTTATTAACCACAGGATAGCCCAAATGGTGATATTCGCTTATCAAGGAAAATAACTGCTCAAGACTCGCATCTTCTGTAATCGTGATGACCTCTGGTTCCATAATCGCACCTATTGTAGTATCCCGAAGATGTGCGTTTAAAAGTTTTCTAAATTTTCTATTTAGTTCCATCATACCTCTCATATTTTTTATCTTTCCTTGTAAGCAGCACCAAAATCGCAGGCACCACTGTAAGCGCCGCAACCATACAAAACACCACACCCGTTGCCATCATCGTCCCCATATCTACCATCATCGGCAATTTACCGAGTGCAAGGGTTTTGAAGCCTATCATCGCCGCTATTGTCGTTATGGTCATCGGATAGAACACGTGGCTAATTGTATTTACCATTGCTTCCTCTCGGTTTCTGCAGGGCGCATTTTGATCAAACTTCCCTGTAGTTTGTTGCAACTCGTATCTAAACCGTTTTGTAACTTGAATGCCGAAATCTATCCCGATGCCCATTATCATCGCAAGCCCAGCAGATGTAGGGGGTGTTATCTTCATTCCCATCAAGACGAGCGTGCCAAATGCCCATATAACGCCAAAAACAATCGTTAGTAAAGCAATAAGGCTATATTTAATAGAGGCAAATATAATGATAAGAATGAGTAAGATAGCAGCAAAGCAGACAAGAGCTGTTTCCGACATCGTTGACTTAATGAGTTCTTGCATCGTTACCATTATCACGGGACTCGTTGTATCGCCCGTAATATCAACAGATACACCCGGTGGTTTATCTGTTTTCATCGCTTCTCTTAATCCCGCAACCACCTCTTCTTCATTTACATCCTCTAAGATGTTCAACCTTACTACGGTCATTGTATAGTCATCGTTAATATAATTGCTTATCCTTTGCTCCGCTATATTATCCTTCTTCAATAGTGACTTCACACTTCTTAAAGAACTAGGTATTCTACCGCCATTCAGTTCTTTTATAACATCTGCAGCACTTTCTGCACTCACCACACCGTTAACGAGTTTTGCTCGTTCAGAAAGCAAATCAACGTATCTCAGTACTTCAGGGTCTCTGACATCCCGTATCTCCTCTGATCTTGCATATCTTGGCTCTGTTTGCACTACGATTGTAGTCGTAGAGAAGCTACCCGCAAATTGGTCTGCTATTAGCTCGAATGTATTTATCACTTCTACATCTTCAGGAAGCCATTCCTTCTGCGATACTCCTGACGTTTCCATCAATGACGCGTGATAACCCGTGAAAAGGGTGAACATAAGCAATATAGCTAAAACAACGATTGCGTGATGCGATATAAACTTCGCATACTTCTCCAAAGGTCCTTTGCCCAATTCCCCTATTTTATCTTTCATTTCTTATCCATTTTTGCAGTAATCCCGCTATTTTCTTCGCTTCTATACGCTCTTCAAAAACGATAAAACACGGATTTACTATAGCAGCAGCGATCCAGCAGTAGATTATACCCAGAGCGAGTGTCTGCCCCAGATGCTGGATCATTGGCATTGCGGAAAGCGTTAATGCAAAGAAAGCAGCAGCAGTCGTTGCCGCGGAGCCAAACGTTGAGGAGCCTATATTAATTATCGCAATTTTTAACGATTCCGCAGAGGCATGTCTCTCTCGTTCTTCATAATACCTTGACACCATAAATATCCCGTACTCGACACCAAGACCGATGATAACAGCACCTACTATAACTGTACTGAGAGATATAGGAATTCCAAGCAAGCCCATAGTCCCGAAAGTCCATATAATAGCAAAAATTAACGGTAGGAATACGAGAAAACCCTTTGTTAACGACCGCTCCAGCAATGCCAGTAACATAAAAATGATAATCGCGGCTACAATAGTAGTGAAAACCATGTCCTCGCGCATCAACCTTATTAGTTCATTTATCAGCGGAGCCATACCCGTTATCTTATATTCCACACCCGCGGGTTTTGTGATTGTATCAACGTCTTTTTGTATCATAGCCGTCACTGCCTTCACCTTCTCTTCGCTTAATCCTGCTGTTGGGCTGGCATAGACCAGCATAATGCTAAAATCGTCATTAAAAAACCTCCCTGTATTATTAAGAGAAGCTAACTTCTTCTTCACCCCGGCAATATCCTCTGGAACACCATGTTGAAAATGAGTGGCCACTGACTGAACTTTTTCAATAGATGATTCCGCTTCAAGCCGTTCATGTAACTCAACTACCGATGCTATCACCTTTGGATCTCTCACATCACGGGGTATGTCTTTTGCGCAGGTTTCCCGATCTAAGCAAACGGCGATAATCATGAACTCTTCTCCTTTGAACTCACTCTCTATCATATCCTGTAAAGCGAAGACCGGCAAATCCTGCGGCATCTCCTTCCCTATATCGCCCTGAAAATGCAGCCCTGTCGCCCCATAGCCCAAAATCACCGTTATTAACAGCGACATCACAATCACCTTCTTGTAATGCCGACATTGAAAAGCAGCCAATTTCGCCAATGCGCGTTCTATGCCTATCTTTTCTTTTAGCCCCATTCTATTTCTTCCTTCTCAGAAACAAGACCACGAATAGAGCAATCAATGCGAATATCGCTTCAAATCCAGGAACCGAAAAAGTTCCCGTCCTGCCGGATGATACGCTTATCGGAATCATTTTATCAAAGAGATATACATTGTCATCACCTAAGTCACGGTCTCCGGTGCATCTTATCTCTATGCCCTGTTGATATGCTTTCGGCGAGGCGTCATTGTCCACATCGAATTTTAGAACTGCAGTCCAGTCCTCATCCACCTTCAAATTACCCACGTAATCGCTCTTCACATCGAAATCAAAAGGCACTTCCGCTTCCCCTGTTGCCCGTACGCTAACAGATTCGGCCTTCTCTGAACCCATGTTCCTTATCCCCACATGCAATATTACGCCCGTGTCACCTGCACTTATGCTTGCAGGCTCCGTAGAGTAAGAAACGATCTCAAATTCAGGTTTCGGCTCCACCAATATCTCCAGCTCCCGCATTACCTCGTATTCTCGGCCACTCGTATCTTTATATTGTATCCGCAGCGGAATGCTATACACCTTCGAGTCTATATTTTCTTTAACGTCAACATGAAATATAGCCTCTTTCGAGTCACCCGAGTTCAACCTGCCCATGTATGAACGGTCCGTGCCAGACCATGAAGGTTTAAACTCAGCACTATTACAAATCAATTTTACTTCGACATCCTTCGCTGCTGCTTCTCCACTGTTTTCTATAAACGCTGTTATTTTAACATCCATATCCCCTGGTTTTACATCTGCTGGATCGGTGCTGACATCCCCGATATTTATCATTCCTTCTCCTATTACGTTGAAATACACCCCTAATTCCGCTGATCTAGCAAGTATATCAACATCGCCCGTTTTGGGATCCAAATGGTATTCACGCCATGAACAGTTCACGGGAATGGGATAGACGCCATTAGGTGCTTCTTCTTTCACGTGTATCGTAATTTCCACTTCTTTCGAGCTCCACGAATTCAACGTATTTATGTTGACTACCTTAGGTCCCACGGGTGATATGATTTCGGTACCTTGAAACGATAACCGGATATCCCTCGCATCTCTACCCCCATTGTTCTTCACCGTCAGAACGACTTTACTTGTATCACCAGGACTGAACTCGGTAGGCTTTACATTTGTTATAGTAATAGAAGAAAAAGCCGCATCTACCGAAACTACAGGATATAGAGGCTGTCCCACAATTACCCAACAACCACAGCTAGCATCCCACCTGCAT
>QBUM01000133.1:0-2075 GCA_013180585.1 Candidatus Methanophagaceae archaeon GoMg2
GGCGCAGTAAACCAGACACCAGTAGCTGCCTTTTCGTATTCACCCGCGAATCCGGTGGTTAATCAAACGCTAACATTCAATGCTTCAAATTCTTACGACCTAGACGGATTTATAACAGAATACGAATGGCAATTCGATGATGGTACAAACGCAACTGGTGAAGAAGTAACGCATACATATTCGAGTGCAGGCAATTACACGGTAACCTTAACAGTGACAGATAACGCAACAGCCACGAATACCACTTCTAAAGTGATAGTAGTTCAGTCATCATCAGGTATTACCTTTGATACCGGCGAACCCGCAAATCCATACCCGAGCATCTCCGGAACTCACAAAGGAACAATTACACCCGTGGCGGACCTCGTTCTGCGTCGGGTGTACACATATCCATGTCCGGGAACAGGCGGACACAGCGAATACGTAAAGATAGAGGGACATGGACTCAATGTAAACGCAACCTGGAGCGGTTACGACGGTGAAGACGGGCATAATATCACTTTTAACGAGCCGTTTGTTAGGTTGGAAGGCAATAAAACCTACAACTTTACTATCAGAACCGGTTCGTATCCGCAGATTATACATGAGTCCCGTAAAGAAGCAACAGGCGGAACGATAAACTGCACAGAATTCGTGGATGTAAACGGTAAGAAATATTACAATTGGATCCCTGCAATCAGGATTAATTGAATAAGCGGGGATTCTTTATTTTTTTATTTTAGAATTGACACAAAGCACCGCTTATGAACGCAACCAATCCAATAGCAATTGCTATCAACGTCTCTTTTCGCATAAAATCGTAGTCGGCATCTACGTTCCGTAATCCGACACACGTATGCAGAAACAGCACATCCGCCACAATAACCGGAACTATGTAAGCAAGATTAAAATAGTACGTGGTATTGACCAGGAAAAAAGGAACCACACTTATTACCATTGCAAGCAAATAAGAACCAATCACGACTATTTTCGCTTTAGCCACTCCGTATAGCCGTGCGAAACTCTTTACGTTCCTTAGCTCGTCACCTTTTACATCCGCTATATCCTTCATCACTTCTCTTCCGAAACCCGCGAGTAAAGCAATGCACGAAAGGATAAGCAAAGCCGTACATACTCTGCCGCTTGCGATTAAGCCACCATAGATAAAAGGCACTGCCATCGTAAATGCGATATAAAAATTACTCACCGCAAAGAGCTCTTTCATTTTTATGTCGTATAGGATGCCTAATACCGCTAATATAAACGCAAGAATAAATAATAGGTAATTCGCCAGGAGCACCGCTAAGAGCACTGCAAATACAATGCCGAGTGCTGTAGCAACACACGCAACCAGTAACGCAGCCACTTTTGTTATATCGCCTCTCACCAGCGGTCTATCAAGCCGCCGGTTTGCGATGTCAGATTCAAGGTCACAATAATCGTTCAGCGCAAATGTGCCCGCCTGAATAAAAAAAGCGGTGAAGAAGCCAAAAATCGCTGCCTCATAAGAACTCCCGCCTTCGACTATTATCCCTATTAACACGCCACAGCCATACATCAACCCATGCTCCGCTCTCGTCAATTCCCATATCGTTTTTATCTTTGACCACAGATTCATTTACGGCTCACAATGTTACAAACGAACACGCTAAAAAAGTTTTTCTTTTAGCACATCTTTTCTTTCACAAAGAAACTTTCATTACAAGTTTTTGCGAGGTTTTATGAGAAACGTTTTCGTCCTGGAGGAACAGACAATAGGCAAAATCGCGGCGGGTGAGGTCGTTGACAGACCTGCATCGGTGGTTAAGGAGTTGATAGAGAATTCCATTGACGCAGGATGCAGGCATTTGGTTGTGGAAGTGGGAGAAGGAGGGCGGGATTATATCAGGGTAACAGATGATGGGTGCGGTATCAGTGAGGACGATGTGGCTGTGGCATTCGAGAAGCATGCAACGAGTAAAATAAAGAGCATAGAAGATTTGGCATCTTTACACACGCTTGGGTTCCGAGGTGAGGCATTGCCCAGCATAGCAGCCGTATCGAGGGTAGAGATGAGCACAAGACATGAGAGCGAAGATTTTGGCAACTATCTCCGT
>QBUM01000133.1:2264-3633 GCA_013180585.1 Candidatus Methanophagaceae archaeon GoMg2
CTCTTCCATGACGATAAGCTAATAGTAGGCACGTCGGGCAATGGCAAAATGCTGGATGCCATCGTTAATGCTTTCGGGAGCTTTGTTGCCAAAGAACTGATCGAATTAAAAGAGCATGATTCAGCCGTTTCTACTCCGCTTTTTGAGATCAATGTCAGCGGCTATATATCAAAGCCCGCAGCATCGTACAGTACGAAAAAGCATATATTTACGTTTGTTAACGGGCGATTTGTAAAGAGCGAACTCATAAACAAGGCAATAAAGAGAGGCTACATGTCGCTTTTACCCAAGCACGCGTATCCGTTCTCGGTTGTTTCTCTCTATATCGAACCAGCGGAAATAAATGTAAATATCCATCCAAGGAAGCACGAGATAAGTTTTTACCACGCGGATGACGTTTTTCGGTTCATTGTCAGCTCTGTGTCCACGACGTTAGGCCATGCTGATTTGATCCCTGAGGTCGTTCAGCGGGAAAAGAGTGCTGAAAGAACAGAAGCTGCGGGTGTTGACCTCTTTGTTCACGCGGGGGAGCAGAAAGTACCGGTAAGCGTACAAGCTGCCATAGGTGCAGATATGAGCGAGGATGACTACAGAGAGCAGCAAGGAGGCGGTAGTTTAGACTTACTTCCCGCGCCTTTATATCAAGTCCTCGATAGCTACATTATAGCACAGAGTGAAGGGGATGACGTGATCATGATAGACCAACACGCCGCTGCGGAACGGATAAAATTTGAGAAGTTGATCAAGAAATATGGACGGAGGATAGACAAACAGACTCTTTTACGAGCTTACGTGCCGGAACTCAGCCCTCGTCAACTCTATCTGCTACGTGAGAGTGAGCAAGCACTTAGAGCTATGGGGTTTGACATAGAGCGGCTTGGCGATGATGGTTATATTATAAGAGCAATACCAGTAGTCTTTTATCGTACGGTAGGCGAGGAGGAGATAATGATGGTAATAGAGGATTTAGTGGAAGAGTGTGGTAAAAGAGACGATAAAATAAGGGTGCTGTTCGGTACCGCAGCTTGCAAAGCGAGTATAAAAGCGGGCGAGAAATTGTCTTACGAAGGTATGAGGGAGATAGTGGATGGGTTGAGGCATGCGAAGATACCATATACATGCCCGCATGGCAGACCAACGATGATACGGCTGAGTAAGATAGAGATAGAGAAGAGGTTTAAGAGGCGGTAGTGACGGTGTTTGTTTTGCTCTAAAACAATCATACGTGCGACAACCGCTCTGTACCGAAAAATATAAAAGATATAGCAATAAAACACCGTAGGGTTAATATACTCACTATATCACAGAAGGATATTGTCATGAAGGAATATCTGCTTGGAAATGCTGCGATTGCAAGGGGCATCCTCAA
>QBUM01000133.1:3691-5970 GCA_013180585.1 Candidatus Methanophagaceae archaeon GoMg2
ACCTTAGCGCCTTTCGCCAGTAAGTACGGCATACATGTAGAATGGTCGGTAAACGAGAAGGTAGCTTTAGAAGTCGCTATCGGAGCTTCTTGGACTGGAACGCGGGCGGTTGCCGTCATGAAGCACGTGGGCTTGAACGTTGCTGCGGACCCATTTATGACGTTGGCATACACCGGTGTGATAGGAGGGCTTGTGGTGTGTGTAGCAGATGACCCGTTCTGCCACTCCTCACAGAACGAGCAGGACTCACGGCGGTATGCCCAGTTTGCAGGCATCCCATGTTTAGACCCTGCGGATCCGCAGGAGGCAATAAATATGTGCATCTATGCTTTTAAACTCTCAGAGAAGCTGGAGTTACCTGTTCTTCTCAGGCCAACCACACGGGTATCACATGCCAAAGCCGATGTATCTGTAGGACAAACAAAAGAAAGCCATTCGAACTCCGAGTTCGTGAAGAATCCAGCCAGATGGGTTATGCTACCTGCACACGCCCGACCACGCCATTCCGTGCTTATTGATAAACAGGATGCAATCAAGACAGCGCTGGCGGATGTCCCCTGGAATCGGCTTGTGCTGCGAGGTGATACAGGCGTCATCACTTCAGGAATATCGGGGCTATACGTCGAGGAGGCGATAAAACAGTTGGAAGCAGATATTTCCGTTTTGCGTATCGGCACTTTCCCACCACCAGATGGCTTGTGTACTGAGTTTCTTGAGCATGTCACAAAGGTGATGGTGATCGAGGAACTGGAGCCAGTGCTGGAAGAATACGTGGAGCGATTAGCGAGGAAGCACAACCCTGATCTTGTAATTCTCGGCAAAGGGACTGGTCACATTCCGCGTGTGGGCGAACTGGATACCCTTCTGGTCAGAAATGCCATTGCTGGTATGACTGATCTGCCGTTATTGGAAGTTGTATCGGTGAAGGAAGCCGATGAGATCCTGCCGCCCAGACCGCCCGCACTTTGTCCTGGCTGTAGTCACAGGGCGACCTACTATGCCATGAAAAAAGTGTTCGGTAAGGATGCAGTCTTTCCAAGTGATATAGGCTGTTATACGCTTGCCGTTCGGATGGGGACTATAGATACATGCCTCTGTATGGGCGCCAGCATAACACTTGCCAGCGGAATCAGGTTTGCGGGCGAAGAGCGGGATATATGTTGTAGCATTGGCGATTCTACCTTCCTGCATACAGGATTACCGGGATTGCTTAATGCAGCATACAATAATGCTAAAATAACCGTCACTGTACTGGACAATTCGACTACTGCGATGACCGGGCATCAGCCTCACCCGGGAACCGGCTTTACCGTAACCGGCGATAGAACAAAGGCAGTATCGGTTGAGACGGTTGCGAAGGCGCTGGGAGCAGATTTTGTCGAGACTGTGGACCCCTACGACCTAAACGCGACTATCGAGGTCTTTCAAAGGGCAAAGGAATGTCAGGGACTATCGGTGGTAATTACAAAGCAGCTTTGTGGGATAATCGCGAGAAAGTCGGGCATACGGCGAAGACCATTCACGGTTAACGAGAACTGCACAGGATGCCGTAAATGCGTGGAGTTTGGCTGTCCTGCAATTGAGTTCGATGAGGACAGTGCACGAATCAACGCGCTCTGCACAGGATGCGGGGTCTGTGCACAGATATGCTCTAACAAAGCTATCGAGGTGGTCGAATGAGAACATCTGTGTGCGACATCGTTTTAGTTGGCGTTGGCGGTCAGGGTGTGATCCTGCTATCTAATATAATTGGCAAGGCGGCGTTGAAGGCTGGCTATCCTATAAGGGGTGCGGAGACGCATGGGATGGCACAGCGTGGCGGTAGTGTGATGAACCATATCCGGTTAGGCTGTGAGTACGGTCCACTGGTGCCTGCGGGTGGTGCTGACGTCTTGTTAGCGCTCGAGCCCGTGGAAGCGCTACGGTATGCCCATTACTTGTCTACAGATGGCATCGCACTTGTGAACACCTATCCCGTACATCCGACTACTGTGACCACAGGTCAATTCACGTATCCACCGTTGGAAGAGATTCTTACGCCGCTACAAAGGGTATGCAATAAACTCAAAACTATTGATGCGACAAAGCTGGCTGTCGATGCGGGTAATCCACAAGCGATGAACGTTGTTATGTTGGGTGCGCTCTCGGAGTATATTCCGCTACGAGAAGAGGAGCTAATCGAAGCGCTCAGTGTGTCAGTGCCCGCGAAGTTTTTGGAGGTCAATATGCGTGCTTTTGAGTTCGGGAAGGGATGAGTTTAAGAATAGTTCGGGATCGTC
>QBUM01000240.1 GCA_013180585.1 Candidatus Methanophagaceae archaeon GoMg2
TCCATGTCATTTATTTAGGCTAATGGTCTAAATAATTATGTCAGATACTATATATATGGACCTAGGGAGATCGTATCTTTTGTTCGTAGGGCCCAATTTGAAGAGACGATGTGCCCGCCCATATTGTTTGTCACCGGCATTACACTAGACCTCTGCTTTAGAATCGTTTATCTTTCTCGCCGTGGGCATTTTTCCCTCGATGGCAAGTATAAAAATCCCTGGTCTTTTTTTAGTGGCCTCTATGACCGTACCAGCGTCATCCTTGATGAACGAACAAGAGGGATTATTTCAGGATTATTTGAAAAAGAACATGTCGAAGAGGAATATAAAAGACACGTCGAGGAGATGACAGCAAATATAAAAACTGTCCAAACCAATATGATGTATGTAATAAACCAGCTAGGAGAGAGACTCATACGTTCAACGAGGCGTGATGCAGGGTTCAATTGGTTCATACAGATTAACAACTTTAAAGGATTAGATCCTATGAAAACTAGTGTAAAGATCTTTCAGGATACAGGAATTGCAATTCTACCGGAGCCATGCTTTAAATTAAATAGCAATCTCGAGTATGATGATAACTTTTGGTTTAGAGTGTCACTAGCCGTACCACGAGATGCTTTTGAGAATAATTTTAAGCGTTTCATAAGTTATTTAGATAAAACAGAAAGGAGGTGATTATTTTGAACACGACTGTACTCTCATTAAGAAAAACTATGAATATCAAACCCCAAAAACCATATAATTTTAGATTTACCATCTTGAAACCATCGCATTTCCCCGCTAATGATGTTATATTCGATCATGATAACTTATGGAAGGCTATGATTTTTAATGAACAGCTCGTTGGTGTTCAGATCAAATCTATAGGCAAGTTTGAAAATCCACAACTCTGTATCTCAATATATTCTGCTAATGAGATGGAAAAAAGCATCATTGAAAAAATAGTATCGGAATGGCGCTTTCGTTGTGGTGTTGATATGAACATCTCTGAATTTATTAACTGTTTCGAGCAAGATACACATCTTCAATCTAGTATCCATGCCTTTAGGGGAATGCGTCCATGCACAACCGCTTCATTATACGAATATATTATGATTGGGATCCTTCTTCAAAATACGAACATAACCAGGACTATTTCAATGATGGATGGGTTATTAAGAGCGTTTGGTACAAGAGTTAGATTTGCTGGGAAGGAAGTTATATCTTTTTGGACACCAGAAACAATGTATAATACTACAGAAGAGCAACTTAGAAAGTTGAAGGTTGGATATAGGAGCAAAACGATAATTCGTGTTTCTGATTATTTCTATAAAAATCCTGAGACAGAGCAAAAAATGCGAAATCTCACGAATGATGACCTAATGAAAGGCCTTCAGAAAATATATGGAGTGGGGCCCGCTACTGCTGGCTATATATCATTCGATGTTTTCCATAGGTTAAATATCCTTAATCACATATCGCCTTGGGAAAGGCGAATATATGCGAAGATTCTCTTTGATGAGGATGACGCAACCCAGGAGCAGTTGATTAAATATATAGAGAAAAGATGGGGCGAATGGAAAATGCTTGCAGCACATTATCTGTTTGAATTCTGGCATATGCAACAGCGTACAAGAGAACAACTACTAGAAAAGAAATCTAAGGTGGAGAAGAAAGATGTCTAAAATAATCTTTTATCACCCTCCAACCGACGCAAAAAATGTATACTCTGACACTCACGGAAAAGAACAAATATGGCCCCCTCATGGAATTTTATGTGTGGGTGGAATTGTACCTGAAAATTGGGAACAAGTGTTAGTTGACGGGAGGTTGTACACAGATGGTGGGGAATCTACTATTAAAAAAGAAGTGAATTCTGCTGACGTTCTTGCTTGTAGTGTTATGACTGGTAAATCAATCAAATATGCCTTAAGCGTTTCTAAACTCGCAAAAGATGCAGGGTTGCAAGTAATTTGGGGGGGGCCACACCCAACAATATTCCCGGAGGAAACATTATCATGTCCCTATATCGACATAATTATCACTGGAGGGTGTGCTGAAGGAACTTTTTCAAAATGGGTTAATTCTTTTGAAAAAGGAAGGAAACCAGTTGACATTCATGGGATAGGTTATAAAAATGGAAATAATATTTCGTATATTCCCCCGTTATTTCCAAATTTGTCTACTAATAGAGACTTATATCCATCCCCTAATATGTGTCTTATTAAGGATTTCAGCAAATATCTCAATTCAGATAATTCGATTAGTGAAAAAACGATAAGCCATGTGACAAGTGTTGGGTGTCCCTACGCTTGCATCTTCTGTTGTGAACCAGCCCTCTCTGGAAGAAAATGGATACATTGGTCTGCCAAAAAATCATTTTTTGAAATAAAACGATTGTTAAACCTCAGCGGGGCAACAGGCATTAAATTTCACGATGCCCTCTTCTTTGTTGACCTTAAACGGGCCATTGATATTGCTTTGTCTATCAAAAATCTTAAGATAAAATGGGGGGCAACAATGCACCCCACGATGCTGGACACTATGAGTGAGGAAAAATTGAAGCTACTTCAAAATTGTGGCTTGTCTCGTGTGATGGTTGGTTTGGAGTCTGGGAACCAGGATGTAGTAAATATGGTTGGAAAGAAATTTAATGTTCGACGAGTGCCTTTGATGGCGAAGAAGTTATCTAATGTAGGTATTGTAGGTATGTTCACATTTATAGTTGGTTTTCCAAAAGCACCTAAAGAGGAGTACAAAGATACAATAAATACCGCTGAAATGATTTATAATATCTGGGATCAACACCAAATTAAAATTCATTTTGCTAGTCCGTGGCCTGGAACGAAGCTTTGGGAATTATCTTCGACATTGCAGAATTTTACATATCCACAAGCCCTTGAAGATTGGGCAACATATGATTATTATCTGCCACAACAAAAATTTCATGATAAAACCTGGGAAGCAGCCATTAATGAGATAAATAAGAAGATGTGTCCATATTACCATAGTGGGAGATAGGAGGTGTGAAATGACTACAGATGTGAGTATGCCCGATATAATACTCCGTGCCGCCGTTAGCGATAGATGTAATTATTCGTGTGTCTATTGTCCTCGGAAAGAAGATGGTACTCCCATAATGGAAAACGGGGATCCACGCTATCTGGGCCACAAAGACTTATCTACCAAGGAATATATTCCTGTACTGAAAGAAATTCAAGAATATTTTCAAATTAAGACGGTAAGTTTTACTGGTGGAGAGCCAACATTAAATCCTGAACTTAAAGAAATTTCAGAAATTGCACATAAAATTTTCGAGACAGTAGAAATAACTACAAATGGCTCGACATTTGATTCCATGAAAATTATTGGCTATCTATCAAAAATGAACCTCGTGAAAGTAAGCTTGACTCCCTACTTAACCCATACCGGCAACAATGAACATACAAGTTTTCATACACCCCAATCTATTACAGAAGCTATCCGAAAATTACAAAAAAATGGTGTTAATGTTAGTTTTAACTTAATCGTCATGAAAAGTAATTTGTCTCAAATCAAAGACATCATACGATTTAGTAGAAAACTAGATGTACCGCTTCATTTACTTGACCTTGTTTTTTATCCCTCAAATAGAAGTTTTTGGGAAGAACAGTTTATTCCTTTAGATTCTATGAAAGGGACATTTGAAAAAATATATGGTAAACCAGAGCTAATAAAGAGATACGGTTGTACGTTTTTTGGGTTTGATACCGATGATATTTACACAAGATTCAAAGATTCCAAATCTGCTACAACTCGTTCGATATATTGCGATACATGTGAAGAGTATTGTCAGGAGGGCCCATATGGACTTAAGCTAAGTACCACTGGATGGATAACGGCGTGCCCATCGATAAATAAGGAAAAGGGGACATATATACTAACCAATCCAAAGATTAAGAATTTAGAATCCAAGTCTTTTGAACTACACCAAATGTTCCGAAATACAAGAAAAGATTCTAAATCTTTTTACAAATTCCTTCAACATTGGCAATTAAATCCAAAGAATATGACTTTATCATCATCTCACATAATGCAGTTGTTGAATAACAGTCAATCTAAGTCTGGGGGTAATTGATGTGAAAAAAAGAATATTAATCGTTGGCGCTTGTGGTTTTGCAGGGTCGAAAATATATGAAATCCTTGCAAATAACTTTAATGTCATTGGAACTTGCAGAACTGGACAACACAATGGTTATAAAAAATTTGATGTAATAAACGAATGTGAAATGGATAAACTTATCGAGAGTATTTCCCCCGATATTATAATTTATGCATCGGCCATTACCGATGTAGATTATTGTGAAATGAATCCCTCGCTCGCAAATTTAGTTAACGCACACAGTATAAGATTGATTTCTAAAAAGAACAAATCAAAGTTGATATACCTATCAACAGATTACGTTTTTGATGGGAAAAAGGGAACATACTCCGAGAGAGACTGCCCAAATCCTGTTAACAAATATGGTTTATCTAAGTTAAACCGTAACTTCGACCATTTTTAGGAATATGTTTTTGTGTGATGGTTTTAGATGTCTTTTTTCGTGTATTCATTGCTTTTCCTTACTTATCCTTATTTGTGTGGATATTACTAATTTTGGTAATATGAAAGGTGGGAACAATAAAAAACGAAAAACGCAGAAGTACCCCCAAAATCAAAAAAACTACGGGAAAAACTAGAACACAAACTAACTGAAGAACCTATTACGAAAAGAGGTTAAAGTTACAGGTTAAATGGTGAATGGGAGGCACTCAACGCTTCATCTACTAATGTTGTCATTCGTGTTAGTGGTTTATATGGCATGAATAAAAAAGGCCCAAATCCATTCATACACCTTTTAAACAACGAGCATATATATATTGAATTGGATAGGTTCTCATCTCCAACATTGGTGGAAGATGTTGCAAATGTAGTAAAAATCGTAGTTGAAAATGATGAAAATGGACTATTTCATTTGTCTGGGTTCGAACGAATTTCACGGTATGAATTTATGAAAATTGCCTCTGAGACTCTTAACACCAATTGTAAAGTGATACCTATCGAAAGGACTGCAATACCAAGAATTGCAACAAGACCAATTGATACTAGCCTAGAATCTACGAAAATACCATCTCTTGGATATCATCCCCGCTCTGTGAAAGAAGGTCTCAAGTACGTATCTTCTTTGCTTATGAGATATAGAAACGTGGTAGAACGGTTTGAAAAAAAACCGTCCTCCACTACAGGGGTACTATTCGATTGTATAGGTGTGACATTACTAGTTAGCCAAAAATATTCAAAAGATCCGATTGTTGAGGAATTGGATATATTATGTGGTCAGTCACGGCATCAAAATGAAATCAAAGAAATGATTACAAAAAAACATAATATCTCCTCGGATAAATTTTACTACCTTTGGGAAAGAATGCTTGAGAAATACATACCCAATCAGGATTTACTAGCAACATTAACGTCTCATTGTTCTAAAATAAAAATGAGTTTATTCAATAATGGCTGTCCCGACAGTTTTTGGTGGTGGGTAAAACGGTATCATTTAGATAAAACATTTAATATTTTAAAAAATTCGTTTGAGATTAAAGCCTCGAAACCTTCAAAAAATGTTTTTTTCTATATGGCTGATTTGTTAGGTGTCCCCTCTTCGAAATGTCTTGTTGTTGATGATAACTATATTAATATCAGAGCAGCTAATAAATATGGATTTCCTGCCTTTTTATATGACGAGCATTACCCGTTTATAAATGAAAAATTATCTTACGCAATTAATACAATTAAACGATATAACATATAATAAGGAGACAAACATTTAAGTTAAAATTATAAGAGAAATGGTGTGCATATGCCTTGGCCTTTTGCTCACGACTCTACGGTCGCTTCGCTCCCTCGTCCCTATCGGGAGTGTATAACCGGCGGGTATCTGGCTCACTTCGCCCTTCGGGCTCGTTCGACCCAAATCCTCGCTACGCTCGGACTTCAGATACATGTCGGATGTCAGACTGTGTGAAAACCCAAAAATTCGCGTTTTCTTCCTTATTCTTCGATTTAAAGGCACTATAGGGTTTATTTGTCATCCAAACACGAGCTTTTTTTTACACAACCTGACGTTAGGCGAAATATGTCTATTATTTATAAAATGAATTAAAAATAGAAAAGTAAGAAAATGGCAAATTACGACTTAGTTGCACCATGCGGTGATTACTGTGGCGGCTGTGGCCAGCGTAATGGACTGATTGTAGAAACAGCCAAACAGATGAGCGAATTAGCAGCCCTTTACGGATTTGAATTTCGATCCGAAGGGGCGTTCGATTTCAAGCAATTTGTGAATGAAATACATTTGCAGAATGTAGCATCCTCAAGAAAGCATAAAATCCAACTAAAATTGATTATTGACACAGATTAACACAGATTAACGCAGAAGAAATTAAATCCGTGTAAATCTGCGTCTTAAATATGGAGAAGTTATACTTCATATACTATTGAAATATGGATAAATCGCAAATCCAAAAAAGGACAAAGGAATTGCTTGAAAAACAGAGCACACAGAGGAATTTACACGAAGATTTCAAGAACTCCTTAAATCCTTTATAGATAAAGATGCAACAAAAAATTACCAGCGGATCATTCTGGATACTGGCAAGTTTTTTGGCGTTCCACTTCCTATTTTGAGAGTAATAGCAGCCGAGATAGGAAAGTTTATCCAGAAAGAACCCTCAGAAGCAAAACTTTTGTTAGAAACTATCTGGAATGAAGGTTCTTTTGAAGCGAGACAGATAGCAGGGAAATGCCTGGAGAAATTTGGTCCAAAGAATCCAAAAATATGTTTACATTTTGTCTCTTCTGTATTGCATGACCTCGACAACTGGGCTGTTTGTGATAACCTTGCCATGTTTGGAGTGGAGCCAATAGTGTATTCCAATCCTGAACTCGTTTTGCCTCTCTCCGAAAAAGGGATAAAGAGCGAGAATAAATGAATCAGGCGTTTTGGAGTGGTGACTTTGCGAGGATACAAGAGGATTCAAATAACGGACAAAGTTTTCGAGATTCTTGATTTGGCTATGGAAGATAATGAGAAAGATGTAAAGAAAGCGGTGTCGTGAATTTTTAGAGAAATAACAAAGAAGAATCCTGATGAGGTAGCAGAGTTTTTAACAAGATGGGCAAAAGCAGATCCAAATAAGGATACGCGATGGATAATAAAGGAGGGTTTGAAGAAATTGCCAAAAGAAAAACAGACTGAAATCTTAGCTATTATAAGTATATAAGACTTTTTCCGGGAATGTAAATCTACAAATTTTAATTCCGAGTGGCCCTATCATAAAGCTTCTCAAACGATAGAAAATTTGAATGAAAGTATAACAGGAATTTGTAAAGGGAAAGCGCTTGATAAACTTCCCGGAGTTGGAAAGAGTATTTCCAAAGTCATAGAAGAGTTTTTGGTTAATGCCAAAACTGAAAGATTAGAAAGTGAGATGAATACCTGGTAAATGTAATCACGACATTTCACCGAATCAACCGCCTGAACAACCTGTTCAACCTTTTACCACGTCGTTTTGCCATCATCTCCGCCCACTCCGCCCCAGCTTCCACTTCTTTATCGTCACCCGCTTCTGTCAGCTCTTTCAACCGTTCCAGCTCACCATAATCCAGCCACGCACCATGACCGCCAGGACAAACATCTATTTCCACATCCTCTGCATATTCCAGGTCCATCATCGCACCACAACGCGGGCATTTCAGTTTACTCTTACTTTCCGTACCTCCTGTGCGCTTAGTCAGCAAACTGTCGAGTTTCTGGGTGCCAAGCACTTTATCGAGCTCATTATTGTCAAACCATATACCCTGACACTTGGGACAAACGTCTATAATTACATTAGGACCCAACAATTCCACTTCCTCCTTATTCAGCATCACCCAACATCTTGGACATTGTACGATTTTCTCCGCCGGACTCTTGACTATCACTCTCGCAATGCCTTCGAGCCCCATGAACTCGCCCTTGTATTCAAGCGTTCTCGTATTTAGCTCAACCGGAATTCTTTTCCCCTCTTTCGTTACCACCTCCACCTCATAACGATCTACCCCTTCTCCAATCTGCCGCTTCCGGAAATTCTCGATTGTAGTTTCTCTGTACTCCGGAGCAATGACAGTGGCGAAATTACGACCCACCAACTCGTTCTTAGCGTACCCAAGCAGCTCCATGCCTTTAATATTCACATACGTGAACCGACCCTCCTGGTCTATCGTGAAGATACCGTCTTCTGCGTTTTCCACAAGACTACGGTAGTTCTTTTCCACCTTGTGCAGCACTTTGTCTCTCCTGTGATATCCCTGGTAAACCACCCAGCCGGTCCCGATAAGCAAGATAGCAATAAAAGCCAGTGGCAGCGTGATAATGAGCAACATGCGTTCCATCGTTATTAGATCCTTAGTCTCGAGTAGGAAGAATGGAAGCACAGCAGCTATTCCCAAAACAACTCCAATTGATATAATTAGCAGTCCGACATCCTGGTCAGAGTAGCCCGTGAGGCTTAACCGACCGAACGTCCCGTGATGGCTTCCTGGAGTAAGGATAGCATTACATTTCTTGCAGACCTCGGCTGTATCCTCATTCTCTGTCCCACACTCTGTACAGTACATCTTCACGTCCTCCAAGAAAAGAATGACAGTGCCCGTCTGATTACCCGCTCGTGGAATAAAAGCCCCACGGAGATAATAACAGGCACGAAAATCATGCAGAAAATTAATCCAATAGAGGCAACCTTGCTGAAATCCTGCACCGGTATGAGCGTCACCGTCATAAGCGCTAAAAACCCGAGTATTGTCGTGATAGTAGTGAGGGCAATTGACACTCCTACGGTCGAAGAAGTAATTCGCAGTGCGTCCTCTAACTTTTCGCCACTTTCACGCTCCTCCTTGTACCGGGTGATGAAATGAATGCTGTAATCAATGCCCAAACCGAGTAAAAGTGTAGCTATCATAATTGTCAGAAATGTCTCAGGGATTTCAAGAAGCCCCATAGTACCCATTGCAAAGATAATGGCGAGAAGGACCGGTAAAAGCGCAAGTATTATGCCCATAAAACTCCTCAATGCGAGAAAAAGCAGAATTATCACGAGCACTAAACTCAGCAGAGTTGACTGGACTTTGTCTTTACTCATAATCTCTTCAATCTGCGAACCAACTATGTCCATACCTGCAGGAACAAAGACGACGTCTCCGGGCATCTCCACGTAATCCAGAACGTCCTTGATCTCCCCTAACAATACTATATACTCGGTTTCATCCATTTCTCCATCTATCTTTATTAACATCAGCCCATTGGTATAATCATTGGTAACGTATTGCCGCCTCAGATCAAATGGCAGAGCTGCGATTTTGCGTTCTATTTCTTTCTTTTCATCTGGCACCGGATTGAGCAAACTGGCAATGCTCGAGACCTCCACTACACGCGGCACGTCCTCCACACCCTCCTTTATTTCCGCCATTGTCCCCAGAACTCCAGGGGTCCTGATGTCGTCCGCCTGAACCAGAATCATTGTGTGTCCGTATTTCACAAACTCGTCCTTTATGATATTACCCGCTTTTACAACAGGCGTTCCCTCGGGCAGCCACATGTTCTCATCTGTCATGCTCTCTATCTGTGACATACCGTAGAAGGCCAGAACGAGACCCACGCCTAAGAAAAAGATAACGGCAATCGGTTTTTTTACTGAAAAATCTGACAGCCTTGTCATCATATTTGGTAGAAAGCCTCGTAACCCGAGAGCGTTTGATATTTTAGATAGATCGAAAGTTTTCCCGCCTATTTTGGACTCGAGGACAAGGAATGAGGGCAAAAATAATAGCACGGACAGGGCAGAGAAGGATATTGCGATTAAAGACATCAAACCGTACTCCGCCACCATCCTCAGTCCAGCCACAGCAAAGGAGGAGAAAGCGGCCATCGTTGTCAGGCTTGTAAAAATCGTGTTCCTGCCTATCTTCGCGACTGCGATGTTCAGCGCGTTTTCATTCCCCCGCTCCAGCTCCTCATGATATCTCTGAACGAGATGGATGCTGTAATCCACTCCCAGGCCCAGGGTAATAGCACCGAACATGACCGTCAGGAAGTTCAAAGGCACATTTATAAAGTGCATGGTTCCAAAGGCAGCCAGGACAGCGACGAGGATCGGGACCATGATAAAAACAGCGGTTATTGGGTTCCGGAAAACGAAGAAAAGGACTACCACTATGGTTAAGACACTAAGGATTAGAGATGCTGCAAAACCGGACCTTACCGCTTCTTCCCAGGCATAAAAAAGGTCAACATCCCAGCGACAGTTACCTCTGTCCCCTTTGCCTTATCCACCTTTGCCACGGTCTTCTGAAAGGTCTGTACCAGTTGGGCTCGGTCCGGCACCTCGGCAGAATCCAATGCGACAGTGATAAGGGAGTACTGACGCTCCGTGTTCACGTATTTTGCGATCTCCGTGGGGGATATGCACATTATCTCCTCTCTCGTTTTTCCGAGGTCTAAGACGCTGGAAACACTGAAAACACCTGGGACTATCGAGACGGCATCTACTATCTCCGCCGTCATGTCCAGTACCTCTTCTTCTAAAACATCGCGAGCGAGGACGCTGTCCGCCTCTATAAGGATATCTATTGTGTCAACGCCCATGAACTCACTCTCGAGTATTCGAACTTCGGTCATTCCCGGGGTGTCCGGGTAGTAGAAGCCATGATAGTCCGTACTGATCTCGGTTTTCGTCGCCTGTTGCAGCGCAACCACTGCAATGACGATCGCCAAAACTATTATGATTGGATAAAACTTCTTTGAAACATTAGCATATTGACTGAGTGCCTCTTCGATCATCCTCGCTCCCTCCACCTCATTAGAAGTAATAACGCTTTAAAATTTCCGCCCCGCTGTTATGGATTCCTTGAATCATCCACTATTTCTTTTTTTACTCTTGAAGAGGTTGTCCAACAATCCAAAAATGCCAGAAAAAGAAAGACAAATAGGGCTGTAAATCCAAAAAGAGGCTTTATTTTTACGCTCAAAATCAATTGTGGGACAACCTCTTGAAATAGATAAAAACTCCTAATATGACAACAATCAGAATAAATACAACTGCTGCAATAGCCATGATTCCGGTATTCGAGCCTTCTCCTGATACCACAACCAACCCGAAGGATTTGGTTGTCTCGAGTCGTTCATCTCCATCTGCCCAGATGATCTTTATATCGGTCTCGTAGTTATCCGCGATTGTGTCACGATCTGCATCAAGCTCAAAGGTGGCTATCTTTTCCGAGCCCTGTTCTATATCACCGAGATAATCTGTTTTTGTCCCTGTGAAGTATGATTTCGTTTTTAATATGGCTTTTACTGATTCCGCATCCTTGTTACCCCTATTCTTGATCGGGACATTAATTCTGAATTCCGTACCACGAGTAATTGCGGCCGGATTAGTTGTCGCCTCTCCAACCCGGAAGTCAGCTTGCGAACCGATCTTCAATCTGATGCTCTTCTTCAGTGAACATTTATGGTCATCCGCACCAATGTAGTCAATTAGGAGGGGAATGGTATAAGACCCTTCTTTCGCGCCGTCTTCTATATCAAGCGCAAATACAAAGTTGTGGCTTGAACGTGCCGGAATCTCCTCGGTGAAGTCAGAAGTTGAACCCGAGTACGCCTCCGTAAATGGACTGGGTGGGTCAATTCTGACGGATACCGACCGCGCCTTCGAACTTCCTGAATTCTCTATTAAGACGGTTACATTATTATTCTCGCTGTCTTCTCGTAGTTCAGACGGTCTTGTCTCGACATCGGCAACCTCAAGCGTGGTTGTGCCCTTTACATTGAATACGATTGTAAGTGTCCGCGGTATCATTGGCGCCGGGACGGTCTCAAAATAACCGCCACTAACATTGAAGTAATGTTCATCGAAGGTGACCAGGATAGGAATGGCGTATGCACCATCTGTGATCTCGTCCTCGACTTTAATCATGATGGGAATCTCCTTTGAGCACCATGCACTGATCGAAGCGATGTGAACCGTGGACGACCCGATAAGAGAGACATGGTCACTGTTCTGAAAGTTCATAGTGATATGACGTGCGTCGTGACCGCCTTCGTTCTTCACCGTGAACGTAACTTCTTTTATGTCGCCGGGTGAAAACTCGGTAGGTGTGACATCGGTTATTACTATGTTGGCATGTGCGGCTGCGTTCACTGGTGCGATCCCGACTGCCGTTAAGAAGATAAGAGTCGCTATCAAAAGTATAATTTGTCTCATGGTGCTTTTTTGTTGTTTCTTCCGATTTCTGATTGTCGCTTCGGGTGTTGTATATGTATAGAAAGACAGCATAAAAAGTTTTTTATTTTTATTACATGTCCAAAAGTGAGAAGCCGCTTAGTGTAGCATAAAACCCTCTTCTGCTTCCGTAAACGAAAGAGTTCATAATAAGATGCCTGGATTTACATTAATCACGGAATTATTACATTTTTAATTGCTACATCCACAAGGTCATAGATGTGCATTGAAAGTATATCTACATACGGTGCGAGCATCTCTACCGGTCTCAATATGAACGCTAAAAAGAATATAACCGAAAAAATCGCTGTTATTGCTAACGGAATGACCACAAGAGAAGTTGATTCTTTTACTTTTGGCTCTGCTACCGCGCCCTCCGGTTCCTTGAAGAATGCGGTATGTAATATCGGGAAGAAATAAATAACATCCAGTAAAGAAGCTATCAAAAGGACGAACAGGAATGTTATCATTACAGGTGAAATAGTCTCGTATGCTGCGTATGTGCCCATGCATAAATACCATTTACTTATGAAGCCCACCGCAGGCGGAATACCACACATTCCAAGCGCTCCTACGGTGAATGCCAGCATAGTTATCGGCATTGTCTTTCCTATGCCCCCCATCTCACTTATGTTTTTCTTACCTGTCGCCACCATTATCGCACCGGCACACATGAAGAGCGTTATCTTCATGTAGCCGTGGAAAGGAATGTGCATCATTGCGCCTCGTATCCCTGGTTCTGTTAGCAACGCCGCACCCAAAAGTATGTATGACAACTGATTTATGGTAGAATATGCGAGTCTTCTCTTCAGGTTATCCTGTGCAATAGCAAACAAATTGGCGACAATCATGGTAAAGCCCGCGATACATGCAAGTAGTATTCCAAGTCCAAGCGAGGTCATCAAATCCACACCATATATGAAACATACAATCCGGACGATTCCGAACACGCCCGCTTTCACCACTGCCACTGCGTGCAATAACGCACTTACAGGTGTCGGCGCTATCATCGCTGCGGGTAACCAAGAATGGAAAGGCATCCACGCCGCCTTCAGGAACCCCAAAAGGAAACAGACGAACAAAATTATCAGTGTCCATTTATGCGCGGGATTGTGGGCCGCAAGCGCTGCTATCCCACCATTCGTGAAATCCGTAGTACCCGTAAGATAGTAAACCATCATCAAACCAAACAGGAAGAAACAGCCAGAGGTAAGCAGATACGCGAAATACTTATGGCCCGCGCTCAACGCCTCTGCGGTCTGATCGTGAATAACCAGAGCATATGTCGAGACCGTTAATATCTCATAAAAGATGAATAGTGTGAATAAATTCGCAGACATCGCAATCCCCAGGGCACCGACTATAGCAAGAGCGAAGCTAAAGTAGAATCGTGTCTGTGCATGCTCCTTCAGCGACCTCATATAGCCCGTGGAATAGAGCGACACTAATATCCACAGGGAAGAAGAGGTGAGTGCGAAGAGCATACCGAAAGCATCTACTTTTAAGCCAACCGCTACACCCGGAAGCATCGTCTCGAAAAAAGTGTATCTGATAACATCACCATCTAAAATCGGACGTATCATAGACAGAACGAGCGAGAACGTCGCTATGGCTGCCGTTAGTGTTACTCCTTCTCGTATGTTCGGCCATTTGCCTGCTACCAATATCAATGGCGCTGCAATTAGAGGGCATAAAATAACAAACAGTGGTGTAAGCATCTCTACCATTGTGGCAACACCCCCACTCCTAACTCATATAACATCTGCTCAACAAAAGGCAAAGGCACCTGTGTAAGCCATAAAATACCAACCACAATACAAAGAACCGCGAGGATTAACATCGGAACAAGCATACTAATAGGCACCCCGGGCTTCTTCGCTTCGCGCTCGCTATCTTCATGTCCCCCTTCGGACTTTACAAAATAAATACGGTCAATCACACGCCAGAAATAAGCGAGGTTTAGAAGTGTACTGAACAGCAGCACACCCACGAAGATATAACCAGAAATCGCAAAAGTTTTCGTCGCCTCTAAAGAAGCGATGAGTAAAAACACTTTTGATGCAAATCCGGTGCTCGGCGGAACACCAATCATAGAAATCGCGGCTAAGGTAAATGCTGCACTTGCATACGGCATCTTCTTTCCTAATCCTTCAAAATCCCTTATGTCCCAGAGTCCCAACTTATAAATGAATGCACCCGCTGCCATAAACAAGCAGCCTTTCATTATCGCATGGTTTAAGATGTGTGCAATCGCACCGACGAGCCCCCATGCGGAGATTGGAGAAAGTCCGATTCCCAGTACGATATACCCTATCTGCGAAACGCTGGAATAAGCGAGCATCCGCTTTAAATTAGTCTGCATTATCGCAAGCAACGACCCTGCTATTATTCCTATTGCCGCAATCCAGCAGAGTGCCAAATCCACACCCACATAGCTCTGGATGAAATCAAGCGTGAATACGGAGTAAATAACTCTTATCAGTGCATATACAGAAACTTTTGACATCGTGGCTGCAATTATCACACTCACAGCAGAAGGTGCATAGGTATATGCGTCCGGCTGCCATGTATGTAGCGGAAATAGCGCCATCTTTATGCTCAATCCGACTGCAAAGAACCCAAACGCAGCCTGCACTGCTCGGTTTCCATATAGTGGTGGTAGCAATGCCGAAAGGTCAGCCATATTTAGCGTGCCGGTAACCGCGTACAGGAAGCCAGCGCCTAACAGGTAGAAACAGGCACCCATAGAGCCCATTATCACATAGTTGTAGCTTGCCTTCACCGCCCTTCCACCAGTAACGGCTATCAATGCGTATGACGCTAATGCCGATATTTCCAGGAATACGTACAGATTGAATATATCCCCGGTCACCGTTATGCCACATAAACCAGTGATAAGCAGTTGAAAGACCGAATAGAACGGAACAATCTTAAGAGGTAGCTCCTTCTCTACGCTTCGTTTTGAATATATAGCACATAAAAAGCTCAAAAGCAGAATTACAACCAATACGTAGGCATTAAACGCATCCACGACATATTCTATGCCCCAGGGCGGCGCCCAGCCACCCAACTGATAATGTATTGGCCCTTCTGCCAGGACGTGCTTCAAGATAGACAAAGCCATTAACAGTTGTACAAAGATGGTTGCTAAGGAAATGGGGAAAGCAGCCTTCTTGTTCACCAGGCCAGCGATCAAAATAGTAAATGCCGCAAGCATTGATATTACAATTACAAGCACCGGATAATGTTCAGCTAAAATCAACGTTACCACTCTCTCTCGCTATATCTTCATTCCTCTTCCTTTCCCACACGCATCCTCGCTATCCATCCCTCTATGCCTCACCAATATCTCCTGTCTATCCAGTTTCATATTGTGATGCCTTATATAAAGTTTCTTTTTGCATCACCACGGAACATCTTTCCTGCCCAACTTAAAGCCGATGTAATTTGTAAGCAGGTGCAGGATGGGCGTAATTATGATTACAATAATGATTATTTCAGGAGTGAAAGATTCAATGAACCAATCTCGAGCAAACAGAAACAGAAGCAGCCAGGCGCCCGCCACGAAGTCCAGTTGATCTACAATAGGAAAGGGTGCACCTCTTTTTAGCCCCACGCGCCGCTTTACGAAACTAGCCAGGAGGTCCCCAAACATTGCACCTGCGGATAAGCAGAATATCGTGACTAAACATAAAGGGAAAGGACCAAACGAGTGGAAAAAGGGTTGTTGTATGATACCACAGAGTAACCCGCAAAAGGTACCCTTCAGGAAGCCTTCATAGGTCTTGCCATCACCCAGCAACCGGTTTTTACCCCAATAAACGCCTCGGTCTATGGGCGTTTTTCCTTTGAAGAATCCAGCACTAAAATTCGTGATGTACGCAGGCAGCATCAGCCATATCGCATTGAATATGATCATAGAGTCCATATTAATACTCAATAATCATGACGGCTTATAAAATCCCCGATCCTTTTCTGAAATACCGAAACTGTAATCATGCCACTATCAACTTAACATAATCTAATTTCCTACTCGTCTGGAAGCGTTGGACCAGTTGCTTTACCCGCGTTGCGTCACCCTCCAAAATGAACACTTCGAGGCATTTGTCCTCTCGCAAGTGGTTATGAATCTGCGTGCTTATGATGTCCTCAAATTCGTGCTTTACTTCTGTTACTGTATCTTCCACTTTCTGCGCATGGATGAGCAAGAGCACCGAGTTTAGTTTGCCTTCCAGTTTCCCTTTATCTTTGCTATCCGCGAGCAGCATCCTCACCCCTGCTCTTACCACTTCCGAGCGACCAGAAAAGCCAAGCTCTTTTTGCAGTTTGTCTATTTCCTCCAATATTTCATCCTGTAGTGAGATGCTGATTATTGCCATTTTCGTTGATTAGTTATTAACATCACTCATGGAATAGTTTTAGTCAATGTTTTTTACTGAATGTAAAAAAGTTGTTGGTAACGCATTCTTCTTAAAAGAAAGTTTTGTTAATAACAAATTATCTAAATATTAATAACATGTTTGATATTAACTAACTGATCTCAAAAAAATCGGAGTGGTTGTGATAGATGAAGCACAGTAAAAAAGATGTAAATGCTTACAGAACGAGGGCACATGAAAAATCGGAGCTGATCACTAAAGAATTAGTGAGGCATGTCCCTTTTACTTGTTTTGGCGCAGTCACAGGAATTATTATTATGCTGTTTACAATTCACCTATCGCAAAATGTTTCGGAAACGATTTTCTATGCCCTTCATCCGATTCATGTGGTCTTGAGTGCGCTCGTGACTGCGGGCATGTATAGACTGCACAAGGGCAAAGGAGTGGCAGTATTTTTAATCGGTTACGTCGGGTCTATTGGCATAGCTACGATAAGTGACATAATAGTGCCCTATTTTGGGGGTGTTCTTTTGGGGGTGGAGATGGAATTTCACCTCGGTTTTATCGAGAAATGGTGGCTTGTAAATCCCCTGGCGGTTCTCGGTATCCTGATCGCTTATTGGAAACCCACTACCAGGTTTCCACATGCGGGGCATGTTCTGTTAAGCACATGGGCATCGATATTTTACCTCACCGCTTTTGGTAGCACTGCAAATTGGTCTGTTTTAATGCCTTTTGTATTTATCATATTATTCCTTTCAGTTTGGTTTCCTTGCTGCCTGAGCGACATAATTTTCCCTCTTTTATTCGTTAAAACAGGCAAGAGCAATCCTTAAGCACAATCAAACAAATTTAACAGATATGATGGAAATGGAACTTGACATATCCTTCAACCTGGATTACACGCTAAGCTGCGGTCAGGTATTCCGGTGGGAGAAAGCGGACGGGTGGTGGTACGGAATTGCAGATGAAAGAGCACTAAAAATAAGACAGGAAGGTGACAAACTGATTTTCAGTGCATATCCCGAAGAGGAGGAAGAGTTTATAAAGCGTTATTTCCGACTTGATGATGACCTCACTAACATACTCGGGTCAATAAATAAGGATTACGAGATAAATAACGCGATTCTAAAGTTCCACGGGCTTAGGATTGTTAGACAGAACGTGTGGGAGTGTCTGATCTCTTATATCTGTGCGACAAATGCCAGTATCGCAGGTATCGAAAATATGCTCCAAAACCTTTCCGAAAAGTTTGGTGATGAATTTGTGTTTGAGGGTAAAGCTTTCTTTAGTTTTCCCCGTGTGAAGAAGCTGGCAAAGGGAAGTTTAAGCGAATTAAAGCAGTGTAAAGTTGGATACAGAGCGAGATATATATCGGAGATTGCAAAGCAAATCGAGAACAATCCGAATCTGCTGGACGATTTGAGAAGATTGGATTATCCTGAACTCAGCGATGAGTTGCGTTCATTACCCGGAGTGGGTCCAAAAGTGGCGGATTGCGTTTCGTTATTCGCGTTTGGTAAATTAGAGGCTTTTCCTATTGATGTTTGGATCAGGCGTGTGTTATATCAAATTATGGGAGACGGGATACCGGGAACTAAAGACGGTAAGGAGAAGCCGCTATCGCCTTCAGAATACACGGAACTGAGCTCTTTTGCAAGACGGCGTTATGGTAAGTTCGCGGGTTATGCGCAAGAATACTTATTCCATTACATAAGGACTAAAAATGATAGAACTATTGCAGTATGACTTCATGAGAAACGCGCTTATAGCGGCATCGTTAGCCAGCATCGTATGCTGCATTGTCGGCGTCTATGTAGTTGTGAAGCGAATTTGTATTCATAAGCAGCGGAATAGCACAGGCTGCTTTTGGTGGTATTGGCCTGGGCAATTTCCTGGGTGTGGACCATATACTGGGCGTTATCCCGTTTAGCATCGTGTCTGCACTGTGCATGGGCGTTGTTTGGAAGCGAACAAAAATACCTGAAGATACTGCGATAGGCATTTTATGGGCGATGGGTATGGCTATTGGTATTATACTCATAAGGTTGACACAGGGATATGCGCCAGACCTGTTTGGCTATCTGTTCGGTAGTATTTTAACCGTGTCTACTTCGGACATCATCCTGATGCTGTGCTTGCATAATACACAACAGACTTTTGCATATCTTCTCTCTTTTCCCCCTCTTTCCCTTCTTAGCCCCAAACGCTTTTTCCCATAAATCATCAACGCGAAACAGACGTTATATAAACATGGTTCAAACATGTGTTTTCGGCATATGTTTTATGTGCGGTTAGTTGTTGTACCAGTATCGCAAGAGGGTAAAATGAAAAAACTATAACATTAGTGATTACGGCATTAATAGCGCTTGTTTAGCTACAAATGCACTACCTTTGTCTGTTGAAATTTGCGCAACTACGAACGGAGACCAACAAGGAGGCGGAGCTGAAGTACTCATGCAGCTCTGCAACATAATTATCTTACCCTTTAAAAACGTGACACCACCTATACAAAATAACCAACCGAAAAACAGTACTCAAAAGCTGGAAGCGTTTGTAAGATCATGAAAACATCTCCGCTGTTGATACACGAGAGGCTTGAATTCTGTGAACTATAAAACTCTGAAGCCAGAATCTAATCTTTACGCGGAACCTTATGTAACTAAATAGTCTTGCTACCTGTGAATTGTGGCCCAAAGCCCGCCACCAAAGAGACAAAAATTAATACACAAAAGCCAATAATTGCCCCCCCACTCCGGCTTCAACCGCTTTCGCATGGGACATTACACCTTTGGGCGTCGTAACGATTAACATACCAAAATCTCTTGCCGGTAAAAACCGCTTCTCCCAACTCTCGAATTCCCTCGTGCGAACATAAAACCGCGGCTTTATCGCATTGCAATCGTTTATCTTACCCCGCAGCTTCACCTTGAATATCCCTGCTTTTCCATCTTCTTCGTGCTCAAACTCCTCTATGTAGCCCCCTTCTTGCATTACACTCAGAACGTTCCCTATCAGCTTTGAGGCAGGCTTTATACTGCATTCCATCTTTCCTACTCTTTCTATATTCTTTATATGCGAAAGTGCATCCGCAAGCGGGTCATTTAGTGCCATTTTTACTCCCTTTTATTATTAATTTTTCTTTTGGTTGTATATAAAGTATCTTATTTCTTTGGTAAAGCTTTCTTTTTGAAAGAAATGTTTTTTGATGAACCTTTTCTTTCTAAGAAATGGTTTTAGTTGAACTTCTTAAACCCTATTTCCCGTGCTATCTCTCTGAAACACTGCCTGCACAGATAAATTCCATATTTACGGACCAATCCTCTTTGCCTACCGCATCGCCTGCAGGCGTTTGCGCCCCTTCCAAATCTCTTATTCGTATTTCTCTCCATTTTGCCCTTATCTCTCCTTTACTTCTCCCTTTCCACGAAATATTCCGCCATAGCCACCATCTTCTCTCTTATCGCTTCTCTACCTTTACCTTTCAGATCTATCTGCCTTAGCGCTTCCGTCCCTTTGCGCAGATATTTCATCGCTATATCCTCTGAGTATCTTATAGAACCATACTCTTTGAATAGATGAATCACTTCTTCTATTTCTTGTTTATCATAATTCTGGAAACAGCTATATATCTTCTCTTTTTCTGATGCCGTGCAGTGTTCCAGACAGTTAATTAATAGCAAAGAAGGTTTCCCTTCTGCAATATCTTCCCCTATTCTCTTCCCATATTTCTTCTCTTCGCCCACTATATTGAGAATATCATCTCTTATTTGAAATGCCACCCCTATATACTCCCACGCAACGCCTAACTCCTCTGCTACTTCATACGGCGCGCCACCCGCGATAGCACCACATTTAGCGGAAACCGCAAAGAGTTTCGCCGTCTTTCGTCGCAGCACCTCTATTACTTCGGACTCGCTCATTTCGCGTTTATCCTTAAATTGAAGGTCCATCGCTTGCCCTTCTAAAAGCACAATACTCTGTTCCGCAATCTCTTCAAATATACTCCATGCACATTCCACACCCAGCAATCTCTTGTTCGGTATCAGCGCTTTATAGCACAGCGCGTATAACCCATCCCCGGCGTTCACCGCGATAGGAAGCCCATATTTTAGGTGCAGTGTGGGTTCTCCACGCCTCAGCTTGCTATCGTCCTCTATGTCGTCATGAACAAGCGAGAAATTATGGAAGAGCTCGATACACACCGCAGTTGGTACCACCTTTTTTATATCGCCTCCAACCAGTTCACAAGCCATAAAGCATAAAGAAGGCCTTAACCTCTTCCCACCACGACCCAACAGGTCTATTATCGGCTCATAAAGCGAATCCTGCTCGCACTCACCCAAATACGTTTTATACGCATCCTCAAAAATATTTGTGTAGTTCTCGATGTTCATGTTGTGGTTATTGTATTTCATCACAATTTAATTATACCCTTTTGAATTAAAGCCTTTTTTAAAAAAAATGGCAGTTTATTGCGAACTAAGCAATTTACTCAAGTCTTCATGGAACCGTATCAACAGCTTCGCCAGTTCGTTCTCCTCGTTTACCGTGAAAGTTCTTATTTGCTTGCCCATTTTTCCTTTTTTTACGATATTCTGCGCTATAATCGGCTCCATTACTCGTGATACGCTGGAATGAGAAAGCCCGGTCCCCTCGGCAATTCCAGACAGATACGTTGTCGTGCCACGAGTCTTTATTAAATATTCCAATACCACAAGTTGTGCGTTTCTTCCGAATACCTTTTCGAGTTCACCCATGTTTTATAGTAAAGTTTAGCGATGCATAGTTAAATGTGTTTGTATTTGATGCAGCATGCAGTTGATCTTTTCGGTTTATGAAAAAGCCATACCTTCCAGTTCCTCCTCGATAAACGCATCCATTTCCTTGCAGTAGCCATGCGTAGCGGTCCCCACGGTATGCAGTTCTTTTGGCGCGAAAGCTCGTGAGTATGTACGCTGTGCGCTATCATATTGGATGATCGTATCGTTCAAAGAATGAATCATCGCGAGTTTTCGCGGTGGTATTTCACTAAGATATGTGCCGGGGTCAATTGAACGGTAAAACCGAATCATATTAGGGTCGTTCAGTTGCCCGGTAGCAATTGCGGAATCCACCTTGTAGCCACACGTGCTGATGGCAATCACGCCTCGCGCCTTCTGGTCGAGCGCACACGCAGTTATCGCAAATCGGGCACCATTGCTCTCGCCGAGATATACGATACGTTCAGGGTCTATCCCTGACTGCGTTCGCAAGACCTCGGCAGCAACAAGTGCATCGTGCACCATTTTGTGTTCAGTCGGCTCTTCGCCATGCAGAAACATCCTCAGATCGCTTTGCACATCAATACCGCCTAAATTGCGCTGGTCTATTGCGATGCTTGCGTAGCCCAAACCACTTAAGTACTTTGCAAGTCCCTGTTCGCCCTCTTTTGTTACTGTTGCTCCCGGTAGTAAAACGACACCAGGAACGTCCTCCTCACTCTTTGGCATCCTCAGTAGTCCTGCTATTTGCGAGTCCCGACTCGTAAACACGACCTCGTAAAGTGTGTAATTAGCCGTAGTTTCAAGCGTTTTCAATTGATACTCGCATTCCGGACTGTTACGATATTCCAGCAGCCCTTCGTTAGACACATCCCAGTCCAGCTTCGTAACGCAACCAGAAATAAATATCGAGGTGCCCACCACTGCAATGATTAGCCCCACAGCAAACAATCGTTTTACCATACAGCAATTCACCATCATTCACGTTACCTTGATTTTTGACGATGCTTTACATCATAACAATCTTCATCGTCACTTCCGCGGGTATATCATTCTCCTTGCACACTGCAATAGCGCAGAGGTTTCTTATCTCTATCTCCTTAAGGTAAAGATAGCCTATTATCATGCCAATGTTGATAGGATAACCACGCAAAGTGTCTCTTACAGACGCAAAAAAATATTGCCTGAGGGCATTCTCAAAAGTGATAAGTGAGTTTTTCTCCTCATAGGACGAAAACGTATCGGACAATACGCCTTTATATGCTGAAGCTGGCAGTAACTGTATGGCGGAGTTCACAGTCTCCGCGGCAATCGAATCTTTCATCGCATCTGCATTGTAATCAAACGCATACGTGTATGGCAATAAGTATTTTCTCATCTCTTCTTCCGCTATCCCTTCTGACTTGCACCGCAGCATAGTCATAATATTTGCAATGTCAAACTCTATCCCTACTATTTTCTGCACTATTTCTTTATCCGCGCCTCGCAACCGCTCTGTCTTGTGCCATATAGCACCAAAGAGCTCCTCGTCAAGGACATTCTCCAGAATAAATAGTTTTTTGCCTTCTTCATATTCGGGCAACGCTTCTTCCAATACGTGCTTGTATGGATCATCTAATCGCCTTATTACACCTTCCATTGAGTCTGCATCTGCTAATCTGCTTATATCGCGTCCGAAAAAGCCTTCGACAGGGAAGGACATAGCTACTTCGGTAGTTCCCACCGCTTTAGCACGGATAACCGCCTTCAGATTTTTTACCTCCAGCCGCCTGAGTATTTCCTCAAAAATAGCGCTTATTACGCCATCCGTTGATCTAATCACCATTAAGTACTGGTCTATTAGTTCTTCCTTCAGCGCTTTCTCTATCCCCCTTGCGTTTACCTCTGTCAAACCCTCTTTCGTTAATTTATCTTTATACGCACTGCCAGCCAGTAAAGGCATAAAATCGTCCCTTCGTGCATCTACAAGTTCTTTCAGCCTTCTCTCGTCCAAAAGTTCGCTCATTCTCGCCCTTATTCTCGCATACGCATACGCATAATTTGATACACTCATCTATCTTTGCCCCCTTTCACCACACCACACTTCCATTACTCGTCCCCTGACGACTTTTAACGCTATGGGGCTGCGGAGATTTGAACTCCGGTTACCAGCTCCCCGAGCTGGGAGGATAACCTGGCTACCTTACAGCCCCTATGTTCATGATTCTGATTTACTTATCAGATTATTTGTTTTTTCTTTCCTGCCTTAATACTTCTCTAAACTCAGATTATAAATATAATGCAGAAATAAAAACAGAACAATGTCGAAGAGAATGCAATTAACCGCAGTAGAAGGAGTTAGAATCGGAAGAGGCATGAGCGTAGATGAGCTGGTGAGGGAGTTGGGAGGCTGCGCTTTTGGCGCGGGTAGATTAGCCCGAGCAGTGGACATATACGAAGAGATGCTAAGAGAAGAGACGACGAAATTCCTCGGCATTGCTGGCGCATTGGTACCCGCAGGGATGCGAAATGTAATAGCACAGATGGTTCGTGAAAGATACGTGGATGTTGTGGTAACGACCGGCGCAAACTTAGTGCATGATATTATTGAAGCACTTGGCGATCATCATTATAAAATCGAAGAGTCCGCAGCGAGTGACACGGTTGATGATGCGTGGTTACGTGGGCAAGGGGTAGATAGAATATACGATGTGGTCGTGCACGATGAGGCGTTCGCAAAGTTAGAAGATTTTGTAAGAGGTGTCTTTGACAAACTCGATTGTAGTGGGGATAAGCGTTATAGCATAAGAGAGCTGACAAAAGCGATAGGCGAAAACCTCTCGGACCGTAATTCGATACTGAGGAGTGCTGTGGATAGCGAGGTTCCTATATTCTGTCCCGCGATTGCTGATTCTATGATTGGACTCCATGCGTGGATATATAAACAAACGGAAGCGTTAAATGTGGATGCATTCGCGGATATGAAGGAATTGATAGACATCTTCTGCGAGGCAAAGCGTACGGGTGCGATAATTCTTGGCGGTGGTGTGCCTAAAAATTTTATATTCCAGACTGCTTTGGTAGCTCCAACACGCGAAGAGGGACGGGAAGGATTCGACTATGCTATACAGATAACCACAGATACGCCGGAGAATGGCGGTTTGAGTGGTGCAACGTTAGATGAGGCGAAATCATGGGGTAAAATAGGCGTAAAAGCAGAAGCAGTTACGCTCTATTCTGATGTTACGATAGCGTTACCAATAATCATAGCTGCGCTGCAAACAAGAGTCGGCTGACGGAAGCGTTATTATCGGAGGCATTTGGGTTCATAAAGATGTGAGAGGAATTGATATTCCGAGATTCCGTATCTGACGAAAGAAAGACACCTTCGTCTTTGTTTACGCTCTCAAACCAGAAGGCGTATGGTTAAGCCAGAAACCTTTTCGTAAAAGGTTTTAAAGAAAAAGTGTTATGCCAATCTCGTGGAATCTCGTGTTTTTTTCAATTAGCTGTACAAATACGTCGAAAGAAGTTCCTACTAATTATGTCGTCACAACTTGAGGATGGTTATTTCGTGTATTTTTGTGGTATGAGGTTTTTTCCGAAGAAATAACGCATCAAATCTTGTGCTCGTGCGTCTAACACGCCTAAAGCACTCTTCTTCGCAAACGTTTCATCAAAACCGCCTTCTTCCCTCTTGTGTCGCGCATGTGCAAGCGAATCATAGATTGCAAACGGCACCGGCTCTTTTGTATGCACTTTCAACGATACCGGCGTGTAATGGTCGGGCAAGGCTAATATCCTATAGCCAGCATTAGAAAAATCGTCTTCTAACCCTCTCAACATCTTGCCTACTACTAACGCATCAAAATCCTCTATCGCTTTCACTTTCATTTCTATATCACCGATATGCGCTGCTTCATCCGGCGCCTCGACATGAACCAGCACGAAATCATTCTCCTTCAGACTGCGTAATGCGTATTCCGCCTTACCTTCGTAATTAGTATCAATATATCCGGTAGCGCCCGGCACATTTATAACATCCAAGCCAACGCACCTTCCAATTCCTTTTATAAGATAAACCCCCGAAATCACCGACCCGCTTACCCCATACAGCTCACGGAACTCGGGCATTGTAGGCTTCAAGCCCCCGCTCCAGAACCATGTCATATTCGCCTTCCTCTTGCCACTCACCACCCTTCGCTCATTTATCTCATGGGCATCCAGTATCTTCTTCGATGTGAGGGTAATATGCCTTAGTAACTCGTCCTTTGGTAGCTCCACTTCCAAAAGCGCACCAAGTATATCATGCGGAGGCGCACCACCCATATTTATTCCTTCATCACCCTCATCTCTTGAATCTGATTTGAGAACCAGAACATTTCGATAGCTAACGCCGGGATAAAATTCAATTCCTTCTCCTTCTGCCCGAAATACCGCATTAAGAGCATCTATTAATTCTCTCGCCTCTCCATCTGTTATATGCCCTCCACTGTAATCCACTATTCGCCCTTCTTCTTCCGTTATAAGGTTGCATCTAAACGCTATATCCCCCTCATCAAGGGGTATGAGCATCCCCATCGCTTCCAGCGGACCCCTGCCAGTGTAATATTTCGCGGGGTCATATCCAAGAAGGGATAAAGTGGCAATATCACTTCCCGCTTCCATTCCTTCGGGTATTGTTTTTACCAAGCCGCAGATGCCCGAAGTAGCGATGAAATCGAGATTAGGCGTATTTGCAATCTGTAAAGCTGTCTTGCCTCCACATTCTGGAATAGGATAATCCGCCATTCCATCTCCTATTAAAATTATGTATTTCATTCCCCTACTCAATATTATTTAAGTTATGCTTTCAAATAGTATGATTAAGTGAGGATAAATGGAGACTGATATACCGCTGAGGGAAATAATGGTGAGCGAAGTGGTGACGGGAGATGAGAACCTGAACGTTAGGGAAGCGGCGAAGAAGATGAAGAAATACGATGTGGACAGCATCGTGGTGCTTAACGAAGGGGATCCCGTTGGTATAGTTACACAAGGGGATATAATTAGCGAGCTGGTAAGTAGGGACACAACGCCGAGTACTGTGAAGTTGAAGGATGTAATGACTACACCACTAATAGCAGCGTCTCCAAACGACCACCTGTCGGATATAGTGAAGAAGATGGCGACGGAAAAGATAAGAAAGTGCCCAATCATAGAGAATGGCAAGTTGGTGGGCATCGTTGCCGATATTGATATACTCTCGGTTTCAACGCAGATGAACTCGATACTGGCGGATTTAATTGAGATGCATGTGGAAAGAGACATATTGGAAACTGGGAGTGAAGGGGAAGGAGTGGGGCAGGGAATATGCGAGAAATGCGGTAGCTTCTCAAATGATCTGATAATGAAAAGCGGGCTGATGGTGTGCGAGAGTTGCAGAGAAGAGATGGAAATGGGTTTTGAGGATTGAGTACCATCGCACCAAGAAAGACAAAATGGCTTTTATGTTTCGATACTTTAGATTCCAAAGGTTTTCTGACAATCTCAAGTCGAAACAAGAAAGCATAATATCCAACTAAAATTAATTATTGACACAGATTAACACTGATTAACGCAGAAGAAATTAAATC
>QBUM01000132.1:0-1655 GCA_013180585.1 Candidatus Methanophagaceae archaeon GoMg2
AAAGGACAATAGCAGAGCCATTTGTCTGTACCCCTGCAACTATCTTCGCTTCCAATCCCTTATCTATGGCAGTGATAGGTGGTGCTGTACCAACGTATGCAACATCGAGTTCTCCAGCCATCATCGCGATCATCTCCGGCGGACCAGATGAAAATACACTATCCGTGACTTTCTCTATTCCAAATCTCTTCAGGTCTTCTGCCCACAAGCCATTTTCCATCGCGGTCATGTGTGCAATTTGGTGCGTACTTGGCTGGTAACCGATATGCAACTCGGTTATATCTCTTGCTTGCACAGGCATAGCGCTTAAGACGCACATAAATGATATTACAACAGTCAAAGCAATCAGAATTTCTGCCGATTTCGTTTTTTCCACATTAATCACCTCCTAAATTGTTATATACCTTTCTACATGACATAATATTTTTGTACATAAATGCTTTTTCCGTGTTTTCGATATTTAAGGTTTTCTATTTTTGCACATCAAATTGCCGGATTGTATATTAATCGCGGTTTTTATAAAATTGTCGCTAATTTGTTGCAACTTTTATTATACACAAACCGCTCTAAATCTGATCTTTATTTGCTCTGCACTTAGCTTTATGTTCTCTGCGGTTGGAACAGTACCGGGTTTCACCAATACGTGTAGGAATCGCGGACCTGCTACCTCGTATAGCCGCTCTAAGTCTGCCCGCAGCTCTTCTTCTGTATGCACCCGCTTCGTATTCGCTATGCCTGCACTTATCGCCATCAGTTCCGTATCAGCATAAGGCGCGGGTTGGTCGCCGGTACTTCCCCACGTGCCGTTATCGAGACAGACAATCGAGAGATTCTCCGGTTTTTTGCTCGCGACAATCGGCAAAATGTTGCTCATCAGCAGACTGCCATCACCGTCAAGCACCATCGTCTCTCTTTTTGTCTTCAATGCGACACCCAGACCTATGGGTGAAACTTGACCCAGACTACCGAGCATATAAAAATTTAGGGCACGATCTTGGATGGCGTAAAGCTCCTTGCTCGGCACGCCTATGTTCGCGATAACGGCTTCTTCTGTTAGATATTCGGATATTACCTTTATTGCATCGTATCTTCTCATCTCCGGCGTCTTGAGCTCTTTTTCATATCGCAACCTCATTCTACGCGGTTTGTGCGAAACTGTGCTTTCTTCACTATCATCGCCGTTTTCCCATGTTTTCGGTGAGATGAGCGCAATATGCGGTCGTTCGTTGTCAAAAGCATCCTGAACGACTTCTTCTACCAACTCTATCTGTGAAGAGTCATCTATTATCGTGTACTTCAGCCTCAAGGCGTCTAAAACGTTGGGCAACGCTTTTCCCAGCGGGACCTGCGCCTCGATCTTCTCATTATAGACACCACGCCAACTCGCTATTATCGGTAACGGCAGCCCATAAGTGACTGTAAGCGACATGAGCGCATTTATCGCGTTCCCCAAACCCGTGCTCTGAATCATCATCAGTGGCTTACCGCCTGCAAGGTAAACGCCTGCGGAGACACCCACACCGTTTTCCTCCCGGTTCAAACCCACATGGCAAAATGCTTGCTCACTCGCAACATACCGCAACAGTGCGCTTATTTTCTCACAGGGCAGTGTAGATACAACGTCTATTTTGTTCCGCTTCAATATTTTTATTAGT
>QBUM01000132.1:2219-5866 GCA_013180585.1 Candidatus Methanophagaceae archaeon GoMg2
GAAGAATCGAAAATAGAAGAGTGCATCGCACATGCGATAGAACAGGCGAGAGCCTCCGAAGAAGACCCTAATTTCGCGGGGTTTCCCGTGTCATCGAAACGTGGCTACAAGAAACAAGAACAGGACTTTGACAAACGGATATTGGACCTCCTTGAAGGAGGGAGCGAAGATGCGATAAGATATTGCAAAGAGATGCTAACAGGGATAAAGGAGGCGGAACCGAGTGTGGTATGCCAACCGACAGAAGGCAGTTTCGCTGCCGCTCACGATGAAATATACATTTTGAATTCTGAAGGTATCGAAACGAGCGATGCCGGCACTTATGTCTCCGCGGGATTAATGGTTGTGGCAACAGAAGATGGTGGAGAGGAGATCTCGGGCAGTGAAGGTAAGGTTAGCAGAACGCTTGATGACATAGATTTCGCATGGATAGGCAGAGAGGCCGTGAAGATAGCGGTGGGCAGTTTAGGTGGTAAGCGGCTACAAACAAAAGAGATTCCTGTTGTTTTCTCGCCCAAAGCGGTGCAGAGTCTTTTGGATTATACCTTGATTCCGCAACTGAGTGCCGAGAATGTGCAACGGAAACAATCGCCGTATCACGATAAAAAAGGGCAGGAAATAGCTTCTGAAATTATTACCATTGTGGACGATGGCACGATGCCGCTGGGTGTAAACAGCAGGATGATGGATGGCGAAGGTATTCCGGCACAAGCTACACACTTAGTGGAAAACGGCGTGCTAAAAGATTTCATGTACGATTCTTATACTGCCAGTAAAGACGGTCGGGAAAGTACGGGTAACGCAATACGGAGCTACACTGATTTGCCGGCTCCCGGGGCTACGAATTTTATCGTAAACGGGAGTAGTAAAGCGTCTAAGGAAGAAATCATCGGCGAAATACGAGAAGGATTATTTATAAACGATGTGATTGGTGCGCATACGGCTTCACGCACATCGGGTGATTTCTCCGTCGTTGCTCAGAATGCTTCGGGCATTAAAGAAGGTGATTTGTTTCCTGTTAAGCAGGTGATGATCACCGGAAATATGCAAGAGGTGTTGAAACAGGTGGAAATGGTGGGGACTGATACAAGGCAGATTTATAATGTCGTTTCTCCTTCTATACTGGTATCGAAGATGCAGGTGGTGTCTTGAGGCAATTCCGAAGGATAAATCTTTTAAAAAGGCTGCTGCGAAAAGGATTTTGGTGATACTGACGAGAGGGATGTATATGCGAACCATGTCTGGATATATCGCCAAGTTGGAAGGATATACGAAGTGAGTTCGTATACTACGTTGTCCGACATAGGCGGGCTTTAAAACATAAGAAAGGATGATTTTACAATGGAAAAAATAAGTAGGTGGGGTGTTGGGCCAATTTTTGCCGCTTTATCAATTATGTATGGGTTGTTAACTATCGTAATAAGTCGATTTTTTCATCCATTATTTAAAATAGGATTCATCCAAGACCAAATATTGCTAATAGTTGGTATAGTTCTTATCGTCATTGGTATTCCATTTTTTATTGTTTCTGTAATAGCAGTAACAAAAGCATACAATGCTGATAAACTTGTTACAGGAAACATTTTTAGATGCTGCCGTCATCCTTTGTATGCATCGTGGGTGGTATTTATTGTGCCGGGTATAGTTTTATTATTTAATAGTGGATTGGCTTAACTACACCTATATTTATGTACATCATATTACGTATTTTAGTTGAAAAAGAAGAAATATATTTAGAAAATAGGTTTGGAGCAGAATATTTAAAATATAAAAATAAGGTGCCTTGTATATTGCCTTATGGTTTATTTTTTAAAAATTAAATATGATTTATAAAATGCCCGACTACGGTTTGACAACACAGCGTATGCGCTTCGCTCCCGTTGGTCGCTTGGGCTTCGCCAAATTTTCTCCTTCGCTTCGCTACGGCGAAAACGTCGCATACACTGGGAACGTTATGTAAAATTGCCAGCCCGCAAAAAAGTAATGAAAGTGAAAAGATTAATTTAACATAAGGTGGAGAAAATGCAAGAAGCAATCTATGAAGATAACTTAAAATGTGGTTTCATTCTTAAGCTTGTCCTTGGCTTGACAATAGGTATGCTTTTGGCTTTAACGATTTGAATTTTCTATATTGCTGAAGTGATAGGTGGAATATTCATGCTTATAACCGTGATATTCACCATAATTTTACTATTTGCACTCATACCAAGAAAATATCAGATCTGTAATGATAGGATAAAAGTAATTTGTGGATTATTAAAGCTGAATATCCCTTTTGATGATATTAAATCCATAGAAACTCGTCCTCCATCTAATATCAGGGAAAGCTTTGAAGCTCTTCGTTTCGGAACAGGAACTGGAGAAAGGTGTATCATAATTAAAAGAAAACATGGTATGAATATCCTAATACAGCCCAGTGACATGGAAAGATTTATGGAGATACTTAACAATACAAAGAAAAGGATGATAGAAACCGTAGAAAAGTAATGATAATGAATTACTTAAATGAAATTCAAAGCGGGCTGGTAACTCTCCGCTCTCTTACTGTCGCTTCGGGGCTAACGCCCTCACTTAACAGTGGAAATACGGCTACGTTATGCCCAAATTCGTCTACGGCGAACTTCGTATGTCCACGAAACGTTATATGAAATTGACTACGGGACGTATAGAAAAAATATATAAATAAATTCTATTGATATTATGACTATGAAAAAAATTGAAACTCATCCAAAATTTGAAAGACTATTTGTTATCTTATTTACAGTACTTGGAATAGGTATTGGCTTAGTGTTATCTCAAAGTATGCAAAAACTTCAAATGCCAATATTAGAATTGGGACTAATCATGGGAATAATTGGTCTTATTGGAATCAGTATCCTTGTGTGGAAAAGAGATAAACTACAAAATAAATAGAAGGCGTCCCTCCGTCAACTCTGCGGATTTCATTCAGAAATCCTCGCCTCACTCCACTACGCTTCGTTCGGTCATATAACAAGGGCTATACGGCTACGGCTTTCAGCCTTCGCCCAAATTTTGATTTCGTCAAAACATCGTATAGCCCAATCCGTTATACGCAATTCAAAAAATATTTTTCTGAGAGGTGTGAGAATAATAGACTTTCTAAAAAGGGGAATAAAATTGATTTTTTCTGAAACAAGGAGGGTATATTGTGTTTTCTTCACTTCGTTACGAAAACGAATTATTTATAAATATTTAGGTACTTGTAGTAATCATAACTAAACAAAGGATACAAAATTATGGACTCAAAAATTAAAATCGGATCGATAATTGTCGCAGTGTTAGCGCTGATCTTAATTAGCGGCTGTATCCAAAATAAATGCGGCGATGGAATCTGTCAGAAATGGGAAGAAAGGAGAGGAAGTTGTCCGGAGGATTGTGAAAAAATAACTCCAGTGGAGCCGCCTGTTACGGTAGATTTATGCAAAATCAAAAGCCTTGAAAAGATTGGTGAAGGTTGTTTTCCAAAATGGTCTCCGGATGGAAGTTTAATTGCTTATACTAAAGAGATTAATGATAATGATTATCAAATCTACACAATGAAACCTGATGGAAGTGATGTTAAGTGTTTAACCTGTAACTTTAACCTCTTTTCGTAATAGGTTCTTCAGTTAGTTTGTGTTCTAGTT
>QBUM01000131.1 GCA_013180585.1 Candidatus Methanophagaceae archaeon GoMg2
TATTATGCGAAGTCTGTGTCTATTGCTCAGTGTTCCGCAAAGTTCAATTATTTCATCCAGTGTTTTTGTCATCATCCTTTTTATAATTCCGCCTAAAGGGCGCTACGCCTTCGGCGTTAAAGCACCCGTACAACACTCGGCTGGAACAGCATATAAAAGAATGGTGGAACATGCGTTCCAGAAAATGGAACGGGTGTTCCGAAAAATGGAACAAGTTAGAGAACGCACTGGAGTGCTTTTTGATTGACAAATGGTAACCTTTATGTCGCTCTTTACCCGTTTTATTTGCATCCAAAAATAAAATAGCGGACGAATAGTCCGCCTGTGTTCTATATTCGATGTCACTACACCTCTTCCACAGTCCACTGGACCATGTTTAGTTTCGCCCTATTTTTTTTCTTTATCCTCTTTATCTCAGAGTGAGTCACATAAAAGTCGCGATAACAACTTTTCCTCGGGACTCTGGAAATCCATAGGAAAAAGATGGTAAGATATATCCAAGAGCAAAGATAAACGAATTATCAAGTGATACCTTTTTTTGAACCACAGACAGAAGCAATCATTGTTCCTAAACCCTGTATCCACAGTTTCACACTTCACTCTCTATAGAGACCGCCCTATTCCTCCTTTCAATCTCCTCTAACACCTCTTCTACATCATGATTCGCCCTTCTTCTAATTCTATCATCCTCTTTTTGCCCCTCATATTCCCCCATACTGTGCCTATACGATTCAGAGGAACCTGAAGATAACATCTCACCCTGATCACCAGAAAATCCAAGTTTTTAAAATGGTGGACTGCTACGTTAGTTAAAAAGGCGAGTATATATTAACGTGAATACCAAAATCCGTTAGCACCACGGAGTAGTTATTTTCACTTGCACTGAGAAATGGTTTTTTCTTAGCAAAGAAGTTCATTCTTAATTAAGGTGTAGAATAAGTAACAGCGAAGATGGAAGAGATAAAGCTAAAAATAAGGAAGTATGCGCTGCAGAATGCGGTGCGGCATGAGAAACCGCCTATGGCTGATGCAGTGCTGAAAAAAATCCTCGGCGGGAACCCGGAATTGAGGAAAGAGGCGAAACAGGTATATGCACTAGTGAGAGCGGAAATAGAGCGTATAGAATCAATGAGCAAGGAAGAACGAGTAGAAGAACTGAATAAGATCGCGCCAGAGTTGGTAGAAGAACTAATTGAGCGTGATACGGAAAAACGAGAAATTGGGTTGCCTGACCTGCCTCTTGCGGATGGCGAAAAAGTGGTGATGCGATTCGCTCCCAATCCAAACGGTGCTGCAACGCTCGGCAGTGCTCGTGGCATAATCGTGAATTCGGAGTATGCAAGGCGATATAAAGGCAAGTTCATACTGAGGTTTGATGATACCGACCCGGTAGTGAAGCGGCCTTTACTCGAAGCGTATGACTGGTATCTTGAGGATTGTGATTGGCTGGATGCAAAACCAGATGAAGTGGTAGTAGCATCTGAACGTATGGATTTGTATTACAAACATGCTGTGGCGTTGATAGAAAAGGGTGCGGCGTATGTCTGCTTCTGCCCTGCTGATGTATTCAAAACGTATAAGAACCGAAAAGTACCTTGTCCCGACAGAGCTGCCAGTATTGAGACGAACATGGAAAACTGGAATAAGATGCTAACCGGCGTTTACGCAGAGAAGGAAGCAGTGCTGCGTATAAAAACGGACATGGCGGCTAAAGACCCGGCTTTACGAGATTGGGTTGCATTCCGGATATTGAAAAAGGATCATCCTCGGATTGGCAAAAAATACGAGGTATGGCCGAATCTGGATTTTGAATCCGCGATAGAGGACCACTTGCTCGGCATAACGCATATAATAAGGGGAAAAGACCTGATGAAATCGGAGAAGCGGCAGCAGTTTTTGTACGACCATCTCGGCTGGCAATACCCGATAACAAAGCACTGGGGCAAGATAAAGATGCAAGAGTTCGGGAAGTTCAGCACTTCCGAGCTGAGGAAAAGGATAGAAGAAGGCGAATACGAAGGCTGGGACGATCCAAAGCTTCCAACACTAAAAGCACTCCGGAGAAGAGGTTTTCAGCCTGAAGCGATTCGTAAGTTCTTTATCTCGCTTGGCGTTTCGCAAACGGACATCGCGGTGAGCATGAAGAACATGTATGCAGAGAACCGAAAGGCGGTGGATGCAGGCGCATCACGTTATTTCTTTGTGCATAATCCCAAAGAAATGCACCTGTTGAATGGGGATTCTTTTGTGGCAAAGGCATTGAAACATCCTTCTGGCACGGATTACAGAGAGATAAGGACAGGCAATACCGTTTATATAAGCGGTGGAGATTACGCTAAGTTTAAAATAGGAGAGAAGATAAGACTAAAATATCTTTGCACTGTGGAAATAGAGAGCCTTAAGCCGTTAAGGGCTAAGGTCATAGATACGGAACCAAAAGTGCCTGTTATTCATTGGGCGCCCAGCGATAGCATTAATGTCAAGGTGAAGAAGCCGGATGGGATAGAAGAAGGCATAGGCGAACCTTTGATTGTTTCAGAACTCGGGAATGTGGTGCAGTTCGAACGATACGGGTTCGTCAGGATTGATTCTGTTGTGGGCAAGGACGTAGTGGCGTATTTCACGCATTAACTTTTTTTAGTTAGTCACCAGCTCCATTACTTCATCCAACCCTTTTGTATTCACCACATCCTTAGCTTCGAGCCATCCTCTTCTTGCAGTCGCCACACCGTATTTTATCACCGTACCCATCTGCATCGCATCATGCGAATCCGTTGAAATCGCAATAAAAACGCCATAGTCCTTCGCCATACGGCAATGCACGTCCTTCAAATCCAGCCGATTGGGAAATGAATTTAATTCTAATATAGTGCCTGTATCCTTTGCCGTTTCCATGAGTTTCTCCATATCCACTTCATACGGCTCTCTCTTGCGGAGAATACGCCCGGTGGGATGCGCGATTATATCCACATTGGGATTTTCCATCGCGGTTATAATTCGTTTCGTCATCGTTTCCCGGTCTTGCGAGAATTTACTATGAATCGCACCTACAACTACATCCAATTCCTTCAATATATCGTCCGTGTAGTCCATAGAAAAATCAGACTTAATATCCACCTCGGACGCAGACAAAACCCTGAATTTTATGTCTTCATCCTCAAATCGCTTGTTCAGCTCATCTATCTCTACCTGCCTCTCCGCTATCTTCTCCTCGCTCATTCCACCCGCAATGCCGACTGCAGGTGAATGATCCGCTACGGCGATGTACTCATAACCCAAAGAAATAGCAGTCCCTGCCATCTCCTCTATGCTGTTCTTACCGTCACTCCATCGGGTATGCACGTGTAAATCGCCTTTCAGGTCGCTAACCTCTATCAGTTTGGGTATTCTACCTGCTTTAGCGGCTTCTACCTCTCCGTGGTCTTCTCTTAACTCCGGCGGGATATATGCTAAACCCACACTCTTGAACACATCTTCCTCGTTCTTCCCTCCTATCTTTTCATCACCTCTGAATATACCGTATTCGTTTATCTTTAGGCCTTTCCTCACGCCTAATTCCCGTATTCTTATGTTGTGGTGCTTGGAACCCGTGAAATAATGAGCGGCCGCACCAAACGACTCGGCACCCACTACTCGTAAATCCACGTCCATTCCCTGTATTACAATGCTTGACTTTGTCTCTCCTTTCGCTATCACATCTTCCACACCGTCCAGGCTTGTGAACGCATCCATCACTTCCTCAGGGCTATTCGAGACTACCAATATATCTATATCGCCAACGGTCTCACGCATTCTGCGTAAACTACCCGCAATGGTTATCTTCTCCACGGCATCTAACTTCTTTAATTCGTTTACTATTGATTTGGCATAAGGAAGCGCAGTGGAAAGTAATGCACGACCTTGATACCGCCGATATTGCTCTATCCCTTTCAATATGTTCTCTTCTACTTTAGCACCAAATCCCGGAAGCTCCCCCAACTTATGCGACTTTGCCGCTTCTTCCAAATCCGCTATGCTACCTATCTCAAGCTCGGCATGCAGCTTTGCTAATGTCTTCGGACCGACACGGGGAATGGCTAAGAGTTCAAGTAAACTCGGCGGCACTTCCTGCTTCAGTTCTATATGGCTCTTACAGTCCCCTGTTTTTGCTATCTCAACTATCTTCTTCGCGATAGCGTCGCCTACGCCGGGTATCTTCTTTAATTCCTTAACGCCTCCTCGTTCCGCAATCACCTTCAGGTCCTGAGTTAAGGACTCTATCGTCATAGCGGCACGCCGATACGCCCTTATTTTGAATGGATTCTCACATTTCACCTCAAAAATATCGGCAATCTCCGCAAAAATCCGTGCTATGTCGAGGTTTAGCATATTTAATATAGCCAATCAATTCATGCGTAAATAACTTTTTCGGTATCTACGTTAATAAGTGTAAAAATAGCATACAAACTTTTTGGATGATAACGACTATTGTAGCGAGTCAGTTTCGTTTTTGAGGTGCTTTCCATTCGAGGATTTTGGTGTGTGCGTTGTTCTCGATGACCCAGAGGTCGCGGATCTGATCTGAGGTAATGAAACTGATAGCCGTGCCTTCTTTGCCCACACGAGCCGTTCTACCAACGCGATGTACGTAGGTTAGAGGCTCCATAGGCAAGTCATAGTTGAAGACATGGCTAATGTCAGAGATGTCAATGCCACGTGCTACGACATCCGTACATACAAGATACTTCACTGTACCATGACGCAGTTTTCCTATTGATTTCTCGCGTGCAGCCTGCGTGAGGTCACCGTGGATTCGTTCGACCGAAAAGTTTCGTTTCTTGAGGATCCCGTAGAAAGTTTCAACCCATTTCTTCGTTTTGCAGAACACAAGCGCTTTTGACGGCTGCTCCTCTTTGATAACCTTAAAGAAGGAATCCATCTTTTTCTTTTTGTCTACTTTGACATAGAACTGCTGGATGTCTTTGACTGTTAATTCATCTTCATCTACACTGACGGATACGTATTCAGGGTCACGCATATACTTTCCAGCCAGCATACGAATCTCTTTGGGCATGGTAGCGGAAAACAACATAGTCTGCCTGCTCTTCGGCATGTTTTCTATTATCCACTCCATATCACTGATGAATCCCATGTCGAGCATGCGGTCTGCCTCATCGAGGACTATTATTTCTGTGTTATCGAGTCGGAGCGTGCCTCTATTCATGTGGTCCATTACACGGCCCGGCGTGCCTACTGCGATGTGAACACCTCTCTGGAGCCGTTCTATTTGCGGGTTGATGGATGCACCGCCGTACATCAAAGCCACACGGATGCGCCTACCACCCGCTTTCTCGAACTCCGCGGCAACCTGAATAGCAAGCTCGCGAGTCGGAGTCAAGACGATAGCCTGTACAAATTTCTCTGCTACCCGTATCTTTTCTATTATTGGTATCGCAAATGCGAGGGTCTTGCCAGTACCGGTCTTTGCCTGACCTATTATGTCGCGGCCACTGAGTGCTAAGGGTATAGCCATCTCCTGGATGGGCATCATCTCCTCGAATCCAAGTGCGCGTATGTTTTTCAGTATGTCAGCCTGAACGTTGAGCGTATCAAATTTTGCCATTATAGATACTACATGGGAATAGGATGATATAAAGGAAAATCATCAAGATGTTTTTTATCTGATAGGTTTTTGTTTATTAATATGCCTGCCGATTTGTTTAATGGGCGTACTGTTGAGAGGCTTTGTCGTTGTATATAAAGTATAACATCTATCTATTTAGGACGCAGATTTACACGGATTTGATTTCTTCTGCGTTAATCAGCGTTAATCTGTGTCAAT
>QBUM01000130.1:0-491 GCA_013180585.1 Candidatus Methanophagaceae archaeon GoMg2
GCCGTAACGATGGGGGAAGAGATAAGGGCTGAGTTAAGAAAGCGTGGTCTTCCGCTGAACGATGAAAACGCAGGTAGAGTTGCAACCGAGCTGCGGGCGAAGGAAGGGATGGATGCTATTGCAAAGCGGTGCCTACCACGCATAAAAGAGATAGATAAAAATGTCGTTCTTGTGGACGGTATAAGGGGTATAGCAGAGGTAGAAACGTTCAAAAAAGAATTCGGTGACGATTTCCTGCTGGTGGATATAGAAGCACCCTTAGACCTCAGATATGAGCGAATAAAGTCTCGTGGTAGAGGTGACGATTTATTAAACCTCGAAGAGTTCAAAAAACGTGAAGAACGCGAGAATAGCTGGGGCATGGGCGAAGCGAAGAAGATAGCTTCACGGATTATAAAGAACGAAAGCAGCTTAGAGGTGTTTAGAGCGGAGATAAAAAAGTTCCTACAGCAATATCATCGTGTCGTGTGTTAGCGGTTCCTATAAGCGCG
>QBUM01000130.1:501-5754 GCA_013180585.1 Candidatus Methanophagaceae archaeon GoMg2
CCGGGGAGCACCCCCCCCCCCCCCCATCCTCGATTTTTTTTATGCTTTTTACCTTTCTCTATTCTATCGTATGATGTTTTATGGTCTTCGTAGTTCCCACGAACATGCACACCGCGTGCATCCCAAACGCCTTACAGATTCGCTGAATTGTGTTGATAAAAGTAGCTAACTATTTGTTCTGTTTTTTCTTTTTGTATCATCACCTCCTAATTTGAGGGGTATTTATAAAGCGCCTTTCCACGGCGCTTTCAGCCAAGCGGATGAGCGTGAAAGGTTCAAAGCCTCGCTATTAGCCCCTACTTATATCATATATACAAAAACGCTTTATTTAAACTGTAACTTTAACCTCTTTTCGTAATAGGTTCTTCAGTTAGTTTGTGTTCTAGTTTTTCCCGTAGTTTTTTTGATTTTGGGGGTACTTCTGCGTTTTTCGTTTTTTATTGTTCCCACCTTTCATATTACTAAAATTAGTAATATCCACACAAATAAGGATAAGTAAGGAAAAGCAATGAATACACGAAAAAAGACATCTAAAACCATAACACAAAAACATATTCCTAAAAATGGTCGAAGTTACGGTTTAAAGCGGTTTATCGCGTATATAACTCTATCAAGACTATTCAAGAATTTTAGCAAATACCAGAAACTATTTTTCCCATTTTGAGTTCATTCGTCTTCTTTCGATAGTGCGTACTGTCTATCAATTCAAACCCGTGCGAAAAAGAAACGCAAATGTAGCTTCAAATACAACTTTTTGCCTCTATTAGCTGCACACTACACGGTTTTATCCAGCTTGTAGTTGCAGCATCGCCCGTATCAACCGGCGTAAAAACAACTGCCCTGCCTCGTTCATAATCCAAATTACTCAATACTCCAAGCCCAATGGCCTCCTTTTCATAGGTTTCGCTTTTACCATCGAAAAGTCCCAGCAGAGTACCTTCTTCTGGTATCCATTCCAAAATGGAGAGTGCAAAAACTCTGTTCTTGGCAGCACTGAAATATTTATTATACGCATCCTCACGTAGTGCTCTTCTTTCTTCCCGCGTCCTGCTCTTTGCTTCACTCGATGTCCGTAGCTTAATGACTTTCTTATGTAGATGTGGCAATATATGCGCCAGTTCATCCTCTTTCGCTATTGCAATGATAAAAGAAGGGTTTATCTCTACTATTTCGGTCAACTTGAACATCCGCGCTTCTTCTCCTTCTATCCAGCCAGTCGAGTCCACAATTATGACAGTAGCATTTAGCGCTTTTGCTTTGTTCACCGCAGCCGCTGCTCCTTCCACGCATTCGCGCACGCATCCGTTAGGCGATGTGTTGCCAACGAAATAGAGGCTGTGTAAAGGTATTTCTGAAATCTGCTTTATTTCTTTCCTCAGAATACCCATGCCTATGCAGCATGGTGGTCCTATGTCACTCTGACCCACATCCGCATCTACAACAGCCACTTTTAGCCCCAGCGCATGAAACCGATTTGCAATAGCAGTGACGGTGTAACTCTTGCCCACATCTACACCGCCGAGCATGAACAGGATTAACGGCTTCTTATCCTGTTTTAACTCCTCCTTCACGGCTTCCTCAATAACACGCAGAAAGTTCATCTTGGCATACTTATTTTATCGTAGAGTGAAATATCTTTATGCACTTTGCTTTTACTATCTATTGGTTTACGGAGAAAACCGAGGGGGTGATAAGAGCGAATGGGGGATGCAGAAAAAGAAGAAATCATAAAGAAATGCGCAGATATGCTTGGGGACATAGTGGATAATATTACGGTTCCAAGGAATATAAAAAAGGCTATGGGCGTGGTAAAGATTAAGCTGCGGAATGGCGATGAGTCACTGGCTTTGAGGGCGGCAGCAGGGATTTCAGATCTGGAAGTACTAACGACCAATCCGAATATTCCATCTCATGCAAGGACGGTGGTCTGGAGCATAATAACACAGTTAGAAACGGTCTCCGTTGAAGATTAAAATGATAACAATAGCATTGGCGGGAAAGCCAAATTCGGGGAAGTCCACATTTTTTAAGGCTTTTACACTCGCAGATGTTGAGATAGCGGCCTATCCGTTCACAACGATCGCGCCGAACGTTGGAGTAGCATACGTGAGGGTGAACTGCCTCTGTAAAGAGAAGGAGCTTGAACTGGCGGGCGAGTGTGGTAACTGCATAAACGGCTTTCGGTTCATACCCGTAGAGGTATTAGATGTTGCGGGATTGGTCAGGGGTGCTCATGAAGGAAAAGGGTTGGGCAATGAATTCCTGGACGAGCTCAGGCAGGCGGAAGCGATAATTCATGTCGTGGATGCGTCTGGAGCGACAGATGCAGACGGCAATGTGGTGGAACTTGGGGCTCATGACCCGCGTGAGGATGTTATATTCTTCAAAGAGGAGTTGAATATGTGGGTTTACGGTATAATAAGCCGTGGCTGGCACAAGATGGAGCGTAGGGTGGAATTAGAAGGCACGAAGATCGAACGGATGCTTACAGAACAATTAGCAGGAGTTGGGGTGACGGAAGAGCAAGTGAAGGGTGCTATACTCAAATCAGGCATTCCAGACAAGAGTAACATGAAGTCGTGGACTAAGGACGACCTGAAGAAATTAGCGTCTCATATAGTAATGAGAAGCAAAAGGATGATTATCGCGGCGAACAAAGCTGATATTGCGCCTGATGAGAACATTAAAAAGCTGAAAGAGCTTGAAGGTACAGGTAAAGAAGATGGAGGAGAGATAGTAATTCCCTGTTCCGCAGCCGCGGAGCTTGCGTTGAGAACCGCATCAAAGAACAATATCATAAAATATCTGTCCGGAGATACTGATTTTGTGATTGCATCTGAAGTTACGGATAAGCAAAGAAAAGGTCTGGAGCAAATTAAAAGATTGATTCATGCTCATGGCGGTACGGGCGTCCAGGAAATAATAAATCGGGTGGTGTTTGACTTGTTAGACTACGTGGTGGTGTATCCGGTGGAGGATGAGCATAAGTACAGTGATTCCGCGGGACGGGTTCTTCCAGATGCGTATCTATTGAAAGCCGGGAGCACCGCACGGGACCTGGCTTTTGCGGTTCATTCTGACATTGGTGATAGTTTCCTTTATGCGATAGACGCGAGAACAAAACGACGGCTGGGTGAGAAGTACGAACTGCAGAATAACGATATAATAAAGGTGGTTTATACTTCAAGATAGAAAAAAATAGTGATTCGCGTTGAATTTGAGAGCGTGTTTGAACAAAATAAAATCAGTTATTGACACAGATTTACGCGGATTTGTTTTCTTCTGCGTTAATCGGCGTTAATCTGTGTCTTAAAAATCATTGGGAAATGATACAGTTCGGGTAAATTATTACTTGTGTGTTCCCTGATAACTTGACATTACGAGTTTTATAGGCTACCATATCACGTTACTCTAATAACACGTAATCTAAGGTGCTTTACTCTGCCATAACCACTCAAAAGCTTTATATACTCGTAGCCTATATATAGATTACGTGGCAAAAACAAGAATAAAGCGCGGGTCGCGTGTATATGTGTATGAGCGGGAAAACTACCGGGATAGTTCGGGCAAAGTAAAACACCGTAACACCCGCTATTTAGGTGTAGAAGTGACAATAAACGGCGAAAAGCAGATAATTCCACCGAAAAAACGCGTGAAAGAGTTTAAGATCACGAAATCGGTAAGATATGGCGACATAGCAGTCCTTTACGATTTGTTCACGCAATACGGGCTTATCGAGCTATTAAATGGATTGATTCCAAGAAGAGGGCTGCCCGTGGGCGAAGTTTTTGCATCGCTTGCAATCAACCATATAATCGACAGAGAAACGCTCAACAAGTTTTCCAACTGGTATCGGGACACCGCACTGGAAGAACTCACCGGCATCACGCCCGATAAACTAAACTCCACCAATCTTGGTGCGGTAATGAAAACCTGCGGTAAAATAGGCCCTGAGGGTATCGTTGACATCTGCATTGAGCTGTTCAACAAAATAAAGCATCTGGAAGCAGAATCGTCTACATTGATCTATGACATCACCTCTACTTATTTTTATTCGACGAAATTGCCTAAAGCGCGACGGGGGTACAATCGGGATGATAACAGCTTACCTCAGATAAACATCGGATTGGTCGCAACAAAGAACAAAGGTTTGCCTGTCCTTTTCAGGACGTATGAGGGAAATATAACAGATGTGAGGACGGTAGAACAACTTATTGCCGATGTCAAACGTGTAGACCTCAGCATTGATGCGATAGTCATGGATCGTGGGATGGCTTCAAAGAATAATTTATTAATGCTGGATGGAGATAACCTGAAAATAATTGCAGGCATCCCTTTAACGTCCAATGAGGCTAAAAAGCTTGTAGCACGCGACATATCAGAAGAAAATGAGATAATGCGTCCCTCAGGTCTAATCTACTACGAAGACATCACTACATCGCTGTTTGGCATTCCAGGCAGGGCAATTGTTTGCTTCAATCACAGTGATCTTGAGCTAGAACGCACGGCACGATTGAAAAAGATTGGTATCGCAGAGATAAAAGTCGCTGAGATATTGTCTTCACAGACAGGTAACGGAACTTTGGAGGGTTTGGAGAAAGAAATAAAGGAGGCAATCCGCGGAGTTTCTGATTATTTTGAGATAATCAACGACGGGAAAACCGTATCAGTAGTGCCTCACGCAGAAAATCGAAGGAATGCACGACTTCGAGATGGTAAATGCTTGCTTTTCACCACGAATCTTGAGAAAAGCGCACCTGAGATTATTGCCACGTATTTTGGTAAAGATGTCATCGAAAAGATCTTCGATTGCTTTAAAAACTGGTTAGATCTGCAGCCGGTCCGGCATTTTGAGGAAGGAAATATTGACGTATATATTTTTATCTGCTATCTTGCATATCTGGCTCTGGCTCTGTATAAGCACCATTTAGGCGTTGCGGGCTGGGCAGGTGTTGAAGATAGTCTGGATGAACTGGGTAGAATAAGAAAAACTACTCTTGATTTTGGGGGCGAAAGGCAAGATAAAATTTCTGTTCTCACTAAAGAGCAAAAGGAGATTATTGAAAAGTTGGGGTTTGCGGATGCGCTCTTTTAGGGTTGTAGCCTATACAACGCAGAAAGTCAGGTTAAAGGGTATTCATTCTGTGAAATTGTCGGTTTGGTACCCAGTTTGGCAGCTAAGGTAGCTGCTATTTAGGTGTTTATTAAAAATATCTCAAGAGGATTTGGATTTACCCCTTTTTCCACCCCCTT
>QBUM01000129.1 GCA_013180585.1 Candidatus Methanophagaceae archaeon GoMg2
GAGTAACAATATGCCCGCACGGTGTACAAAACCCGTATGTTTCATTTTCATCTCGGTCACCTTTGGTATCATCAAAGCTTTAGCTTAAGATAATAGCAGGAATCCAATCTTTATATTCTTTTCCATTGCCGTCAACGAACTTTTCGCATGTGATTGTGCCTGTGGCGGTATTCGCGCTTGGCTTGTGTATTATCTGTGGATACGAGCTTGTTTCTATGGTATAGCTATACTCCACACCCTGTTGTAAAAAGAAACTTTTATCGAATGAGATATTATGCCAATCTTCGCTATAACCGTCCCACGCCGCCGTTCTGCTCCAACCGGAAGCGTTATTAATGGTTATGCGTTCTGAATGCCCGCCCGTTCCAATACACGGATACGTGTAAAGTTTATGCACAAATATCGGTTTTGCAGGTATGATTTTGCCGTGATGCGTACCGGGGATGCTCGGATATGTTCCGGCACCGGTGTCGAATACCGATGGCTCAGTAGATACTATGTGAACAGTCCTTTCTTTCTCTGATGCGGAAATCAGAAGTTCTCCGAGCGGAAATCCCTCGGTATTTATAGCAGTTGAAAAGAGACCATTTGAATCCGCGGTGATTTTGATTGCCATGGAAAATTTCAGGATTACCGAGGTTGCACTATCTTCTGCGGCGCCATATACACTAACATTCTTTTTTCCCGATAAGTCCACTCCGTGTATAGGAAAGGAAAGCGAAAGAGTGGCAGCCCCGTTGGTTGCGCCTTTAGGCCCTTCTAATGGATAATTTACTGTACCCAACCATAGTACGGGATTTACGGATAGTCGAATATCTTTTATGTCCTCCGCAGTCATTGAAAATACTTTCTCTCCTTTGGGGAAGTAAATGCCATTGAACTCACGATTGTATCTTCCATCTGATACGGGCAATGTGAGAACAGATAATGAATCTATCCATATCACCTCGTTTGGTGATGCTTTACCCGATATTAATACCTCTTTCCCTTGCGCAGCTACTTCGGGGTAGACGTTCAATTCCGTTACTTCTGCACTCGTGGCTGTAATGGCTGCGAGTACCAATAGGTACGTCAGAATCATTAGCATTGCTCGCTTCTTCGTTTCGGGTCTCATGATATTATGTGGAAATGAAGAGACAGGTATAAAAAGGTTACCGGTCAACCTTTTCTTAGATACAATTTTAAATAGTACCAAATCCAAATGATAAGAGAGCCAAATTTTGATAAGAAGAATGAAACTTAAGTCATGTATAAAGGGTTATAAGAAGGGCACGCATCGTGTAGTTTCTCCGGGGGAGACTTTAGCTCGGATAGAGCCGAAGATGCCCGCTGCGGGTGTTGAAAAGGTTACGGACATAACCGGACTTGACAGGATAGGGATACCCGTGTTTACGTGTATAAGACCAACTGCGGAAGGCGGAGCGGTATCTGTGTACAACGGTAAAGGTACGACGGCGGAAGAAGCGCGAGTATCAGCACTGATGGAAGCGGTCGAACGTTATTCCGCGGAAGTCAAAGACCGAAAACTTTTAGAGGATAGTTATGTCGGGCTTAGCAAACAGGAAAATGCTTTAAACCCAAACGAATTGATTCTGCCGGGTTATGTGAAGAATATAGAGGAAGTAAGCATCCCCTGGATGAAGGGGTATGACTTGATACAAGAGGCGGAGATATACGTGCCTGCGAGTGCTGTTTTTCATCCGTTGCCTTCGCGATATGACAGAGTCCGGCTGTTCAGAACGAATACGAACGGATTGGCATCGGGCAACGTGCTGGAGGAGGCGATTTTTCACGGTCTCGCGGAAGTGATAGAAAGAGATGCGTGGTCGCTGGTGGAGATCACACGGAATACTGGTGCAGTTGTGCAAATAAAAGAAGAAGAGATTCGTAACTTTATGGATAAATTTTCGGATGCGGATGTTTCGCTGCTTATACGAGATATAACGAGTGACATCGGCATTCCAACTTTCGCCGCGGTTTCTGACGATCTCAGGTTGAAGGACCCCACGCTGCTTACTACCGGGATGGGAACGCATACGGATGCGAGGGTTGCGATAATGCGTGCACTTACGGAAGTTGCACAGAGCAGACTTACGCAGATACATAGTGCGAAGGAGAATCCCGATTTTAAGGATATGAGGAGAATAATGGGATATGAATGGATGCGAAAGAAGAACAAACATTGGTTCGACAATTCGGTGAATATAGATTTCGAGACTGTAAAATCTATGGATAATGCTGATTTTCTCGATGATATAAACTACATTCTGGAGCGGATACGGGGTGTGGGATTAGAACAAGCGGTGGTGGTTGATTTGACGAGGGTGGAGATAGGCGTTCCCGTAGTGAGAGTAATCGTGCCTGGCTTGGAGATGTACACGGTGGATGAAGAACGAATAGGGCAGAGATGCAAGAATGCGCGGAGGAAAAGAGGTCTTGCGTCTTGAAGCAGAAACGGGAAAGGCGATATTTCAGGATGTGAAACTTTTTTATCGTAGCAATGTCGAATTTTTCAGTGAAATCACTATATCCTCACGTTTTACCGCAGAGTGTGGGGATAACGCAAAGGCATCAGAAAACCCATGCGTTGATTGGAACGTTCTTAAACTTGGCTCCCTCGGTGATAAATCCGTGGGTTTTTAGACAGTGCCGTCATCGCATCCACAGAAACACCCAGACATACAAGCAAAAACGACAGAATAAATCGTGCCAATCCGCCTCCTTTTAATCATAGTATGCACTAACCACTTGTTGCTGCTTAACGGACTGGCTTTTTATTTTAAACCACCACCACGTTTTTCGAGTGGCATGACGGGCAGATTACTTTTTCGCCCATACCATCAAACTTGTTTCCGCAGTCATTGCACTTATATCTCGTTACTTCTATCTTCTCTATATCCAAGTCAAAATCGGCATCTCCAACACTACACATCACAAACACCTCCGTTCTTTATTACTTGAGTTATATAACAATTGTTGTATAAAAAGGTAGGCGCAATGATTTTTTTATGCGCGCTTTCCATATCCCCCGCCACCTGGCGTTTCAATTACTACTATATCGCCTTTTTCAAGATGCTTTGTAACCTTTGAAGGCAAGTCTATCCTCTTATTGTTCCTAATTAAATAGTTCTTACCTGCTCGTCCGTTTTCGCCACCAAGCAGACCCTTTGGCTGGTATTTTCGGCGCTCTGATTGTATAGAAAGAGTAGCATCGTCTGTCAAGACTTTAATAGCTCTTCTTATGCCCAACCCGCCTCTGAACTTGCCGTTACCACCAGATTCTGCAATCAACTCATATCTCTCCACACGCAATGGATACGAAAGCTCTAAAGCTTCTATCGGCGTATTCGCCGTGTTCGTCATGTGCGTATGGATACCATCTTCGCCTTTTTTGTTTGGTAAAGCACCCTGACCGCCAGCAATTGTTTCGTAGTAGGTGAATCCCTTTCCGCCCACGTCGCCACCTATTACTACATTGTTCATTGTGCCTTGCGACTGTGCCGGAATTTTATGCGGCATCGCTTTATGCAGGGCAAGCAGCAAGACGTCCACTATCCGCTGTGATGTCTCTACGTTACCGCTGGATACAGCAGCAGGTGGATTTGGATTCAAAACTGTGCCTTCGGGCACGTAAACCTTAACGGGCAGATAACAGCCATGATTGGGTGGGATTACCGGATCGGTCACGCATCTCAGGACATAGTAAACAGCAGAGAGCGTAAAGGTATAAGGCGCGTTGATATTGCCTCTTCTTTGTCTGTCAGTGCTTTCAAAGCTTATGTCTATGTTACTACCCGCTATTTTTAGTGTTACTGCTATTTTCACCGGCTGGTCGGTCACGCCGTCATCGTCCAGAAAGTCCTCGGCAGCGTAAGTGCCATCAGGCATTTTTGAGATTGCATGTCGCATCCTCTTCTCGCTGTATTCTATGATACTGCTGCAAACTCCGTGTAAGTATTTAGGCTATATTTTTTGATGTGTTCTGACATTCTAATTGCGCCAAGATTGTTAGCCGCGATTTAGGCTCTTATGTCGCCTGCCCGCTCCACTGGTGTGCGAGTATTGGCTTTTATGATCTCGAAGATGTCTGCGTTCTCTTTGCCGCGGGTTAAAAGTTTGCAAGGTGGGATGCTTCCTGGAATATTTCGGTGCTGTTGCCCGGCATTGAGCCAGGGGTCATACCGCCAACGTCTGCGTGATGGGCTCGGTTTACCGCGTAGCCCACTAATTCCGTGCTATAAAAAATCGGTTTTATTAGTGTGATGTCTGGTAGGTGTGAGCCGCCGTTATAAGGGTCGTTTACTACTATTTGGTCGCCTTCGTGCAACTCATCGAAGTGCCGCAAGGCAAAATCTACGGTGAGCGGCATTGCGCCTAAATGGACGGGGATGTGTTCTGCCTGTGCTAGCATCCGGCCTTCGGCATCAAAGATGGCACAGGAGGCGTCCAGCCGCTCTTTTATATTCGGCGAGTATGCTGTTCGTTTTAAGGCTGCGCCCCTCTCTTCGGGTATTGCGGTAAATGCGTTCTTCAAGATTTCCAGCGTTATTGGGTTCATGTTACCTGTCATTACATGTTAAGAATCTTTACCTAAATTCTTGTTAAAACTTTTCCATATTTCCATAAATGCCCATCAGAATATTATAGTGTTCATTACAAAGAACTTAGAAAAGCATTGTCATATAACGTAACGACACATTAGTTGCCCGTGCAGGCGAAGCCTGCGTGGCACGACATTTTGCGTTAGCAAAATGCCAAGCCCAATATATAAATCCCATTTGAATAATCCTGCATTTAGGTTACTTGAGCCTACTCATTTCTCGGCTCTCCGCTTTCTTTCCCATTTCCAATACCTTCGCTTACACTACCCTATCTTCCTTTACCTATAATATCATCTACAATGCTGCTTCCCAAATAACCAATACCAGCACCCAAAAGTATCGCCCCCTGATGAGTAGAACTTTCGCCAAGAGGTTGAATTGAAATGACTAAAATCGCAGCCAAAAATCCCCATAACAATGGTCTCCATTTTAATATACCCACCTTATTTTTTCCCTTTGTTAATTCTTTCAAAAAACTCCCTAATATGCCACCAAAGGCAGCAGCTATAAACAATGAGATATATGCAGATACCACTTTTATCTCAAAAGGACAGGTATCACTTTTACTTTTACTTTCATCATTATACGTGTAATTAATATTAAAATACAATTTACCCTTTCCTGGTGGAGCTCCAATTACCGATGTCGTAATAAGATTTGTGGGACCAATACCCTGTCTAAATAGCAGCGGACGAGCTTTAAAAAAAAGTGTCTTGTTACTATGAGGTTCTAAGGTAAATGGTTTATTTTTAGCTTCTTCTACTTTAAAATAGGAAGGAACAAGTAAACTTAAATTACCAGTAATAGTAGAATTATATGGATTCCTTAGAGTTACATAAATTGTAAATTCTCGACCTTTTTGGATATGATCTGATGATAGAGAAATGTCTTTTTCCGTTAACAAACAGTGATTATTCAAATAGTTATCCGGCAATATAGGCTTAGCCATAGCCGTATTTGTAGGAGTATCAGCAAAAACGCCCGTTACCATTCCCGTTAATAT
>QBUM01000128.1 GCA_013180585.1 Candidatus Methanophagaceae archaeon GoMg2
GGATGGTGTAGTTGTATGTCTCGTTGGCTATGAGCGTGAAGTTTTTATATATATCATCTATAATAAATCAAAGATACGGAAGAAATATTTAAAATGGAATTATTCGAGCGAAGCAAAAGGATACTTGAAATAAAAAAAGAAAAAAGGAAGAAGCAGCGGGGAGAAGTTAGGCCAGATACCAAACCAGAAGAATTAAGAGAAGGCAGTATCGGAACGCTTGATGGGTTAGATTTCACCGTGCTTGGAAGGCTGGTATATGACTGGGGAGGAGGGCGTTGGGAAGAGTTTTATCTTGAGTTCTCAGACACGGAAGAGCACAAATGGTTATCAAAGGAAGGGACGACACTCGAATTACTTGACGAAGTCGAGTCTGCGGATGCACCCGACCCTGATGAATTAAAAGAAGGAACTGTATTTAATTTTCAAGGAGAAAAAGTAAAGGTGAACGAAGTGGGGGAAGCACGGATTGTCCTGGTTGAAGGGTCTTTCCCGTGGGACATTGCTGCGGGAACGCAGGTAACGTATGCGGATTGCGAGTTCGCGCGAACAGGAGAAACTCTCAGCTTGGAGAAGCCCGCAGGGGCAAGGCTGGAAGTATATAGGGGAAATGAATTATCGAGTGGACGGCTGGAATTTTTTTGAGGTGATGAAAAAATGGGATTGATAGATAGGTTCTCAAATGTGGCTAAGGCAAAGGCAAGTAAAATAATAGAACGGTTTGAAGATCCGGCAGAGCAGCTCGACTTCGCACACGAGAAACTACGAGAAGAGAAGAAGAAGGTAGACCTCGCAGTGCGGGATTCGATAGCTGCGAAGAACCTGAAGAAGCGAGAATTAAACGAATCGCAGAAGAAAGTGGTGTCAGTGCATAACAAAGCGTTAGAATACAGAAAACGGGCACTGGCATTGGAGGAGAAATTGGCGGAATTAGAGGGCGAGAAAAGAGATAAAGCGGAACTGCAGGTGGAACAACTGAACAGTGCCGCAACACAACTGTTAGAGGAGGAGACCAGGACGAGCGAGAGAATACCGATGCTGCAGCAGTCCGTTGCGGACATGGAGAAGAAGGTGAGGATGCTGAAGGACAAACAGGTAGATTTAACGGCAAAGATACAGCGGTTCGCAGATAAACGAACAGATTTGAAATCGGATTATGCGATGGCAAAAGCGAGTAAAAGAGTTAATGATGCGCTCTCAGGAATAGATGGCGAGATAAGCGACGTTGATTTAACGGTGCAGCGTATGACGGAGAAGATACGGATGGAAGAGGCAAAAGCGGAGGCATCAGCGGAACTCGGCACCGCTGCGGGGACTGGTGACATGGGGGTAAGCGAAATCGAGCGAGAGTTGAAGACCTCAGAGTCGCTTTCCTCTCTTGACGAGGAGTTGAAGAGGAAGTGATTGCGATGTCACGAACGTATTTTTTGATAAGCATTTCCGGTGGCGGGACCTGGGCATTCCCGGTGGATAACAAAGAAGAGATACTGGACAAGATAAACGAGCCAGACAACGAACTCGCGACTCTCAATGAAGGAGGAGAGCTTACAGAAGCGAAGTTCAACGAACTTTATCCGCAGATATTTGAACTGATAAGGTCGAGGGGATTGCTTGTGGGTGAGGACGTTGAGATAGACGAGGTGCTGGACGAAGAAGAGGCGTTTCCAACGCCTGATTTGACACTTCCGCCTGAAGACCTGGATTACGAGGAGGCAGTTTCGGTGTTCAAGGGCGAGGGTTTGGTACCGGGGTGAAGAGAAGAGAAATGGCAAGAATTCAAGCTGTTATAGGACTGATTAAGCATTGCAGCGTGGAAAAGCTGGAAAATATTGCGTTGATGGAAGGGATGTTAGAGAAAGCGGCGAAGCAGATGGATTTGACGTTACTGAAAACTGTCAGTCATAAGTTCTCGCCGCAGGGACTGACAGCGGTTGCTTTGCTCGCCGAGAGCCATATCGCCGTCCACACGTATCCAGAAGAGAATTCGATATTCGTGGAGGTGATGTCATGCGGACAGCGTGATGCGAAAGAGGTTCTGGCGCTCATGGAAGATATGCTGGGTGGTAAAGCGGAGATTGTACTGGATAAAGTAATAGGAGGTAATTAACTAAAATGGTAAATGAAATGATACTAACGGCGTGGGTAGCACTTTTATGGCTGGTAATAGGGGTGGGACTTAGCATGCTGCTGGTGAAAGTTTACGATATAATCGTGTTCCGGAAGTTCGATTTGCAGGAAGCAATTGAAGGGGGGAATAGTGCGGTCGCGATTTTTTTCAGTTTGATGCTGCTCGGTATAGGGCTGGTAGTTGCGGCAACGATTATGTCACCGGGAACTGGCTCGCTGGTTCACGACATCGCATTAACAATTGGCTGGAGCGTCGGGGTTTCGTTCATTGCTACACTCCTTTTCTTCGCGTTTGATATTATATTGGTGCCGAAGATAAAACTGCAAGAGACGATAAGTAACGGTAACATCGCAGCAGGGATACTCTCAGGTGTTTTATACGTTGCGGTTTCGGTGGTGGCAATGGCGGTAATAATGTCATAACACTTTTTCTTTTTAGAAAAAAGAAAACCTGTGCTAAAAGAAAAACAAATACAAAAGGAGAAATGGTAGCTAAAGAGGATAGAGGCATAATAGCAGCTATGGTTGTTATAGTGATACTCATTGTAGCTTCGATTCCGTTCGTTATAGCACCGCTGTTAGCAACTCCGACGTACACGGAAGACCAGCAAAGCGCTCTTTCTTTAGTTTCGTACCTTGGCTATCACACACTTGGCGACGATTCGATAGACCATTACAGTGCACAGAAGGTGCATGAAAATGGCGTTGCCGGGATAATGTACAGATATGGAAGAGAGGCGAAGGATATTGATAAAACGGTGCACGAGAAGTTAGAGGAGGTAGGTTTTGTCACAACTGCGATAGAAAGAGAGAAGAGTAGTGGATGGGAGCCGTACTGGGATTATTCGTGGTTCTCGGCTGCAAATGGAGATATAGTTGCTTATGTTACGACTTATTCTGATGGTCGCAGCAAATATGTTTGTATAGCGGCGGGCTCAGACGATTATGAAGAGGACGTGTTCAAGATTCGTGCGGAAGGAAATGACTTCGTATCGCTGAGGAGTAATGTCCGGTTTAAATCAGGAGAAACCGCAGAGATTGAGCACGTTGCACCATTTGCAGGGACGATGTATGCGGTAAAGTATCCTCAGCACAAGTTAAGTGGACCGAGAGATGCTGCAGTGAACATAGAAGCGAGGAAATCGTACGATGAGATGCTTGCGCTGAAAGAAAAAGCGGCGACAAACGAAACGTTCCGGCGAGAGTTCTTCAACGTTTCTGCGGATAATGAGACGGAAACGGCGGTAAATGAAACTCGTGTACGAGAGAGAACGAGGTATTACCCGTGGGGGTTCTTTTGGGTCTGTGGTGGTGGATATGGATACTACTCGCCTTACAGGTACGATCGTCCCGGTTCAGGTCCTATTGTCAGACCACGAGGTACGGGATATACTATACGGGGTGGCGGAGGTCCTGGGAGGGCGAAGTGAGCAGCATTGTAATTGCAAAAAATATGCAGTTTTCTGTATGGGTTAATCTCTTTTCACCAAGCCCCGTTCGGAAACTTTGTCAGGGCAATTTTCTTCTTTTCTGATTTAGAGGATTATCGCGAGTTTTCGATAAAAAGTTTTATCAAAAACGCTTCGCAGATTCGCCGAAGTATCGCGGGAAGGTACTAGAGGGAGAAGTTGCGGAAGCGGCAGAAGAAATCATCAGGGAAACCTGCAAAGAGCTGGATATCCAGATTATAGATATGGCTGTGAATGTTGACCACATTCATTTGTTCATTAAATATCCTCCGAAATATTCAGTTAGCTGGATAGCGAAGCGGATAAAAGGGCGGAGTAGCAAAATGTTGAGGGATAAATTTCCGCAACTTAAGGAGTGGTGCACGGGGGATTTGTGGGCACCTTCTTGTTATCATGGTTCGGTAGGGCAGGGAGGGAAGTGGTGGAGAAGTATATATCGGGGCAGAAGGGTTACGAGAAGACTGATACTGTACCGGTAATAGACGAAGAAAAAGAAAAAACGCATAAAACATGGTACACATCGTTTTATAACAAACTTTTTGGAGAAAAGCATCAAAAATAGAAAAAAAGCGAAAAGCTTATATAATCCTGTGATCAAAGGGTAGTTTAAGTCATCGGCGGTCGTGCTTAAGTACAGGCCTTGTACTTAAGAGGCTGTCCCACAATTACCCAACAACCACAGATAGCATCCCACCTGCATATCACAAAAAGATTTATTTCGTTCTAACACCTATGCCATTCTGAGTTAGTCCTACACAGAAATGCGAAATCATCTCTAAAAAATCGCGAAATTCTAATTCCACTCGAAATTTAAACGAAAGGTTTTTATTGCCGTCTGTATAACCCTTATTTAACTATAACAGCGAGGTGAAGATAAGGAATGGCGATGCGAAACGATAACATGGGCCAATCAAAGATTTTGCCCCAGGACATTAGTGAACTCATACCGGTAGACCATATTTGTCATCTGGTTATTGCCATCGTGAATAGTATAGATGTTAGCGGTATAGAGAAAAAATACCGGTATACCGCCGGAAATCCCGCGTATTCGCGCAGTATGCTGCTACGGCTGGTGATAATGGCGTCTCTTGATGCCGTTTGGTCATCACGAAAGATAGCAAAGCAGGCGCATGAGAATGTGGTCTATATGTACCTCACAGGGGACGCTAAACCTGATTTCAGGACGATATGCAAGTTTAAGAAGGACTGCAAAGAACTAATCGAAACAACGTTCAAAAAAACCGTCACAACGGCTAGAGCGGCGGGAATTCTTAACCTGGCGCACTTATCCACCGATGGCACCAAGTTGAAGGCAAACGCATCGAACAGCCACTCGCTTAGCAAAGAGGAGATTGCAGAGATCAGGCAGATATTAGAGCAGGGGATTGCGATAGATAAAGAGGAAGACAAGCTATATGGCGATAAAAGGGGTGATGAACTACCGCCCGAACTCAATACGCAGGAGAAGATTCGCGATAAGATAACAGAGGTTGAGCAATCCTCTGGCAAGAAATTTAAGAGCGCTGCGAAGAAGGTTATCGAGCAGCATGCGCTTGGCGATGCGAACGATAAGGAGAAGGTTATGGAAAAGCTTGATAAGGCAGAGGAAGAGCTAAATACGAGTGGTCAGAGTGCAGTCAGTCTGACTGACCCCGAAGCAAGGTTTATGGATAATAAGAAGAAGCGGATAGAGTTATCATACAATTCGCAGATTACTGTGGACCAAGATTCGGGGATAATCCTTGCTAACGACGTTACTCAGGATTGTACCGATCATAACCAGTTGCAACCACAGGTAGAAATGACAGAGGAGAACTTGGACGGTTTGCCTGATGAAACAAGGCAGAACTTTGATAACGG
>QBUM01000127.1 GCA_013180585.1 Candidatus Methanophagaceae archaeon GoMg2
TATGCGTGCTTTTGAGTTCGGGAAGGGATGAGTTTAAGAATAGTTCGGGATCGTCCACCCATTTTTTTGTATCCAATTGCAGATACCACTCTTGGTGTATGCAAAGTTGCGACCAAAAGTTGCAATTTTGGAGAGCGTAAAAAGTGCGAATTGCATACACCGTTTTGTCAGAGTGCGCTAGTTCCCATGAGCGAAACAACACAGAGTTGCCTGCGTTTTTGTGGTTGTGTGCTCGTCCTTAGGTGCAAGTATCTCAATATTTTGTTGTAGTTTGGCGGTAGCACCTAATGTTCTGATCTGTGCTCTGAGAGCGTAATGCTATAATAAATTACTTTAATCAATCTGTTTGGATAATCTCCTAATTCAGCAACGATAACAAAGCACAATTTAAGCCAAACAATCTGTGTTCTTTGATTATGCCTTCAACACGGAAAGCAAGTATAGACGAAATGAAGCGTTCTGTTTCATCTAGGGTATGCTATCGTTCTTCTCCCTTACTTCTTGGTGAGCCAGCGGGCCTTGAGATGTTTAAACGCTTGGTTGCCCTAAACTTGTCGATGTCTTTCTCTTTGGATATGAGGAATTTGAGAAACGATTTGTCTTGGAATCTGCAGGTTTGTGCAATACCGAGCAACTGTAGGTATTGGGGAACTGAATGTTCGTAGAATGTCCCCGATATCTTCCTTTGTACGGCGAGATGCCTGAGAGCTCTTTCTGCCGTGTTATTGTTCCACGGTATAGAGTCCTGTTCGAGAAACGTGAATAGGCTTTCTTTATAGCGTTGAAAGCGTTTTTGATATTTGATTGTTAGTTCGGACTTGTAGTCCTTGTCAACAATATTCTTCTCGTAGAACTGTTCTACAGACTTCTTGAACTTGTTGAGATTTCTTTTCTTTAATCCGTACTTCTCAACTGCTTCAAAAATGGGTACGAGCAGGTTCTTCACCTCAAAAACGAATGATTCAAATTCTGTGTTGAATGGTGCTTTCCAAAGATCGTCATTGAGATCACGGATTAGATGACTCCAGCATTTTTGTTGTTTGCACTTTACGGCGTCATAACCTGGGTAGAAATCTGATATTAGTACTCCTTCATAGTCTGACAGGAACTCATGTGCAATAGTAGCCTCTCGCGTTTCAGTCATCCTGAAGACCACGTGTTTCCCATCCGTGAATACCCATACGTACTGATCAGTGCCTTGTATGTTAATTTTTGTCTCGTCAACGTGAATAAAAGAACTTTCGAGAATGTGCTGAATCAGAATCTTCTCGGTAGGAGCATAGTACTCAGCAAAGTGCCTCATGAAGTTTATGAGGGTACCTACACTTGTTCTCTCACCAAATAAATCCTCCATCACTTGAGTAATTACATGATACGGCAAGCGAAGGAATACTCTTTGATAGATTGTCCATGCTTGAAAGGCATGCCCAAACAATTGACGACCGAGTTTCTGTATACCATGTGGCGTATAGCACACGCAACACCTTTGACAGTAACCTTTTGTGCCCACATACTTTGTAACGGTTTTTCTGCACCCGCTCTTTGTAAAGTGAAGATCAATAACGGTTCTTTCAGCCATTTCCTCTGATTTCTGAAGAGGTTCGCCTTTATGCTTCGGACATTTTCTTCTCATTGGCACTCGAATAACTTTCCCAGCCCTTGAAGGGACTATTCTACTAAACCCTTGATGACCTTTCGATGGACCACGTTTCTTGTTTTCCGCATTTTCCTTGCTTATTTTAGGCTGAATGCTTATCCGGTTCCTGTTGTAATCAGCATGTGCATTTCTCAGTATCTGCTCAAATTCGCTATGAATTTTGCTGCCTCTTTCCGTTGTGTTCTGTTTTGGCCGATCAGCAAAATCAATATTCGTCTGTGAATCAGCTGTATCTCTTATCTTCGAAAGCTGTTCTGTCAATAACTGTAGAGCTCGGCAGTCCTCTTCATTGTACGTAACCAACGTCTGCTTGTAATTGCCGTTTCGGTTTTCTTCCCAGCGATATCGCCAAACAAGACTTTGCAGCCCTGATGCGTCAGGAGATGTCCAGGATGCACCCACAAACTTGCCCAACTCCTTCAGTTTGTTCGACCTTAGTGGAAAATACACCTTGCCATAGATGAATGGATTGATATTGACCAAACGCTCTTTGAAGGCATCGCAATTTGTCTGGTATTTTTTTGACAGTCTATCAATAGCTCTAAGTTCATAACTGCCGTAATGATAGATAGGAGCCTCAGGATATCTATTTGCCTTTTCAAGAAGCTCACCCCATATCCGTTCTTCGTCTTGGATGGTGTTTGCCCAGAATGAATGATAGGTGTTGTTCTCGTTTTTACATACCAGTAGTCCCATCAGGTAGTAGAAATGTTGGTCTGGTATGCCTTCGATGTCCAAAAACAGCTCTAATTGGTGTTGGGGCAATTCTGGAAGTTCTTGAATGTATATCTTACTGGTCCTTATCGCCAAAGCTTGTAGTTCTGGGTTAAAATGAACATGTGCCTTTTTCGTTCGCTTTCGTTTTCTTCTTGGTTTAAATAGATAGGAGAGCTGGTTGACTGTGAAGATGCCTTTCTTGTGGTATCGCTGAATAAGCTTTGGAGTCATCCGATCAAGCAGGCTAAGGTCGTCATCTTTCTCCGCTTTCTCTCTGCACTTATTCCGAAAATGGCAGTATGGGCAATGCCTGTTCAAAATGACCGGAGGTGGTTCTGAGAGCGATGTTGTTATCCATTCTTTCAAAGTTTGGATGATTGGTCTGAGTTTCTTGTAAATACTATCCAGTTTCACTTTATGAGTTTGCTCTCCTGCTCCGATGATAGTTCCAGATACAGGAAGCTTGTTCTGCATGTGCCCGAGAACATGGCCAACAAATGCTAACTCAATTTTCTGCTCTTTCGTAATGCTGTGTGTTCCAACGACAATCATTGGTTCATAACTGTGTTTGCCGAAGGATGAACTACTTTTCACTTTTGTTAGAACATCGCAGTAAGCCTCTAAATTATGCGCCTTGAGCGTTGCTTCGACTAGAAAATCACCGCTGTTCTTGATATTGTCGGGGTTATATGGACTCACACCGGTATTATCTTGCTTGAGGGCATTTAGATACTTGGCCCGATTAATGCTCGCCTGATTTTCAAGAATGCGCACATACTCGTGAGGTACTTTTTTGTCGCCACTGAAAAGAAGAAGGAATGCTTTCCGAGGACAATGAGAATACGCTACTACAACTTCAGAATTGATAACGTTCTTCATCATAATGTTCTCTCTTTTTGGTATTGTTATTTCAACGTTACCGCCAAACGCTTTTTAAATATTTTACATTCAAACAGGCCACACATTTTTCTATTCCAGAAAATGCAGGCAATTTCGGACAATGCTATCGGTGTAAAAGAAGTTCTGCGTAAGCAGTTTTTGGACGAAGCGACGCGTAGTCTTTCACACCGTGTTATCTGGTGTTGTCGGCACGTCATCACTATCTTTCACCACTTCAAGTATCTTCACCGTTTCTCTATCATAATATCGTCCGCCGCAACTCATACAGACCTTCACCTTAACAGGAACAATTTTATTGTTTGTCTTTCCATCGCAGCGGCTTATCTATGACACAATACGCAGAAGTCCTGCCTCTACCGCTTAGTTTAAGCCTTACCGCTCTATGTGCACCACTTCCTTTTACCACTATTTGTTCATATTTCCGTGCCTGACAGGTTATTACTTCACCCTCTATTGCATCACCTTTATTTCTATATACCGACATAGAAACCCCCTATTCCACTTTACCCTCTTTTATTAACTGCTCAACGATTTCGTGAACCATCTTAAGGTTTAACCCTAACTCATTAGAAATCTCATACATATATGATGCTTTTTTATGTGTTTTCAAATAGTTCTCCACCATGCTTTTAGCCTCGGAATATGAAACATCCTTTAACACTACTATCTTTTCTACGATTTCGCATGATTTGCTACTTTTTAGTTCTTCGAGTTCCGTTCTTAATTTGAATATCTCTTGAGTAAGTGCATATAATATCCTGCCCCGGTTTTCATCATCCTCGGATGCGAATTTATCAGGATGCATCTTCAAAATTTCTTCAAACGTGGCGACTTCTTGCATTGTTACCCACTTTTAAAATTATGTACGCTTGCATATTTAAACTTTTACAATGTATTTAGCAATCACTCTTAAAACTATTGATGCGACAAAGCTGGCTGTCAATGCGGGTAATCCACAAGCAATGAATGTCGTTATGTTGGGTGCGCTCTCGGAGTATATTCCGCTACGGGAAGAGGTGCTAATCGAGTCGCTCCGTGAGTCGGTACCCGCGAAGTTTTTGGAGGTTAATAGGTGTGCATTTGAGGTTGGGAAGGGAGAAGTTTAAGAATACTCTGGGTGATTTTCGCTTTTCTTTTCATACGAAATAGCAAAGCCAGATAATTATAGCCTGAGCAGATAACCGTTTCTTTTTAGCCACTCTTTGTGCTTTTCATAATCGGGCATTAACATTTTCACTCTATTCCAGAACATTTTTGTATGATTTTTTTCTTCGAGATGAACAAGCTCATGGACAACAACATAATCCACGACTCTTAAAGGAGCCATGATTAGACGCCACGAAAAATTCAAATTCCTTTTAGAAGAGCAAGAGCCCCATCTTTTTTGTGCATTTGTGATGTTAATTTTATTATATTTAAATCCTCTTTTTTGTGCATACCATTCGACTCTTTCTGAAATTTTTTCATGTGCTTCCTCTCTATACCATTGAATAAAAACTTGCCTGGCATTTGGTAAAAGTTCTCTGGAAAGGCAAAATCCAGTTCCTAATTTCAAGGCTGTTTCCTGTTCATCAACTATTGTTAATTTGTAATATTTACCAAGATAAAGAAAACCTTCACCATTCACGAATTCCCTGGTGGAAAATTTAGGGTCTCTTCTCAGGATACTATTTTTATTTTTTTCGACCCAGTCTTTACGTTTTAAAACAACTCTTTCTATGGTATCATCATTAACATAAAAAGGTGCTCTTACTACTAAAGTAGCATCGTCTGTTATCTGTAAAGCGATGCTCTTTCTCTCTGTTCTGACTATTTTTTCAATTTCAATGTCCACAGTATCACCTCCCATAAACATGATATGCGAGTTCCATCAATTTTTGTGCTATTTCATTCCTCTTGTTCAATAATCCTTTATCATGGGATGTTAGGTATGCACTCTCTTCTTTAACAAGATAATGCGAAGGTGTTTGTTTACTAACGCTGCTTATTGAATTTAGTAAACGAGAAATAATAAAGCTTCTCAATCTCTTTTGTTTCGTATAGTTCTCCCAGAAGTCCACTAATTTTGTCTCCCTCTTTATAATTTCGGTAGCATCTTTGGTCAAACTCACCAGGAAATAAATATCTTTGTTTTCAAGTTTTTCTATCGGGGTTTTTCCGTATATTTCA
>QBUM01000126.1 GCA_013180585.1 Candidatus Methanophagaceae archaeon GoMg2
GAAGTGCCGCTGCGGACACGCCGAGAATAATAAAAATATTAGAGAATCATTATAAACGTGTCGTGAAGATATGCTATTCCGAAGCCGATGAGAATGACGTGGAATTCACAAAAACGGTTGAAACTTTTGCGAAGAAGTTTGGGCTGGAAATAAAACCTGCAAAAGGCTCATCAAAGGCCATGCTCAAAGCGTTGCGGAGAGAATGGCGGTAATCACAAAAAAAGAAGTATTTGTTTAGCTAACCACAAGATTTCACAGATTCCCACGAGAAATATTAATATGGATCCGGCTTAAGCACTCTATTGACTTTTTTTATCCCCTGCTAACCCTAAATTCTTGTGCTAATCTCGTGGAATCTCGTGGTTTTTTAGATTAGCTATACAACTACAAAAAGAAAAAAAAGGAGATGTGTGAAGAGCCGGCTGCCAATTCGCGACTACGACACGAAATCGGTGGTCTTTGGCATCTCCAGCTTCAAGCCCTTCCGTTTCCTCACATCAATTACCTTCTCACCGAACAGATTCGGCGGTATTGGCTTGAAACCTGCGAACTCCGTGCTCCACAACGCTCTGCCTTCTGTCGCCGACCTAATATCGCCTGCAAAGCCTAACATCTCAGCCACAGGCGCTTCGGCTTGCAAAGAAACCATATCCTCTTCGGTCGTTATATCTATTATCTGTCCTCTTCTGCCCTGCAGTTCTCGTGTGACGTTCCCCATCAGATTCTGCGGTATGTTTATGAACACTTCCTGTGTAGGCTCCAGGAGTGTCGCTTTTCCCTGTAGTATAGCCGCATGTATAGCGTTTCGCACCGCGGGAATGACCTGTGCAGGACCTCGATGTATCGTATCCTCGTGCAGCTTTACATCCTTCAGCTTTACTTTTATGCCCATGCACTTCTCCCTTGCTAATGGACCCTTCAGCATCACTTCCTCGAAGCTTTCCTGAATCAGCTCCATCGTCTCTCGTAGATACTGTACCCCCTTGGTCATATCTATTAACATGTTACCCTCGGTGATGTTAACGACATTCTTTGCCTCAAGCTTATCCATACCTGCTTCCACCAGTTGGTCGCGCATCAAAACCTTATTTTTGCCTACAACTATCCCCTCGGTTTTTATCTTCTTCACTATGTCCATGCCTAAGGGTTCAACCTCAACATAGAACTTATTATGCCTGTTTGGCGATTTACCTTCCACAGGTCCCGCATGCGCTTCCACAGTCTCACGGAAAACGACAATGGGTGGCGAAGCGATTATCGGTATGTTCTCATCATGATCTATACGGTTTATTATTATCTCGAGATGCAATTCACCCATCCCCGATACCAGATGTTCCCCCGTCTCCTCGTTTATCTCTATCCTTAGCATCGGGTCTTCTTTACCCAACTTCCTTAGCATTTCTACCAGCCGTGGCAAATCCTTTGTGCTCTTCGCTTCCACCGCAACAGTAACAACCGGCTCACTGTAATGTTTCATACTTTCAAAAGGTACCATCTCCGAAGTAGAAAGCGTAGAACCGACCCTGGCATCTTTCAAACCCACGAGCGCCGCGATATTCCCCGCTGGTATCTTATCTACTTCTACACGCTCCTGACCCATATATATACTTGCCTGCTGAATCCGATTCATTTTGTACACGCCAGAAACAATTACTTCCTTGCCCTTTTCCACCGTACCACTAAATAGCCGCCCGGTGGCTACTTCCCCCGCATGCTGGTCCACTGAGATACTGGTAACCATAAAAGCTATGTCACCATCTCTATCACACCTCGCCATGCTCTGCCCTATCTCGCTCGTTTCGTCACCATGCCATATTACCGGCATTCGTATCTTCTGCGCTTCTAATGGGCTGGGGAGATGGTCAGTAATCATATCAAGAACCGCTTCATATCCCGGACACTTCTCCGCCAGATCTTTCATATTCTCCGTTTTACAGTACTCGTATACTTCTTTGAAGCTAACTCCCGTCTTTTGCATCGAGGGGACACTTATAGCCCAGTTATACAGTGCGGAACCGAAAGCGACATTGCCTTTTACTGCATCCAGCTTCCAGTCCTCGTATTTATCCTTCTTCATTCCCTGTATCAGCTTGTTTACCTTGTCTATTATCTTACCAAGCTGGACCATCATCTCTTGCTCATCTACTTTCAGCTCGTTTATCATCCGATCTACCTTGTTAATGAAAAGAACGGGTTTCACGTTCTCCTTCATCGCCTGTCTCAGCACGGTCTCGGTCTGTGGCATCGCGCCCTCCACGGCATCAACGACTACCACAGCGCCATCAACGGCTCTTAACGCCCTCGTCACATCACCGCCAAAATCTACATGGCCGGGGGTATCAATAAGGTTTATGAGGTGATCTTCACCTTTGTAAGAATAAACCATAGACACAGTTGCTGCGAATATGGTTATCCCTCTCTCCTGCTCCAGATAATAAGAATCCGTGAATAATTGCTCGCCCGCTAATTCTTTCGATATTATCCCCGCACCCGCAAGGAGGTTATCGGTCAATGTGGTCTTCCCGTGGTCTATATGGGCGATGATGCCTATATTCCGTATCAAATCCGACTTGTCCATCAGGACTTTTACCTTTTCCGCTGCCTTCCTTCCTCTTGTTGCCATTTCTTTTTCTCCTTTTGTTGTTCTATTTTTATTTAAACATATCTTATAAAAAGTATCGTAGGTATGATGTATAAGAGAAAGCATAGAAGCCCGGGTGGTGTAGCGGCCTATCATTGAGCCCTGTCGAGGCTCGGACTCGGGTTCAAATCCCGACCTGGGCGTTTTTTTTTGCTTTGTTAAAACATTGGATGTTGCGAGTGAGGGATGAAGAAGGGGAAAGAGGCGATTGAAACTAATGATAACGTCTCGTGAAAAGTGCTAAAGCTATAGAAATGAAGATCATAGTTACAGGTGGCGCGGGTTTCATAGGTTCGCACGTCGTTGATCGGTTGGTAGCGCAGAAACATGAGGTAGTAGTTCTGGATAACCTGAGCGCGGGATACGAGGAATTCGTAAGGCCGCACTTCGATAAAGAAAATTTCAGTTTTTACAAAATAGACATCTTGCATGATGACATATCAAGTCTTTTTGTGGGTGCAGAGGAGGTCTGGCATCTTGCTGCGAATCCGGAAGTGCGGTTAGGCGCGGAGGATACAAGGGTTCATTTGGATCAGAATGTCATCGCAACCTATAACGTACTGGAAGCAATGAGAACGAACGGCGTAAAGAGGATGCTGTTTACATCTACATCCACGGTTTACGGCGATGCGGATAAGTTGCCCACGCCGGAAGAATATCCTACAATTCCCATTTCGCTGTATGGCGCGTCGAAACTTGCTTGTGAAGCGTTAATCGCCGCTTACTGTCATACATTTGATATGCAGGCGTGGATATACAGGTTTGCGAATGTAATAGGCAGAAGGTCTTCACACGGAGTGATTTACGATTTTATCAATAAAATTAGGGACAATCCCGCGGAGTTGGAAATTCTGGGCGATGGCAAACAGACGAAATCGTATATTTATGTGAGTGATTGTGTAAAAGCGATGTTTGCGGGTTTTGACGCAAAAGAAGAAGGTGTGAATATACTCAACATCGGCACGGATGAGATGACAAGTGTGCAGCGAATAGCGGAGATAGTGTGCGAAGAGATGCAAGCGTCACCCGAATTTCGGTTCACGGGTGGTGCACGGGGTTGGAAGGGTGACGTTCCTATTATGCTGCTTGATGCAACGAAACTGAAAAAATTGGGCTGGACCGAGAGGTTTGATTCAGAAGAAGCGGTAAGGACGGCGGTTAAGGATTTGTTGGTTGAGTGATAAAAACAAAGCACAAGTTTGTGGAAAGCGACTAAGCGATAATAATTGGTGATAGCACCAATACGCACTTTTTTAAAGGATATCTTTAGCTTGCCGTTCTTCTTTTTGATTTTTAGATTGTGGGTTCTAAACTCTAAAACTTTTAAGCTCCTGCACTAAGCTACTTGGAAGTCCAGCCGTATCATACTCTGTACCAGCGATCCTGGCATTCAATGCGTCCAAAAACGTATCGAAAGACTTATCCTTGTTTATCTCCTTTAAAGATTCTATAAATTTGAGCAAGACTTCTTTATCCATCTTCTTCATTCGAAAAATCAAGAAAAAGCATGTTTTTACGTAAATCTTAGGATTGAACTCTGCTTGTTTTAAACAATCAAGATAATATCCATATTGATTCTCCCGGCTCATAGCAATATCGCCGAGCAAGAGGTACGTTTTCATTAATGGCTCACGGTAGTCATTACGCAAGGTGTCGAATGCTGCAGACTTTGCCGCTATCTCAGCTTCAACAAAATCGTTATTCTCATAGAGTGCTCTTGCATATTCAAGAGTTGTTTTTTGTAGTTCGAATATTGCTCCCAGACGGTGCAGGATCTCGATAGAGTTCTTGAAAGATTTCTTCGATGCCGTTATATCACCCTTCTTTGCCTGAACAATCCCTATTCCTCGAATTGCTATTGCTTCTTGCAAAGGCATCTTGCTACTGGCAAGCTCAAGAGCATTATTATAGATTTTCTCTGCAGAGTGAAGGTTCTCTTCCTCTTTATCTGCGATATATTTGCTTATATATGTGTCTGCAAGTTTTTCAAGTATATCTATCTCTTGTGGCTTGGCTCCAACATGTATGACAATTTGCAAAGCTTTTTCAAGTGCCGTGAAAGCATCATCGTACCGGTCATCAAACCTCCAGAGTTCACTTAAGTTTGCAAGGACACCCACAGTAGAGATTGGTGCGAGTTCTTCTGCTATGGTAAGAGATTTCTCAAGATTGATTTTTGCTTCGTCCATGTCTCCATTCGTTATATTGATTTCACCGATGTTACCAAGAGCAGTTGAAATTCCTTGGCGATAGGCAAGCTCCTCTGCGATTGTAAGGCTTCTCTCGTAGTATTCGAGTGCTTGTCCCCATTCCCCCATGTTTTGATAGACTACACCGATGTTATTAAGAACACTTGAAATTACTTGCTTATCGCAAAGCTCCTCTGAGATTGTAAGGCTTTTCTCGTAGTATTCAAGTGCCTGCCCCCATTCTCCTCTATTGTGATACACATTACCGATGTTCCCAAGAGCGTTTGAGAGTACTTGCTTATCGCCAAGCTCCTTAGAGATAGCAAGGCTTTTATTGTAGCTTTCCAGTGCTCTCTCCCATTCACCTTTGTTTTGATAGATATTACCGATGTTCCCAAGAGCGTTTGAGAGTACTTGCTTATCGCCAAGCTCCTTAGAGATAGCAAGGCTTTTATTGTAGCTTTCCAGTGCTCTTTCCCATTCACCTCTGTTTTGATATATTACACCGATGTTATTAAGAGTATATAAGATTCCTTGCTTGTCTTCAAGCTCCTCTTTGATAGCAAGGCTTTTATTGTAGCTTTCCAGTGCTCTCTCCCATTCACCTCTTTTT